>CAYRYY010000001.1:0-5779 GCA_964428715.1 uncultured Gammaproteobacteria bacterium
GGGGTCAAACAAACGCTGCCCAAAAAGCGGGATGGTTGATGGATGTTGGACGTGCGCAAATCCTTTAATCGAGTGTTGTTCCTCATCAAGATAAATATCATTTCATCTAAGTCCTATGATTTTGTTTCATGAAGTATCAAAAAAATATGGTAATGACTATGGGGCACTGGAAAGTGTAACCTTTACTATTCCGCAAGGTGAATTTGCCTATCTCATAGGTCCCACTGGATCAGGGAAAACCACAATTTTTAGACTCATTATTCGCGATCTTGTCCCTACAGAAGGAAACATCATGCTTGGAGAATGGGACATTATAAAACTTCCAAAGAAAAAGATCCCAACACTTAGACGCAAGGTAGGAGTTATTTTTCAAGATTTAAAACTTTTGTTTGATAGAACTGTTGAGGAAAATGTTATGCTGCCTCTTTTGTTCTCTGGTGTAAAGGAAGATGAGGCTCGACTTCGAGCTCAAGAGGCATTGAGTGAAGTAGCACTTGGAGATAGTTTTGAAAAATTCCCCATACAGTTGTCAGGAGGAGAAAGGCAGCGCGTTGCAATTGCGCGCGCATTAGTTTTTAGGCCAGAGATACTGCTTGCTGATGAGCCAACAGGTAATCTAGATATTAAAACTTCTCAGCAGATTGTTGACTTGCTCAAAGCGATTAATAAAAAAGGTACAACAATTTTTATGGCAACGCACAATGAAACACTTATTGGTAGTTCAGACAGGGTTATAAAGTTGGAGCATGGAAAATTAATAGAGGATAAAAACAAAAAACATGAAAAGTCCCATTCTTCTCATGAGGAGTCTAGTAAGAAAGAGGCAGACAAAACTGACAAGAAAGAGGGAAAGGAGAAGGATGCATCTTAAGACTGTTGCAAAATACATAAGACGGTCCCCTTATCAGGCTATATCTGCCCTGCTTATTATGACGCTTACTTTTTTTGTCATAACTTGCTTTGCTTTTTTGACTATTATTTCAGTTCGTCTTATTGATTATCTAGAATCTCGTCCGCAATTAACTGTATTCTTTTCAGAAACTGCAACAACAGATGATATAAATGCACTTAAAACTCAGCTAGAGCAAACCCAAAAGACAGTGAATGTCCGATTTGTTTCCAAAGAAGACGCGCTTAAGATTTATCAGCAGCAAAATGAAGGAGACCCTATTCTGCTTGATTTGGTTACAGCCGATGTTTTGCCTGCGTCACTCGAGGTTCAAACACTTCGTGCTGAAGACTTGTCATCACTTGTTCCCATAGTTCAGGGCGCATCAAGCGTTGAAGAGGTTGTATATCAGCAGGATATTGTTGATAAATTAATAGCGTGGACAAATGCGCTGCGCATTGTAGGAGTTGGGATTATTTCAATCCTCATAGTTGTGTCAATATTTGTAATTCTTACAATCATAGGAATAAAGATTACAATTAGACGAGAAGAAATAGAAATAATGAAGCTAATTGGAGCATCAAATTGGTTTATTAGAACTCCCTTTCTTCTTGAGGGTATGTTTTATGGGTTACTTGGTGCGCTCATAGGGTGGGGACTTTCATATGGTATCCTTTTTCTTATTACTCCTCAAATCTCTACATTTCTTCAGGGGATTCCAGTTTTCCCTATATCCTACATGCTCGTTTTGGGTGTGTTAGGCGCTGAATTACTTGTTGCGTGTTTCCTAGGTGCTTTTGCAAGTTTTATGGCAGTACTTCGCTACCTTAAGTAATGAAAATTTTTTTATATGCGATTCTACTTATAGTTCTTACTACATTTGCTATAGGGCAAAGCCTACATTCTGTGTCAGCACAGGAATCCACACAAACTCCTACTCCAACATCTACGCAAGAAGTTGATACTTCAAAATTAAGCGACTTGCAAAAGCAGATAAATGAGTATCAATCAAAGGTGACAGAACTTCAAGGTCAAGCCAAAACATTAAGCTCTCAAATCCAGATAATGGATAATCAGATTAAGCTAACTGAGTTAAAAATTTCAGAGGCACAAGAGAGACTTAAGGAAATTACAGACAACATTGAAGTAGCCAAAACAAGAATAGGCGGTCTTGAGCAGGACATTTCAGTATCTGCAAAAGCACTTATTGGCCGAATCAATGCAACATACCAAGTGGGAAGAATTGATCCATGGCAGGTTTTTCTGACCTCTGACAATATTTCAAATTTTCTAACCCGCTTAACATATTTGCGTGTTGTTCAGGCATATGATAAGAAGTCAATTTATGCGGCACAACAGTCAAAAGAAAATTATGAAAGGGAGAAGACATTGCTTGAAGATAAGCAAAAAGAAGAGGAGCAGGTGCGTACTGAGCTAGAAGGATACAATACAACACTTGAGCAAGAAAAGAAGCAAAAAGATGACCTGCTTGCGGTAACCAAGAATTCTGAGCGTGAGTACCAGAAGCGTTTGTCGGACGCAATGCGTGAGCTTCAGCAAATCCAGAAAGCAGCGGCTATATTAGTATCAACTGAGCCAAAAGATGTGAAGCGGGGAGATTTAATAGGACTTATGGGAAACACAGGTTATTCATTTGGTGCTCATTTACACTTTGGAGTGTATGGAATATCTTCATTATCTGACTATAACTATTATTCAAATCACGAAAATCCAGCAAATGTTTTGCAGGGAAGCTCGGTTGACTGGCAAACGGGTTGTCCTGGGGATCCATCTGGAATGAGTAATACGGGTGGTGGAGGATTTTCTTGGCCCATGGATACTGCTAATCTTCACATAACGCAGGGATATGGTCACACATGCTACAGCAATGTCTACTACAGAGGAAATCCACATCCAGCGTTTGATATGTATAATAATTCTGTGATTTTAGTTAAAGCCGTGGATGATGGAAAAGCATATGCGTGCAGGAATTGTACTGGGGATGGAGCAAATGGTGTATTTTTGTTTCACCCCAACGGGAAAATGACTCTTTACTGGCATTTACAGTAGTTTTTTTGTACGCTTAATGCGTATGAGAGTTTTTCTCATTTTATCTGCGTTTTTTATATTTACCTCTTGGTTTCCTCAGTTAATTTTAGCCCGTGACCTAACTATATCTGCAAATAAAAATTCTCTATTTGGGGAAGAAGAGTTAGTAATTACAGCATCTGCATCTGGATTTGGTCTAGACGAGACTATTTATATAAAAGGAGCATTCTTTGAGGACGGTTCCAGTAACTATTTTGGTTATACAAAAAATAATACTGACTGGGTTAAGAATAGTGCGTCATCTACATCGCAAAGACAAGTGAAGTTGTCAGAATGGGACAAAAGCTTGGTTGTTAAGAATGATGGATTTGATACGGGATACAAAGGTGACAAGGTTTATAAGTTTAAAGTAGGATTTTATTATATAACCTCTGGTGGAAATATATCTTCTGTCAGTTGGTCAACAAATGTACTAGATATTGCCTTGGCTTATCCTACATCTACCCCTACCCCACAACCAACATCAACTCCAGCTCCCACCCACACTCCAGTTCCTGTCTATACTCAAGCGCCAAGTCCCACAGTTCGAGCTGTTAGTTTTTCACCAAAGTCATCAGTAACAAAAACAACACCTACTAAAACAACAACCAAAATGGAAGTAAAAGGCGTACAATTTGAAAATCAAGATAAGATGCCTACTCCTATAATTGCTACAAGCGATAATAGTAATGGGCTTGTGATGCCTCCCTTAGCTCTTCTTTTGGGAGTTTCAATTATTATTACAGGATGTGGTATACTACTTTTTCGTGAGTGGAAAAAACAAAAAGAAGGAGGATTAGATGAATAACCAATACATTTCAAAAACAGATGCTGATACCCAAAAACTAGGTCAAGAGTTTGCTAAAACACTGCTAGAAGGTGATGTCGTATTGCTCTATGGTGATTTGGGATTTGGAAAAACTACATTTGTGAAAGGAATAGCAAAAGGTCTTAATGTCAAAAACACAATCATTTCTCCTACATTTACAATTGTTAGAGAATATGAAAACCTGTATCATCTTGATCTGTACAGAATAGATGACGAAAAACAATTGCAGGAAATTGGTTTGCCAGACTTGTTGGAGGGTTCCGAAATTAAAATTATTGAGTGGCCAGAAAATATGCAGGGTTATATGCCTCAAAAAAGAATTGATGTAAAATTTTTACTGAATAAAGATAATACTCGAACAATTAATATAATCAAATATGAATGAACAAAATTTAGCAAATATTGTAGAAAAATTTAAAAGAGGTGATGTTGTTGTATTTCCAACAGATACAGCATTTGGTATTGGTTGTAGGATGGATAATGAAAGATCAGTTAGACGAGTATTTGATATAAAACAAAGGTCATTGAGCAATGCAGTGCTCGTTTTAGTGGATAGCGTTGAAATGGCTGAAAAGTTTGTAGTAATACCTGAAGACGTAAGAAAGGAGCTTGTGAATGCATATTGGCCGGGCGGACTTAGTATATTTTTTAAAACAAAACCAAATGCAGTTCTTGATATCGTTACGGGTAATTCAAATATATTGGCTGTAAGATTACCAGATCACCCTGATATGCAAAAAATAATAAATCTTGTGGGCGTACCTATTGTAGCTACCTCAGCAAACAAGTCAGGAGACAAAACTCCATACAGGATAGAAGATGTAAATGATCACGTGCTAAATAATGCTGATGCTGTTTTTTATGGAGAATGTACGTACAAGAATGAGTCAACAATTGTTGACGCGACCAGTAAGCCATGGAAAATAATAAGACAGGGTGCAGTTGTTTTAGGCAAAACAAATGAATATTTTAAAGATTGATACATCGAATAATTTAAAGACAAGAGTGGAGCTTGTTTTAAGCTCAAAAAGCGTTGTGCTTGAAGAAGAGAGAAAAACCCCTGGAGATCAAAATGTGCTTGAATTGCTTGATAGAATTTTGAAAAAAGAAAAAATTACACTTAATCAAATTTCAGAAATTGAAATCAATACGGGTCCAGGATCATTTACAGGGCTTAGAGTTGGAGTGTCCATTGCAAATGCACTTTCATTTGGAGGAAGCATTACCGTTAACAAAAAACCACTTGGAGAAATTATAATTCCTGAATACTAGTTCTTGTTCTTTTTGGCAGTTTGTGCATAAGATAATACTATTGTGAATTATTTTAAGCACTTTTTTACACCTCATATAACGAATAATTATCGTGCGCGCATCTTGCACCATAGTTTCCTTTTTGTTTTTATTGCAGCCTTTCTATCTCTTTCATGCGGAGTTTATGTTCTGAAGCAGTCTCGTCCTGATGTGTTGGGAATATCATACACAATTAGTGAGCAGGATTTGTTAGAAAACACAAATAAACAGCGGTCTTTAAATGGCGCAGCGCCTTTACAGCTAAATCCTAAATTGTCGGACGCCGCTAGACGAAAAGTGGCTAATATGTTTGAGAATAACTATTGGGCTCACTTTGCGCCGAATGGTACTACGCCTTGGTCATTTATAAAGGCTGCAGACTATGAATACCTTTTTGCAGGGGAAAATTTAGCGAAAGGATTTACAAGCTCATCAGATGTAGTTAATGCTTGGATGAACTCGCCTACGCATAGAGAAAACTTGCTCTCATCAAAATATACTGAAATTGGTTTTGCAATTCAGGAGGGGCATCTTACGGGTGAGGACACGGTAGTGGTGGTTCAGATGTTTGGAAAACCACTTGAAGCACAAGGTGAGCAGATAGCATCTTTGCCGGAGGCTCCTAACTTACAGATTGCGCAAGCTCCAAACACAATTCCTGCTTTAGAGTCAGAAGTAAAATC
>CAYRYY010000001.1:5789-11976 GCA_964428715.1 uncultured Gammaproteobacteria bacterium
AAGTTGTGCTGCCTGAGGGAAAAAGTTATGGGTCAGTTGTTAATGCACCCAGTGCGACCAAATCACTAAGCATAGTTTTTCTCGTATTTATAATTACTGTTTTGCTGCTAGATCTGATTATTGTTGAAAGACGCAAGATTCCGCGCATTATGGGGCACAACTTGGATCACATCATAATACTTATTTTATTCTTGGTGTTTATATTTCTTGAGCGGACTGGGGGTATTTTATGAAAAAAAGCCATTTAAATTATTACATCATTGAAGCATGCATATTAGGTTTGGGATTTTTTATAGTGTACTCACTAGAGTCTGTAAATGCGCAATTTATCGGACTCTTTGGGGTAGTAATTTTGTATGTGATTATGGGGTTAGCGCATCATTATTTAGATCATGACATGCATGTAAAAATTGTGCTAGAATACATAATAATTAGTGTATTGATCGTCTCGCTCTTTATGTTTTTGAAGAGTGGAATACTATAAAAAATGAAAGGAATAATTCTTGCAGGAGGATCTGCAACAAGGCTTAGGCCGCTTACCAAAATTACCTCTAAACAGCTGTTGCCTGTATATAATAAGCCCATGATTTTTTATCCGATAGAAACATTGGCGCGTGCAGGAATTAAAGAAATGCTGATCATTGTAGCTCCGCAGTATGCAGGACACTTTTTGAATTTGTTGGGTTCTGGGAAAGAACTTGGATTAAAATTTTCCTATGAAGTTCAGGAGGAACCACGGGGATTGGCTGACGCATTTATAGTGGGTGAAAATTTTATTGGTGAGGATAGTGTAACTATGATTTTGGGAGATAATATTTTTGAGCATGATTTTGCTCAAGATATTCAGGATTTCAAAAGCGGTGCCAGAATTTTTGCCAAAAAAGTACATGATCCTGAGCGCTTTGGAGTTGTTGAGTTTGACCAAAACTATAAAGTTTTATCTATTGTCGAAAAACCTGAAAATCCAAAAAGCGATTATGCAGCAGTTGGAATATATATATATGACAATAACGTTATTAAATATGCTAAAGAATTAAAACCCTCAAGCAGGGGGGAAATTGAGATAGTAGATTTGCACAACAAATATCGGGAAAAAGGAGATTTAGATGTGAGGATTATTGAAGGAATGTGGGAAGACGCTGGAACATTTGATAGCCTGCTTAGGGTGAGTAATTTCATGGCAGCGCGTGAAAAAGATAAAGCCTCATAATCTCATGATTAAATGCACATTTGAAAACGGAAACGAAGGGTTGTTAAGGCATGTAACTGTAGGTTCAATCGTTGTAAATGACAAGAATGAAGTGTTATTGATTAAACGTGCGCCCCAATTAATAAACGGAAATTTATATGCACTTCCAGGAGGTTTTTTAGATAGGAATGAAACAACTCAGCAGGGTGCCCTACGTGAACTTAAAGAGGAAACAGGCTATGAGGGTAAAATCGTAAACCTGTTCCAGGTAATCGATTCACCTTCCCGTCCAAAAGAAGATAGGCAAAATGTTGATTTCAAATATATTGTTGAGTTGACAGGGGGAAGTAAAAAAGATAATAATGAGGTTTCAAGTATAGATTGGGTGTCTCTTGATAGTTTACCCAAAGAGCGCGATAGGGCATTTGATCATATCGAGAGTATTGAGCTTTATAAAAAGTACTTAAAAAAACCGTTTCCACTTCCGGTTTTGAATTGGAATATATAAAAACATGAAAATTTTAGTTACAGGTAGCGCAGGATTCTAGGAAACGCAGCCACTTTTTGGCGAGTACCGCAAATCCGTGGAGAATGTGTTTAGAAACTGATAAACAAAGATAATATGAAAATTTTAGTAACAGGTGGTGCAGGATTTATTGGAAGCAATTTTATTTTGTATTGGTTGTCCCACCACAAGAATGACTTAATTATAAACTTGGATAAGCTAACGTATGCAGGGAATTTAGAAAATCTTAAATCTGTTGAGCATGACCCGCGTTATAAGTTTATAAAAGGAGACATCTGTGATGTGGATTTGGTAAAAGATGTAATGGATGGGGTTGATACAGTTGTTCATTTTGCAGCAGAGTCTCATGTAGACAGATCAATTCATGCGCCATCTCAATTTGTTGAGACAAATGTGGGCGGCACACAGGTATTATTGGATGCAGCAGTTGAGAAAAAAATTAAACATTTTCACCATATTTCAACAGATGAAGTGTTTGGAGCACTGGAGTTAAATTCATCAAATAAGTTTTCAGAGGAGACCCCGTATGATCCAAGGAGTCCATATTCGGCAAGTAAAGCATCCTCGGACCATTTAGTGAGGGCTTACTATCACACATATAACTTGCCAGTGACTATTACAAATTGCTCAAATAATTTTGGACCCATGCAATTTCCAGAAAAATTAATTCCATTGGCTATTACAAATGTATTGGAGGACAAAAAGGTTCCTGTTTATGGAGATGGTCTATATGTTCGGGATTGGCTGCATGTAACAGATCACTGCCGTGCTATTGAAGCAGTATTGATGAATGGGATAATTGGCGAAACATATTGCGTAGGCGGATTGGGGCCAACTGAGGAAATTAACAATATCTCAATTGTTAAAAAAATTCTTATGCTGTTAGGACAAGATGAGAGCATGATAGAGTTTGTGAAAGATAGACCAGGACATGACAGAAGATATGCAATTGATTGGGGAAAGATTAATCGCGAATTAGGCTGGAAGCCTGAATTTGACTTTGACACCTGGCTTGAAAAAACTGTGCTTTGGTATAAAGATAATAAAGACTGGTGGAAAGCACTGAAAAATGCTGAGTTTGATAAATATTATAAAAATCAGTATGCGGACAAGAAATAGGCAATTTCTAAAAGCACTCTACAGGTAAAAATTCATGCAAAAAATTTTAGGAACAGGTTTAACTGGATTATTAGGTAGTAGGATAACTGAAGTACTTACTGAGTATGAATTTGTTCATGCATCAAGAAGTACAGGTGTTGACATTGTCAGCAAAGAGTCATTGGACAATAGTATCTCTCGATTTGATGGAAAGTATGTGCTTCATATGGCAGCCAAAGCTGATGTAGATGGGTGTGAACAAGATAGGGCTGAGGGTGAAAATGGGCAAGCGTGGTTAATGAATGTGGTAGGTTGCCAAAATGTGGCTGAGCTTTGTAAAAAGTACGATAAAAAAATGATTTATATATCCACTGATTTTGTGTTTGATGGAGAAAAAAAACTTGGAGAATCTTATACTGAGGATGATATTCCAAATCCCATAAATTGGTATGGCGAGACAAAATTCCACGGTGAAAACGCAGTTAAGAATTCAGGTGCAAAATATATTATTTTACGCATTGCATATCCATATGGTAATTCGTCTGCAGTAAAAAAAGACTTTGTGCGAATTATAGGCAATAGATTGCTTGAAGGAAAAGAAATAAGAGGAGTAACTGATCACATCATGTGCCCCACATACATAGATGATATTGCTTATGCAATTGACGCATGCATTAAGAATGATGCGAAAGGCACATATCATGTGGTTGGGGAGAGCAGCATAACTCCGTATGATGCAGCTTTGCTTATAGCTGAAAAGTTGAATATTTCAAAAGATTTAATAAGTCAAACAACGAGAGCTGAGTATTTTGAGAATAAAGCGGCTAGACCTTTAAATCTCTCATTGAATAATGGTAAAATAAAAACCTTAAGAGTGAACATGCGCACCTTTGAAGAAGGTTTGGGAAGCATTGTCTTTGGTTATAATATGAAAACAACATTTATTGGACATGGCTATGTAGGGTTGGTTACAGCGGCTATATTTGCTGATCTAGGGAATACGGTTTATGTTATTGGTAGAACTCCTGAAAAGATAGAAAATCTCAAAAAAGGCATACTTCCAATTTATGAACCTGGATTATCTGAAATTGTCATGCGCAATGTTGAAGCAGGCCGTCTAATCTTTACACTGGACTATTTGCCGGCCGTAACCGAGTCAGAAATTGTATTTATAGCAGTCGGAACTCCTCCTCAAAAGACTGGAGATGCAGAACTTTCTACTGTTTTTGAAGTTGCACAAAAAGTTGCAGAGAACATGTCGGGGTATACTGTAATTGCTACAAAAAGCACAGTTCCTCCAGGGACAAATAAGAGAATAAAGCAGATTATTGAAGAAAACAAAAAGTCAGCATCAGAATTTGATATTGCTTCAGTTCCAGAATTTTTACGTGAAGGGACAGCAATTTCAGATACACTGCACCCTGATAGAGTTGTAATAGGGACAGAGAGCAAAAAAGCAGAAAAACTGCTTATAGACATCCACAAACCCCTTGGCGGAGAACTTGTTTTAACAAATCTTGAGACAGCAGAACTTATTAAATATGCATCAAATTCATTTTTAGCTACAAAAATATCCTATGCAAATGCTATCGCAAAGTTATCCGAAATGTGTGGCGCGGATGGTCCTCAGGTATTAGAAGGGATAGGACTAGATAGGAGAATTGGTTCCGCATTCTTGTCAGCTGGAGCAGGTTATGGCGGAAGTTGTTTCCCAAAGGATGTAAAGGCATTACTCGCAATTGCTAAAAACTATGACTACAATTTTGCATTATTAGATGAGGTTGAAAAAATCAATGATTATGCAAAGCGTGATATTGTAAAAAAAGTGAAAAAACTAACAGGAGAATTACGGGGCAAAAAAATTGGAATACTTGGTCTGGCATTTAAGCCTGACACTGACGACATGCGCGATGCATCTTCAATCACAATAACACATTTATTGAGAAATGAGGGTGCAGTGGTTGCGGCCTTTGATCCGCAGGCAATGGAAAACGCCAAAAAGTTAATGCCTGAAATAGAATACAAAAACGACGCATATGATGTTGCTACAGGAGCAGATTGTATAGTGTTGCTTACCGAGTGGAATGAGTTTAAAGAGTTGGATCTAAAAAAATTAGGATCAGTCATGAACAAGCCAAACATGGTTGATGCAAGAAATATTTACAGTCAATCAGAACTTAAAAGAGTCGGTTTCAATTCTTTGGGAGTTGGAAGATAATGAAAAAAGCGTATATTACAGGAATATCAGGTTTTGCTGGAAGTTACCTCGCCGAATTTTTACTTCAAAATGACTACAGAGTGGGCGGCACACACATTTCAGATAATACTCAAAATATCGACCACATAAAACAGGAAATTGAACTTCACAAGGTGGATCTAATGGATATGGAGGCAGTTGAAAGAAACTTAGATAGTTTTTCACCTGACATTATATTTCATTTAGCGGCTCTTACATCTCCTGCCGAGAGTTTTAAAGATCCTTCAAAAGTTTTTACCAATAATATTGCAGCACAGCTTAATTTATTTGAGGCAGTAAGAAAATCATCTAACAATCCCAGAATCCTCATCACATCATCAGCAGAAATATATGGATTAGTAACTGCATCTGATCTCCCTATTTCGGAAGATACACAGATGCGTCCAGGAAGTCCATATGCGGTTTCAAAAATTGCACAGGATTATTTAGGTCTGCAATACAATCTATCGTACGGAATGGATATTATACGTGTGAGACCATTTAATCACATTGGCCCTCGTCAAACAGGTCAATTTGTAGTGGCGTCTTTTGCAAAACAAATAGCAGAGATAGAGAAGAATGGTGAAGGGAAGATAAAAGTAGGAAATCTGGAGGCAAAACGAGACTTTACAGATGTTCGTGATATGGTAAAAGCCTATGAGATTCTTGGGCGTCTTGGCGCACCAGGTGAAGCATATAACGCGGGGTCTGGCGTGTCACACAAAATATCTCAAATACTTTATTTACTTTTAGAAAACTCAAAACAGAAGATTGAGGTGGAAATAGATCCATCAAAACTGCGTCCAAGTGATGTTCCAGATATTAGATCTGATAATACTAAAATTGAAAAGTTGGGCTGGAAACCAGAGATAGAGTTGGACAAGACTTTAAAAGATACTCTTGATTATTGGAGAGATGTAGTTTAAGATTTTAAAGTTGTAGATTTATATAAATGGCTAAAAAACGTGCATTAATTACTGGAATTACCGGTCAAGACGGTTCATATTTGGCTGAATTTTTGCTCAAAAAAGATTATGAAGTGTTTGGTTTAGTCAGACGCCTAAGCACCCCAAACACAGAAAATATTAGAGGATTTGTTGATCAGGTTGAGCTTATTTCAGCAGATCTTCTTGATCAG
>CAYRYY010000001.1:11986-21409 GCA_964428715.1 uncultured Gammaproteobacteria bacterium
ATCAGAAATCTCTGGATGACGCTGTAAGAGAAGCAAATCCTGATGAGGTATATAATCTAGCCGCTCAAAGTTTTGTTAAAACATCATGGAATCAGGCAGTGCTTACAGGTGAATATACGGCACTTGGTGTAACACGTGTTCTTGAAGCATTACGGACAGTGAATCCAAAGATAAAATTTTATCAGGCATCATCATCAGAAATGTTTGGAAAGGTAACGGAAATTCCTCAGAAAGAAACTACTAGATTTTACCCAAGATCTCCTTATGGTGTTGCAAAAGTTTATGGACATTATATCACTGTAAATTATCGTGAAAGTTATGATATGTTTGCTGTTTCAGGAATTCTTTTTAACCATGAGTCACCTCGCCGGGGTATTGAATTTGTAACCCGAAAAATTTCAAATGCTGTTGCCAGAATTTCACTTGGAAAACAGAAGAAGATTGTGCTTGGAAATCTAGATAGTAAGCGGGATTGGGGATTTGCGGGTGATTATGTGGAGGCAATGTGGCTCATGCTCCAGCAGGATACTCCTGATGATTATGTAATAGCAACTGGCCAAACACATAGCATAGAGGATTTTGTAAAACTTGCATTTAAAGAGGTAGGAATTGATAATTGGCAGGACTATGTTGAATCAAATAATCCAAAATTCATGCGTCCTGCTGAGGTAGACGCGCTAATAGGTGACTATTCAAAGGCAAAAAAAGTACTAGGTTGGGAGCCAAAAACCAGTTTCCAGGATCTTGTTTCAATGATGGTTAAGTCGGATATAGAAATTGAAAAAAAGAACTCATAACGTCTTCTAAAATCTTCCTATCACACATACATTCCTAACAATGATATACTTGATGGGTGATTTATAAATATACATGAATAAGCAAAAGGTAGTAATCATTCTTCCCACATATAACGAACGAGAAAATATTGAGTCAATCATTCATACGCTTGAAGAGGAAATTTTCCCAAGTATTAGTGATTATGCTATGCATATTTTAGTTGCAGACGATAATTCTCCTGATGGTACAGCTGAAATAGTTAAGAAGCTGATTAAAAAGTATAAAAATCTTGAGATTTCTCAAGGTCCTAAAAAAGGACTTGGAGCAGCCTATATTAGAGGAATGAATTATGCAATTGAGGAAATGGGGGCGGATATACTTTTTGAGATGGATGCGGATGGTCAACACGATCCGACAAAAGTTGCTCAATTCTTAAAGAAAATAGATGAAGGTTGCGATATGGTAATTGGTACAAGATACAGTAAAGGAGGATCTATTCCTAAAAATTGGCCAATACAAAGGAAACTATTTTCGATAACTGCTAATCTATTTGTAAGGACGGTGTTTATGAGATTTAATGTGCATGATTGGACAGGTGGATACAGGGCATTAAAGAA
Source organism: uncultured Gammaproteobacteria bacterium (assembly GCA_964428715.1). Lineage (GTDB taxonomy): Bacteria > Patescibacteriota > Microgenomatia > Levybacterales > GWA1-39-11 > JAGORM01. The sequence goes on from CAYRYY010000001.1 coordinate 13,381, forward strand.
AGAGGTATTTTTAAAAGAAAAGAAAGAGCTGGCAAATTATAATGGATATATTTTTCAAATTTCATTTCTACACAAAGCCGTTAGGGACGGATTTAAGATAGGAGAAGTTCCTTTTCATTTTACAGATAGAACATTGGGAAAATCAAAAATTGCACCATTGGGGTATATTTTTGATGTTTTATATTTTGTTATTACAGCACGTATTCAAGAAATTATGTTTGGACGATTTGGAAAGTTTTTTGTGGTTGGATTTAGTGGTTTATTTATTAATCTAACAACGTATTTTATTCTTGCAAACTATACACATATTAGTTTGGTAGCGTCAAATACGGTAGGTGCGCAGCTGGCAATTTTTTCAAATTACAATCTTAATAATTTATGGACGTTTGGAAATAAGAGAACTAAGACGGTTGGATCGTATTTTTTTAAGATGATGCAGTTTTTTCTTACATCAAACATTGGCGTTTGGTTGTTTCAAAATGGAACAATATATGTTGGAGAGAAAAATTTTGGACGAGAGCATTATTTGATATATTTTGGAATAGGGACAGCAATACTGCTTGTATGGAATTTTACTATTTATAATAAGTTTATTTGGAGAGAGTAAAAGTATCAACTTCTTATGGTAAAACACTTGAAAGGACTGCTTACCCACAAAGGAATATTTACAAAAAAGAACATTCCCATAATTCTCATACTTATTCTGGCTGCATATATGCGGATACATAGAATAGATGAATACCTGACATTTTTAGGGGATGAGGGCCGCGATGTGCTTGTTGTAAAACATATCATTGACGGGGTTCTGGCGCTACTTTCAGGCAACTTATCAGCAGCACAGGAGGGGTTAACGCTTTTAGGACCTACAGCATCCGTTGGAGGTTTTTTCTTGGGTCCCATCTATTACTATTTTATGGCGCCGTTCTTGGCTCTTTTTAACTATAATCCCGTAGGTCCTGCGGTGATGGTAGCGTTAGTTGGCGTGGCAACGGTATTATTAGTGTACATAGTTTCAAAAGACTTTTTTTCTTATTCTGCAGCGCTTGTAGCAGCTCTTTTGTACGCAGTTTCACCTCTTGTTATAGTTTATTCTCGGTCTTCATGGAATCCCAATGTTGTTCCCTTTTTTACCCTCTTAATGCTTTATGTGCTTTATAAGGCCGTAATGGGAAAATCCTGGAAGCTTCTCATATTCTCTGGATTTCTGTTTGGAATTTTATTACAGCTTCATTATCTCACTACATTTCTTGGGGTGGTTGTAGCCGCTTACCTAGTTATTGCCACAAGCTTTGATAAGCAAAAAAAAGTAAAACGTGTGGTGGGTATCTTGAAACGGTATGCTTTTTTTGGATTAGGAACGGTAATTGGCTGGTTTCCATTTTTACTTTTTGAAATTCGTCATGGATTTCAAAACTTTACAAGTATTTATAACTTTGTATTGTCTTCAGGAGATACGGGAGGAAATGAAAAATATTTTGTAATAGTTCAAGACGTGTTTTTTAGATTGTTTGGAAGACTTATATTTGCTTTTCCTAAAGTTGAAGAATTAAATCTTTACTCGATGCAGATAGTAGAGTTGTGGGGGTTATTTGTGTATCTTATAGCAATTGTTTCAATTCTGTACATTATTGTAAAAACTGTAAATGCATATCGGCAAAAAGATGCTGCATTTAACAAATATGTTTTACTTTTCATATGGTTATTCTTGATGTTAGCATTATTTGGATTCTATAAAAAACCAATTTATGATTATTATTTGACCATTGGTTTTCCTCTCCCGTTCCTATTCTTTGCAGGATTATTGTCGTTTTTGTTTAAAAAAGGGAAAGCTGCTGTTATTTTTCTTGGACTATTAATTATTGGAATTGTAATTCTTAACCTATATTTTAATCCATTTAAAAATATTGGAAATCATCAGCTGCGTCAGGTGAGAACTATCTCAGAGTTTGTATTATCTCAAACAGACGGAAAGCCATTTAATTTTGCAGTTATTTCAAGTGGCGGAAATTCAGACCACGCATATAGATACTTTTTTGAAGTAAATAATCAAAAGCCGGTTACTATAGAATTTCCTGGCGTAGATCCTGAGCGCATGAGTATAACAGACCAGCTGCTTATTGTCTGCGAATCAAACCCTTGCTATCCAGAGGGGTATCCGTTGTGGGAGGTTGCTGGTTTTGGACAAGCTGAAATTGTAGGAGAGTGGCCTGTGTCGGTCATAAAAGTCTATAAATTAAAACACTATAATCCTTAATCTGATTTCAGAAGGGTGATATAGTTGACCCCCCCCCAAGAATTTAAAGCACAAACTCTCATATTTCCAGCCAAACAAAAACCCGACCATTAAATGATTCTTGTAAACAAGCAACATTTGAATATCGGGTTTTTGAGTTTTTGTGTCTTTCTTTTTGAAAGACAGAAAGAGAAAAGATTTTATGCTTTTCCAATTTTGTACATTCCTGTACCACAAACTGGGCATTTTCCTTTCATAGCAGGTTTACCATTTTTCATAGTAACCGGAGTTGCCTCTGGATCTTCTCTCTTTGCGCGACATTTTACACAATACATGCTTGCCATATTTAAAACTCACCTCCCTTCAAAATTTTCATGAATAAATTAGTAGCCAAAAATTGAAACATTAATTGCCCGTAGCTGAATTAATGCATAAAGCATTAGGCTTACAGAAATAATGGAAATTGTAATTATAGATGTTTTTTGAATCTCCTTTTGTACATATTGGTATGTAGTGGTATTAGGAAGTTGTTTAGGTGCTTGGAGAGGACTCTTTTTTGTTGCAGCAGGGGAAAATGAATAAGAATGCGAATTGCTATTTTGTGAAATTATGAGTTCAGGATTTGTATTTGCTACAACTTTAGTATTTTCCTTTTGTATGATTTTTGCCATATATTTATAAAGCCGTAACACTTAACCTTAAATCACGTTTGATTAAGGCCATGTCACAAAAAGTATCATATTGACTTGAACGTGTCAAGAGGCTAAAATATTTTAACTGTCGCTATAATCCCTGTTTTTTTTGAAGCTACAGCCTAAACTACATGAATCTTCAAGTAATTATAATTCTTTGCATAGTATTGATTTTGTGGAATATTGCCTTAACATTTTTGTTTGTTCAGTTTTATTTTTATTATTCCAGAATTATAAAAGCTGGCAAAAAGGAATCAATCGTTAAACTACTTGATGAGATTACTACAGATCAAGATAAGATAAAAAAGACTATTGACCTGTTGGCAGTTGCATGTGATAAACTAGATAAGAATGGTCTACTGCATATTCAAAAAGTAGGCCTTTTGCGTTTTAATCCTTTTAAGGATACAGGTGGTGATCAGAGTTTTATCTTAGCCCTTGTTGACGCTCACAATACAGGAGTAATTATTTCGAGTTTGCATACAAGAACTGGGACTCGCTGGTATGCAAAGCATGTGGCAAACGGAAAAGGAACTGAACATGAATTAACACATGAGGAAGAGGAGGCCCTAAAAAGCGCAAAGGTACATAAGTAAACATGAATTCTAAAACAAAAAAAATAGTTCTAATTTCAGTTATTTTGTATGCTGTGTCTTCACTTCTTTCGTATTTACTATTTGCAAACACTTCTTTCCTTTCTCAGACAGGTCTTATTAACACTCCCGTTCCAGCGCCCAAAAAAGAAGGGACATCAGATACGGAGCGTATAGTCTTTGATGCAAGCTTACCCAAAACTGAAGTGTGTCCTACCAATGGTGCAAAATACTCCAAACAGCAAAGAAAATGGTGGGAGCAGCACAGACCTTTGGGTGTTATGATTGAAAATTCAGTGGACGCAAGACCTCAGTCTGGGCTTCAATCCGCAGACGTAGTTTACGAGGCAATTGCAGAAGGTGGTATAACACGATTTTTGGCAGTTTTTTACTGTCAGGATGCAGGGCAAATTGGGCCTGTTAGATCAGCACGTACTTATTTCCTAGACTTTATTTCTGAATACGGCAATAATCCATTGTACGCCCATGTAGGAGGCGCAAATACACCAGGGCCTGCGAATGCTTTAGGACAAATTGGAGATTATGGGTGGAATTTCTATAATGATCTTAATCAGTTTTCAGTTCCATATCCTATTTTTAAGAGAATTGAAAGTATAAATGGACGTTCAGTTGCTACGGAGCATACCATGTTTTCTAACACAGGCGCACTTTGGGATTATGCAAAGGAGAAGAGGAAGTTAACTGAAGTTGACGAGGATGGTCTTTCTTGGGATACCACGTTTACAGAGTATAAGTTTAAGGATGACGCTCCATCTTCTTCACGTCCAGCAGCACAAACCGTATCTCACGAGTTTTGGGATGGATACAAAGACTTTGCAGTCAATTGGGTATATGACAAAGCAACAAACACATACGCGCGTAAAAATGGAGGAATAGATCACACAGACAGAAATACAAAAAAGCCTATTATGGCCAAAAACGTTGTGATCTTATTTATGCGTGAATCACGAGCAAACGATGGATATGAGGGTAATTTGCATATGCTGTATGGCACAAAAGGAACTGGTCAGGCATTAATATTTATGGATGGGAAAGAAGTTGATGGAACATGGAAAAAAGCAGACCGTGAGAGTAAAACAATGCTGTATGATTCCAAAGGACAAGAAATTCAATTAAATAGAGGGCTAACATGGTTTTCAATAGTTGCGCCTGATACCGAAGTTACAGTTAAATAGCTCACCTCTGCCCTAGACATCTTTGTTTCAAGATGCTAAAATTATTTGTACATCCTGCTTTATAATTATGTTAAAAGATCTCATTACATCTAAAACCCGCGTAAAACTTTTGTCTCTATTTCTAGACAACCAATCCGAAATGTATCATGTCCGTGAAATTGTAAGACGTGTAAATGAAGAAATAAATGCAGTAAGACGTGAGCTGATTTTACTTGAAAAAAAAGGAGTATTGTCTCGTGAACCAAGAGCAAACAGGGTTTATTATTATTTAGATAAAAATTATCCTTACTACTATGATCTCCTTCGATTAAATGCAAAATCTAGCGGATTGGGATTTGATATTATTAAAAACAAAGTAAAATTAGGAAAGATTAAGTACGCTATGCTATCTGGCAAGTTCACGCGAAAGATTCGTGAAAATCCAGATGATGTTGATTTGCTAATTGTTGGGACTGTAGTTCTTCCTGAGCTATCTCTCATTGTGAAACAGGAAGAGACAAAACGAGGAGAAGAAATAAATTACACCGTTATGACAGAAGAAGAATTTATTTTTAGAAAAAAACGCCTTGACCCATTTATAACATCTGTAATATCAGGTTCACGTGTGATGCTAATCGGTGACGAAGAAACACTCCTTTCCTAATTCTATGCGAAATCCAAAAGTATTTATTGTATTCATTGTTTTGGCATCCCTGCTTTTGTTCATTTTTGATCTCCCATATAGTTTTAAAATTGGAACACTCTCTATACCTCCAGAAAGCATTGATGTGAGAGTTGGAAATCTTCATTTTCAAAAAGACCTTTCCTATAAATTAGGCCTTGATCTGCAGGGAGGCACACAACTTACCTATAAGGTAGATATGAAAAATATTCAAGTAGATGAACGGGACAAGGCATTTGAAGGTGCACGTAATATTATAGATAGGCGAGTGAATTTTTTTGGAGTAGGTGAACCATCAATTCAAACCTTAAAAATTAACAATGAATATAGGATTGTGGCAGAACTTCCTGGATTAAATGATGTAGATACAGCAGTTAGCCTTATTGGAAAAACTGCTGAACTGTCATTTTGGGAAGCAGGCCCTGTTGTCAAAGATGCTACCCCTTCTGCTGATTTGCCCCTGGGTCTTCCTATATTTTTAGGAAATAACCCAATAAAAACTGAGCTTTCAGGGAAGGATCTAAAAAGCTCACAAGTTGTATTTAACAATACTGGGGTTGGGGGTGCGCAAGTTCAATTAGATTTTACACCAACTGGCGCCAAAAGTTTTGCAGCCATTACAAAAAGAAATATAGGAAAGCCACTTGCAATAGTGCTTGATAATCAATTAGTAGAAGCGCCTCAGGTTAATTCGGAAATTGTAAATGGGACAGCAGTCATTACGGGTGGATTTACGACCGAAAGCGCAAAAGCGTTGTCTGTTCAGTTAAACTCTGGTGCTCTTCCCGCACCACTTGAAATTATTGGACAGAATACTGTTGGCCCCTCACTTGGCATTGATTCATTAAAAAAATCAATACTCGCAGGATTATTAGGATTTTTATCAGTGGTTGTATTTATGATATTTATATATAGAAAAGAAGGGATATTAGCGTCAGCTGCACTTTTTATATATGTAATACTTACGCTTGCTGTGTTTAAGTTTATTCCAATAACGTTAACACTTGCAGGAATTGCAGGTTTTGTGTTGTCTATTGGCATGGCAGTAGATGCAAACATTCTTATTTTTGAACGAATGAAAGAAGAGCTGCGTGGTGGAAGAACAAGAAATCAGGCTATTCATTTAGGATTTAATCGTGCATGGTCATCAATAAGAGACTCAAATGTTTCCAGTCTTATAACTGCTGCAATACTTTATTATTTTGGATCAGGAATTGTTAGAGGATTTGCAGTCACGCTGGCAATAGGAATTATTATCTCTATGTTTTCAGCAATTGTTATAACAAAAAACTTACTAAAAGCATCAAGTAAAATCTAAACATGAACATTTTAAAATACAAAAAATTTTATTACCTTATTTCAGCTTTTATAATCTTGCCTGGACTTATATCTCTCGTATTTTTTGGATTAAAGCCGGCAATTGACTTTACTGGAGGGTCAGAAATAGTAATGCAGATACAATCTGATAAGGCTGTTTCACCAAAAGAAATTGAAAAAATCATAGAAACTCAAGGTTATGGTGTGCAGACGATAAGCAAAGGGCAAAATGGTGTGTTTATGATACGAACACAACCTTTATCGGAAAATATCCCAAAACAAGTGAAAAATCATTTGAAACAGTTGGTGCAACGATTGGGCAAGAGACAACAATAAATGCGCTGAAGGCAGTAGGTATTGCATCCACTGCAATTCTTTTTTATATAGCGTTTGTTTTTAGGAAAGTGTCTAAACCTGTATCCTCATGGAAGTATGGGATATGTGCTATCATTGCACTTCTCCATGATGTTTTATTGGTGATGGGACTCTTTTCATTGCTTGGATATTTCTTTAACGTAGAAGTTGATTCTTTGTTTATCACTGCACTGCTTACCGTAATGGGCTTTTCTGTGCATGACACAATTGTTGTTTTTGACAGGATTCGCGAAAATCTTAAAAACCACTCAGACTATTCATTCGAGAAGATTGTTAACACATCAATGCTTGAAACCATCAATAGGTCGCTTAATACATCTGTGACGGTGGCGTTAGTATTGTTTATGCTTTTACTTTTTGGAGGAGAGTCAATCAGATGGTTTATTGTGGCACTACTACTTGGTGTTGTATCTGGGACTTATTCATCCATATTCACCGCATCCCCACTGCTTGTTTCATGGTACGAATTTGACAAAAAAAGACATAAAAATTAGGCTTGTTTCTTTAATCATATGCCACTCTTATTATTCAACTCATTATCCCGTCAAAAAGAAGAATTTAAAACAATCATGCCTCAACAAGCTACAATGTATGTTTGCGGTATAACTCCCAATAATGCGGCTCATCTAGGTCATGCGTTTACTTATGTTTCATTTGACGTACTGGTCCGATACTTACGGTTTAAAAAATATGAAGTTAACTACTTACAGAATGCAACAGACATTAATGATTCAGATGATGTAATTATTCAAGCACAAAAAGCTAATCGCACATGGGAACAGGAGGCATCACACTGGATTTCATATTTTCACAAACAAATGGACGCATTGTGTGTTTTGCGTCCTACAAAATATGTTCTTGCGACAAGCGTAATTGATAAAATTATTGTAATAAATAGCGAATTGTTTCAAAAAGGATTTGCATATGAGAGCGGAGGAAATTTATATTATGAAATTAATAAG
>CAYRYY010000001.1:21419-26942 GCA_964428715.1 uncultured Gammaproteobacteria bacterium
GTATTGTCAAAATTCACAAGAGAGCAAATGGCAGTTTTGGCTCGTGAACGGGGAAATAACACTGAAGACAAAAACAAAAAAAATCCATTGGATTTTGTACTGTGGTATGGTGATAAGCGGGAGCCGAATTGGGGTTCGCCATGGGGCGTAGGACGTCCAGGATGGCATATTGAATGTAGCAGTATGATTTTAGAATATCTTGGGTCATGCATTGATGTTCATGGAGGAGGACGAGACCTCATATATCCGCATCATGAGTCAGAAATTGCACAATCTGAAAGCTACACAAACGAAAAGTTTGTTAATACATGGATGCATACAGGTATGGTTTTATATGAAGGTGAAAAAATGAGTAAGTCATTAAATAACTTAGTCTTGATATCTGATTTGCTTGAAAACTATTCACCAAATGCAATTAGGTGGTTATTGTTATCTCACCATTATAGAAGTCCATGGGAATTTGAAGAGTATGATTTAGTGCAGATTGAAAAAAAGGTAGAACATATATCACGTGAGATGAAAGGTATTAAAAAAAATGAGCATGAAATTGTTCCTGAATTTGAGAATCTTATGAATGATGATATGAATACTCCAAAAACACTGGAGCTAGTTGAGCGCTTAATGTCGGAAGAAAAAAAAGAGCAAGCCTTGGCAATTCTTGAAATTTTAGGATTTAGTTTTAAGTAAGCTTTTGTCTGACAAGATTTGAAACTAAGCTGCTGTCTGCCTTTCCTTTTACCTGTGGCATTAAAATTCCCATGACACGTCCCATATCCTGCATAGTGCTAGCGCCACTTTGAGATATAGCTTGATCAATTAATTGAGAAACTTCCTCTTCACCCATCTGTTCAGGAAGATAGGACTGAAGAAGTAAAAGTTCTTTTTTCTCTTTTTCAGCCAGCTCTGGTCTTCCACCTTTTTCATACAGATCAATTGATTCACGTCTTTTTTTCACTTCTTTTCCAATTACATCCAGAATGTCCTCATCTGTTGCGGTGTATCCAGCCCCTTTGTTAATTTCTGCATACTGAATAGCACTTTTTAGCATGCGAATAGTTGAGAGTCTTTCCTCATCTTTGGCCAACATTGCAGCCTTTAGATCTTCTTGTAGTTTGTCACCTAGCATATTTTGTATTATACATTATTTGTTAAGTTCGTGAATGCGTTTTATTAAATACTCGCGATTATTTAGTTCTAAATTTTCGTCAACTTCTTCAAAAAGTATTTGTAATATTTCTCCAATTCTCCTCCCCGGTTCTATTTTTAACTCATTCATGATATCTGTCCCGTCCACTACTAGGTCATTGATTGAGAAGGGTGGGTTTAATTCGGCTGATATGCGTTCCTTAAACTTTTTAAGTCTCCAGGACTCAGCTACTTGGGTTCCTCCGCCTAATCTGTCCCCAATGCGCAAGTCCATCATGTCTTTTACATTTTCCACTCCAACCCGCCTTATAAATCTTCTGATAGCGCTATCTGTTATGTGTTCATCTACTGTAAACATATGCCAGCGAATGAGAGTTGCTATTTTTTCTTTTTGTTTTCTTGAGAGTCTCAGGCGTTCACAAATTTGTTTAGCAATTCTAGCTCCTGCCACTTCGTGGTTATAAAAAATAACAAGGCCATTTTCGTCTTCAGATCTGACAGCTGGTTTTCCAACATCATGAAGGAGAGTTGCAAGTCGTACGATAGGATCAGTAGATGTAGTGTGTTTGAGAGAGAGCACATTATGTGTGAACACATCAGTAGTGTGATGCCGTCCTGGCCTTTCTTGAGATACTCCTTTTCCAGTTTTTAACTCTGGAAGTATAAGCTCAAGCAGTCCTGTTGCGTCTAGTAACATAATCCCTTCATATGCGTTATTTGACGTTAGTATTTTAAGCAACTCATCCCTTATTCTTTCACCTGAAATGTGTGACAAAAGCGGTGCATCTTCTGTGATAGCCTTGAGTGTTTCGGGTTCAATAGAAAAAGATAATTGGGTCGCAAACCGCACTGCACGCATAAGCCGTAGGGCATCTTCCTTAAAGCGCTCAGTAGGATTTCCTACTGATTTAACGAGCTTTTTCTTGATATCAGCTTGTCCATTATATGGATCAGTAATTTCAAATGTATCAGTTATTTTGGCTGCAATCGCATTCATGGTAAAGTCCCGCCTGGACAAATCTTCCTCAATTGTTTTGCCCCACGAAACACTTGTTGGTTTTCTATGATCAGAGTATGCAGATTCTGTTCTATATGTAGTAATCTCGACAACTCCAGGATGTTCAATTTCGGGAGTATTTGGTAGCGGAATACCTACAGTCCCAAAAGCATTGTCGTAAAATGCATTAGGAAAAACAGAAAGCATTTCTTCAGGTGTTGCATTTGTTGTAAGATCCCAATCTTTTGGTGTTTGGTTAAGCAATAAATTTCTCACGCATCCTCCCACAAAATATACTTCAAAACCTGAATCTTCAAGCCTTTTATAAATGCGCAAAACCTCTGAGTCAATTTTGTTAATCATGTGATATATTTGATTCTACCATGAAACACTGGAAAGTATTAAAAAAAGAATTTTTGAAAGAAGGATTTGATGTTGATGACATCATAAATGTGTTGCTTGAAAACAGAAATATTATATCTAAAACAGAGCGTGATGATTATTTATTTCCTAAGCTAAGTAATGTAACTATTAAAAGTACTGGCATTGAAGTTGACGAAACAGCAAAGACAATTCAGAGAATAAAAGACGCAATACTTAAAAATGAAAAGATTGTAATTTATGGAGATTATGATGTAGATGGAATATGCGGTACGGCAATTCTTTGGGAAACGATATATTCTTTCTACAAAAATGTTTTTCCATATATTCCGCATAGAGTAGACGAAGGGTATGGATTATCAATTGCAGGAATAGACAATTTAGAGTCAACAATCAAAGACGTGGGGCTTATCATAACTGTAGATAACGGAATAGTGGCACACAAAGCTGTTGAGTATGCAAAAAGTAAAGGAATTGATGTTGTTATTACAGATCACCATGTGGCTGGTGATAAAATGCCTGACGCATTCTCTATAGTTCATACAACGCAAATTTGCGGAACAGGAGTAGCTTATTTATTAGCTTGTGAAATTTCAAAAGAAATCCACAACTCAGAATCCACTGTTCAGCATTCCCTTGAGCTGGTTGCATTAGCAACGGTTGCAGATCTTGTTCCTCTAAAAAACCACAACAGGACGCTTCTTTTACATGGACTTAAAAAATTAAAACAAACCACACGGAAAGGCTTATTAGCCTTATTTAACGAATCGAGTATAAAAAAAGAAGATGTTGGTGTTTATCAAATAGGACATATGATTTCGCCCCGATTAAATGCAGCAGGAAGAATTTCTTATGCAATGGATGGGCTGCGCCTTATTTGTACCACAGATGAAGTAAGAGCACAAAAACTAGCAAGAACTCTAAACGAGATAAATAAAGAACGCCAGAATTTAACATTTGCGTCAGCAGATGCTGCAAAGATAGAGATACAAAAAGACGAAATCGGAAGTATTTTAATATCTGCATCATCTGAGTACGATCAGGGGATTGTAGGTTTGATAGCATCCAGGCTTGTCGAAGAGTTTTATAGGCCATCAATCGCGATTTCAATAGGCGACAAGATTTCAAAAGGATCAGCACGTTCTATTCAGGGAGTAAATATAGTGGAGTTGATTAGATCAGTTCCTGAATTTTTAAAGGAAGCAGGAGGACACCCTATGGCAGCGGGTTTTAGTATTGACACAAAAAATTTGGAAGATTTTAAAGCTGCTCTTTCAAGAAAAGCAACAGAAGTGATTTCTTATGAACTTTTTACTAGAGAGCTACTAATTGATCTTGAATTAGATTTTAAATTTCTAACCTTGGAGTTAATTCAAAAAATAAATACGCTTTCACCCTTTGGAATGGGAAATCCTCAGCCAGTATTTATGACAAAGAATGTTTCTGTTTTGCGAGCAAATAGAGTTGGGAAAGATAATGCTCATTTGCAGTTGTTGCTTGAAAAAGATGGAGTTATATTTAAGGGGATTTTATTTAGAGCTGATGCTGAATTACAGCTAGAACAAAACCAATTAGTTGATGTTGTATACACTGTGGATATAAACGAGTGGAATGGAAAGAAAAGTATGGAATTACGCGTTAGAGACATCTCTATCTCTAGGTTTACTTAATTCTTCAAGCGCTTGCTCTCTTAGTCTTTCTTGAAGTGGTGTAAGTTCTTTATGCGGATTGCGAATAGGCAATGGCTCTAAAAGTTGACTCATTTCGGGCGCTAATTCTTGAGAAGCATTTGTTTCTGTTGCCGATCTATTTAAAGCTTGTCTCTCTGCAAGTTTACGTGCACTTTTATCTATTGTACCGAGGTCAGCTGTTCTACGTCCTTGTCTTTGCCACATAGGAACATCCGGAACGTTTTTGGGTTCTTGAAATCCGTTTCTTGGTGCAAAATCAATAGGATTTCTCCCAGTTTCTTTATTGTTGTTCATATGTTTTTAAAATATCTTTATGCTCTTTTTTAAAAGTTGCTCTTTAAAATAAAAAAACTCCCATTTTTTTTCTGGGAGTTTGGAAACTAACGAGTTTCAAACCCCAGTTAAGGGAGTTGCGCAAAATTTATAATGAATTGTCTCAAAACCATACTATGGGTCTAATTATATCATGTGTTTAGCCTCTTGTCAAGTTCTTGCGCACAAGCTAAAATACGAATATGGTGATAGATAAAAATATTAAAAGAAGCTTGGCAGCTGAGTGTTTAGAGCAGATTGGGCAAACTGTTTTAGTTGAAGGATGGGTGCAGGTAGTGCGAGCCCATGGAAAAATTGCTTTTGTTGATTTGCGAGATAGAACAGGAATCATTCAAATTGGAGCGTTTGAAGGGGATTTGCCATCAGAATTTGCAAAATTAGGCACACAGGACGTAGTAAAGATTGAAGGACTTGTCAAGGCACGCGGCGAGAAATATGTCAACAAAAATTCGCTGCTTGGAACAATTGAAATTGAGGCAAAAGGTCTTGAGGTAATTCAAAAATCACATGAAATGCCATTTGACATGGCAGGGAAAGATTTGAATCTAGAGCTTCCAACTCTTCTTGATCACAGAGGATTAACGCTCAGGCATCCTAAAATATCTGCTATTTTTAAGGTTCAGGAAACGGTAATTGACTCATTTAGAAAATCACTTCAGGAAAAAGGTTTTACAGAATTTCAAGCGCCAGTTATTATTCCACAGGGAGCTGAAGGTGGAGCTGAGGTTTTTGAGGTAGATTATTTTGGAAAAAAAGCATATTTATCTCAAAGTCCTCAATTCTATAAACAAATTTTGGTCGGAGTTTTTGAGCGTGTTTTTGCAGTTAACAAAACACTTCGTGCTGAACCATCCATTACAACCCGCCACCTGGCAGAAGTAACTACGCTGGATGCGGAGTTTGGTTTTATTCAATCATGGTCAGAGGTTATGGATATGGCGGAGTACGTTATTAGATTTATATTTGATGAAGTTG
>CAYRYY010000001.1:26952-27370 GCA_964428715.1 uncultured Gammaproteobacteria bacterium
AGTTGAAAAAAAGAATGGGCAAGAGCTTATGGCGTATGGAGTTTCCGTTCCGCGTATCGCATCTGATATTCCAAGAATTAAACTGAGAGAAGCACAAAAGATTATTTTAGAGCGAACCGGACGAGACAACACAAAGGAGCCTGACTTGACGCCGGAAGATGAGCGGGAAATATGCAAATGGGCATTGGATGAAAAAGGGTCAGAATTGGTATTTGTAACTCATTATCCGGTGGATAAGCGTCCATTCTACACATATGAGGATCCAGAGGATCCAGGATACACCTTGAGTGTAGATTTAATAGGACGCGGTACTGAGTGGATGACAGGCGGACAAAGAATAAACACACTAGACAAGCTTATTGAAAATGCGAAGAAGCGAAATATTGATTTAGAAAAGAGTGAGTTATACTTTCAAGCT
>CAYRYY010000001.1:27380-28572 GCA_964428715.1 uncultured Gammaproteobacteria bacterium
TTTTAAGTATGGTATGCCTCCTGAAGGAGGATTCTCGTTTGGTTCAGAACGTGTTACCATGCACATATTAGGATTGGGAAATGTGCGAGAAGCAAGTCTCTTCCCGCGGGATATGGAACGAGTTGACACAAGGTATTCCTCCCATCATGAAAAAGAAGACAAGTAAATTTAAGAAAAAGAAAGAAGTAGTAGCTCCCGTTGTAAAAAAAACAGCACTCAGTCTACCAATCTTGCCAGTTATATCAGGATTGCTGCTCATAAGCATAGTCGCAGTTATTATTGGAACCTTGCTTTTGTTGTTTCATATTCGTTTTAACAAGATTGAGGCTATTACCTCCAAAGAGACTTCAGATATCAATTTTTCATATTTCATAAAACGTCCCGATGCGTTGTCCTCAGCAAAATCTATCATAGTATATGATGCGTCACTAGGCGTTTCATTACTTACGAAAAACGAAAATGTTAGATTTTCTCCTGCCTCAACTGCAAAAATTATGTCAGCACTTGTGGCACTTGATCATTACGGATTGGATGAAGTTTTGTCTTATGACAGTGTTTTGGCAGGCGCTGACAATTCAAAAATGGGGCTTTTTGTTGGCGAAAAAATGAGTGTTAGAAATCTTATTTATGGAATGATGCTGCCATCAGGAAATGATGCAGCCCTCCTTTTAGCTCGAAATTACCCGGGAGGACTAGGTGGTTTTGTTGCGGCTATGAACAGTAAGGCACAGGAAATAGGCTTATCTAGCACGTTTTTTGTAGACCCATCTGGCTATAAAGATGAGAATTATTCAACTTCATATGATCTTGCACGACTTGGGGCGTTTGCACTTGCTCACCCATTCTTATCAGAAGTTGTTAAGACGCAAAAGATTGTAGTATATGACGTAACAGGGGTAATTCCGCATACGTTAACAAATCTGAATGAATTGCTTGAGCTTCCTGGCGTGAATGGAGTTAAAACAGGATTTACAAATGAAGCAGAAGGGGTGTTAGTTACTTCATTTTTATACAATGAAAAACAGTACGTTATTGTAGTATTAAAAAGCAAAGATAGATTTCAAGATACGAGAGAGTTGATAAATGGAATTATTAATGATTTAAAAAATGAAGAGATTTCTTATTGATTTCTAATTGCAGGTACATAAGCTTTGAAGTCATTAATTCCACTAAACACTACTACAGGAAGTAA
>CAYRYY010000001.1:28582-43452 GCA_964428715.1 uncultured Gammaproteobacteria bacterium
CGTTATTATTAAGGTAATATCCTAGCGTAACTTCTGTTACGCCAATTGACTTATCCTCTGTTGGATTTGCAATATATCCTCCGCCATTTTTTAATTCGTCGTATGCTTCCTGTGCTGTTTTAAGATAATATGTGGATGATTCAGAAAGAGTTGGGGTGAAGTGATGGTACGATGCTTCCATGACAGTTGGTGTGCGTCCAAGCAGTGCAAGTGTGAAATATAAAGTGCTTCCGTTTTCTACAGGATAATAAATTTCCAAATCATTTACTGGTTTTTGGAAAAGCATGATTCTTATAAGAGATGCAATGTCTGGGCTTGAGACAGGGATTGCGCCCTCGGGTGAGGTTGTAAAATAGCTATATTGTGATTTTTCTATATCAATGTCATCAGTGCTTCCTCCTAATGATTTTATAAAATTACTGACAGTTCCCAGCGCATCTTCTTTGCGCATTCCAGTTATTGGAAGAAAATTTTGTGTATTGGTGTAATTGGGTGAAACGGAAAAATTATAGCTGTATATTTCATAGAACAATGAATTGTTAAGAATTGGATCAGTCCATTTGTATTCAGATGTGGACAGCGCTTGTTCATTTTCAGTAAATCCAAGATTTGCTGCTCGTACTTTTGCATCAGGCAGTGCCGTAATTGTAGGTTCATTTTTCTGCAATTTATAGACAGTTATTGTTAAAGGGAATGTGGGTAAAAACCCAGATATCGTTTCAATTCTGTAATCAAATCCCTGATTGTTTCGTGCTGGAAATTCTATTGGTGGGAGTGCTCCGAATTTTTCTTCTGCGGGCGCAGGAGGTTCTGGAAAAAAAGCAGTCTGTAGAAATTGTCCTCCTCTAAAAATTAGAAAAATAAGCACTGCGAGTACTCCTACAGCGCCTGCAATTTTGAGGAAAATCCGTGTGTCTTTGGTAACTTCAACAAGGGACATAATTAATGGGTATATTGAGTATAGGTGAAAATTTGAGTAAAATGCAAGGTAATGGTTAAAGTACGGTTTGCTCCAAGTCCTACGGGAATTCCTCATGTGGGGAATATAAGAACTGCCTTGTTTGATTTTTGTTTTGCAAAATCACAAGGTGGAATATTTGTGCTAAGGATTGAAGATACAGATCAGGCCAGGAAGGTAGAGGGTGCAGTTGATAAAATCAAAGAGTCTTTGGAATGGTTAGGAGCCGCATGGGATGAGTATGTGACGCAGTCCGAACGGCTTGATACATATAAAAGTTATGCGAAAGAGCTGGTGTCTAAGGGGTTAGCAAAAGAAGAAGAAGGTGCTGTGCGATTTATAACGCCAACTGATGGGAAAACCGTTTGGACAGATGCTGTGGGCAACAAAGAGATTTCATTTGAAAATAAAGATATAGAGGATTTTATAATTCTTAAAAAAGATGGATTTCCTACCTATCATTTAGCAAATGTAATAGATGATCACTTAATGGAAGTAACGCATGTTATTAGAGGTGAAGATTGGATTCCTTCAGCTCCAAAACACATCATGCTTTACGAGGCTTTTGGGTGGAAGACACCTGTTTTTGCTCATGTGCCAAATGTACTGGGAACTGATGGAAAAAAACTGTCTAAAAGAAAAGGCGCCAGATCAGTTTTAGATTATAAATCAGATGGTATTTTACCAGAGGCACTTTTTAATTATCTCATGCTTCTTGGTTGGTCACCAAAAGATGATCGGGAGATTTTGTCCAGAGAGACAATTGAAAAAGAATTTTTGCTAGAAAACGTTAACACTGCTCCTGCAATTTTTGATGAAAGAAAGCTTTTATGGATGAATGGGGAGTATATCCGAAGTATGAATCTTGAAGATCTTGGACAGAGGCTTATTGAATTTGATCCGGAAATTCCTTCGATCCAAAATTTTGAACAATACATCCCCCTTGCACAAACAAGAATGAAAACATTGAAAGAATTTAGAATGTTGGCTGAAAACAAGGATGATACAGCTTTAAACGAAAAGCAGATGGTGTTTGCGCAAAAGCTTATTGAGCGTTACAGTGTGCTTGAGAATTGGGAAAAGGAAACACTACTCAAAGAAAGTTTTGAAATACGTGATCAGGTAGAGTGTTCCACAAAAGATCTTTATATTGTGTTAACTGGTAAAAATCAAGGGTTACCGTTGGCTGAAAAACTTGAAATTGACGGAAAAGAGAAAACCATCTCCTGGCTTCAAAAAATTACAAAATGATTACTTTTTCTGCTCAAATCATATCAATTCTATTTCATCCCGCAATTATTTCAATCGCAACGCCTATCATTCTTATATTTTTTATTAAGCGTGAAGTTCCTTATTCCGCATTTTGGGTACTATATCCGCTGCTGTTTGTTGGAATTGTTATAGTGTTTACCTACTTAGGTGTGAGAACTAAACTTTTTTCAGATTTCGATGTAACAAAAAGACAGGAAAGAAAGCCATTATATTTATTTGTAATTCTTATATCTGTTTTGTACATTACCCTCCTTTTTATATTTGGGGGACCTAAGTCACTCATGATTTTAGGAGTAGGAGTATTAATTGGGGCAATTGTATTTGAGTTGGTAAATAAAAAATTGAAGGCAAGCATTCACGTAGCGGCAGTGTCTGCATTTATGTGCGTTTTAGCTCTCCTTTATGGCGGAATATTTCTGCTTCTTCCATTATTGATCCCAGTAATTGCGTGGTCCAGAATTCACATGAAAAGACATACATTTTCTGAGGCACTTGTGGGTGGAAGTGTGGGAATAGGGTTAACGGTTGCAATTTACCTTGTGGTAGAATACATAATATATCTATATGGTTGAACATAGAACGCTTATAAAGTCATTCCAATATGCTTCCGAGGGTATTTGGTTTGCCGTTAAGTACAATCAAAATTTACGGCTTCATTTACTCGCGGCTGTTTTTGTTGTAATTTTATCTATAATTTTTAAGGTAGGCGCATTTGAGATGGGGATTCTAGGAGTTATGATTTTACTTGTAATTTGTACTGAAATGATTAATACATCTATTGAAGAAATGACCAATCTCATAACAAAAGAACATAGGGCGGAGGCAAAAATTGCAAAGGATGTGTCAGCTGGTATGGTGCTTTTGACCTCAGTTGGGTCAGTTATTGTCGGAATACTTGTGTTTTTTCCTTATATTCTCAAACTCTTCTAGTTTTTCTTGTCTTCAGTTTTGGTAGGTGCATTGCTTAGCGCAATGATTTCAGATAGTTTTTTAACAAACTTTTTAGCATGTTCTCGGCTCATGCCAATTCTTGACACTACCTGATATTGATGTGGTGATGACCCTTTTTGGCACACATCAATAATTACTCCATCATCATTTGCGTTCATAAAAACCATATCTGTATAAAGAATTGGAATATTTGTCATATTAACTTGAATGTCGTGATTTTGATTTTTAGATTGTGCCATATTTAATGTATTTTTGCGCCATTAGGTGTATGAGTCGTAGGAGTTATAAGAACAATACCTTCTGGATTATCTGTTGCAAGAATCATCCCTTGGCTTTCATGTCCCATGATGACTCGTGTTTCTAGATTTACAATAAATAGAGACTGTTTTCCTATTAAATCTTCTGCTGTAAAGCTTTTTCTGATACCTGAGAGAATCTGTCTAGTCCCTAAATCTTCCCCAAAGTCGACGGTTTCTTTATATAATTTATCTGAGCCTTCAACAGTTTCTACGTTTGTTATGGTTCCAACTCGTATGTCTAATTTTAAGAAGTCATCAATACTTGCCATTTTGGGATATTGTAACACAGAAGAATTCTACATGATATAATAAATCCATGGAAGCAGTTGAGCACAGTCTTAAACATTATTTTATAAGAAACCAAATTGTTGCAGCACTTATTCTTGTGCTGGCAGGATGGTTTATTCTTCAGATCAAAGAGATTTTGATTATGTTTTTTATAGCATATATTCTGATGGCAGCTCTTATGCCGTACGTCAAAATAATGCACAGAAACAGGATTCCAAAAGTTTTAGCCTCTGGAATTGTATATGTGATTACATTGCTGCTTGTTGTATTGCTGGTAGTTCCCATAGTTCCGTTTTTTATATCCCAGATGCAGTCACTTTTCATGAATCTTCCTCTTTTTATAGATAATTTTTCTAAATTAATAGGATTTCATTTTGAGGCTTCACAGCTGCAAGGTTACGCAACTTCTCAACTTGGGAGTATAAGCGCAAGCGCTCTGACGATAACAACTCAGGCATTTTCCATCATCTTTTCGCTCATTTTAATTTTTGTATTATCGTTTTATTTGATGATTGACCAAAGCAGAGTGAGGCGTGAATTGATTTCACTATTTCCTAAAAAACAGGAAGAAAAGATTATGTCTGTTATGGAGCTTATTGAAGACAAGCTGGGGGCATGGTTTAGGGGTCAAATAACACTTTGTGTATTTATAGGGTTTTTGACATGGGTAGTGCTCACAGTTATTGGCATTCCATTCGCATTGCCTTTGGCAATTCTGGCAGGAATTTTAGAAATTATTCCAACATTAGGTCCTATTTTGTCAGCAGTACCTGCAGTAATTGTGGCTCTCTCCATATCTCCAGTAACTGCGCTTATTGTAATTATTGCCTATATTATTATTCAAATGCTGGAAAACAATTTATTGGTTCCAAAAATTATGCAAAAAGCTGTTGGTCTTAATCCTATTGTTATTATTTTGGTTATCACCATTGGTGCAAAGCTATTAGGAATATTAGGTGCTCTACTTGCCATACCGTTTGTTGCAATGTTAATTATTATTTTTAAACATGTAGTTAAGAAAGAAAAAGTAGCTTAATATTTACCTTTTGCCTACTTGATTTTTTAACATAACGTTCATATAATTCTGCTACTGCTTAATAACTTCACATTTCCTCTGCCCAGGAAAAAAGGGCGTATGAAAGACACAATAGAAATTGATTTAAAGTCAAAAACTGCAATAAGAAATGGCAAAAA
This sequence comes from uncultured Gammaproteobacteria bacterium, assembly GCA_964428715.1. GTDB lineage: Bacteria > Patescibacteriota > Microgenomatia > Levybacterales > GWA1-39-11 > JAGORM01. Next base: position 33,545 of record CAYRYY010000001.1, read on the forward strand.
GATTAAGTTGTCACCACGAGAATGTAAATTACTTTCATATTTTTTAGAAAATAAAGATATGGTTGTGGAGCGTAAAAAAATACTCAAGCATATTTGGAAATATGCACCTGACATAGAAACTCGAGTTGTAGATGTATATGTAGGATATTTACGGCGAAAAATAGATGGCGGATTTTCACACAAACTCATTCACTCAGTAAGAGGAGTAGGATATACCTTCAAGGACTAATTTCCATTTTCCCAAAAGAAAACGAGCAAATCTTTTGACTTGCTCGTTTTTGGTTGCGCAACCACAAACAAAGATTACATAGCAGGTTGTGCTGGAGGTGTTCCTCCATTTTCTTCTCCTGTTGTTGGAGCTGCTGGTGTTTCTCCTCCTTCTGCTGGTGCTTCTGGAGTTGTTGGTTCTGGTGTTGTTGGTTCAGTAGGAGCTGGGTTTGGCATTTGTGTTCCTCCCTGATCTCCTCCTGTTGGCATTCCGCCTTGATTTTGATTATCCATTATTATATTCACCTCCTATCTTTTTTGAAATTAATTACTTAATTTCAGTTCGTAACATTGTTACATAATTTTGTAAACTCTGCAATACTTTTATGTATAAATTATGTAAGAATTATTGATTCTGCTTGATTATTTCGTTATTTATCGCATTTATTACATTCATGGTTTTAGGATCAGGTGCTATTTCATATGACTTATTTGCAAATTCAAGTGCATCTTTAAACATGCCTTTTTCGTATTGAGCAAGCGACAACGTAAGCCACAAATTTGCTGATAGAGGATACATATTAAGCGCTGGTTTAATAAATGAAATCGCATCATTTTGCTTACCGCTTAAAACTTGTGCACGTGCGATATTTTCATAAATTGGTAAGCGCTTATTTTCTTTCAGTGCTTTGTTGTAGTAAAAAAGTGCTTTTGAATAGTTTCCTTTTTGCTCTTCAATTATTCCTAAGTTATTAAGTGCAATCCATAACTTAGGGTTTATTTTTAAAGCAGTACTAAAATGTTCCCGTGCACTCTTATAATCTCCAATCTTGAAATACTCATCACCCAAATTGTTTTCTATTAAGGCACTTTTGGCTCTGGAAGTGTCATTGCTGTAAAGCGTGAATGCGTCTCTCCATTCCATATTTCTTGTAAACGTTCTGCCAGCTAACAGTATGCAGATGGTAATAATGCACAAAAAAAACATTTTTTTCTGATTTGGGAAGCGTACTAAAAGCAAGTTTATAAAAACGCCAATCATTCCCAATATTCCTACTGATGAAAAGTAAAACCAGCGGTCAGCAACTGTTGCGTCTAGTGCCACGAGCTGCATGTGTGGAGCAAGTCCTGCAAAAAACCAAATACTAAAGAATAGAAACGGAGAAAAGTATTTTGATTTTTTAATATAAAGAAATACGTTTCCAAATAGGACTGAAACAGTAAATGTGATTGCAATTAAAAGTGGTGCAGCAAAATTTGAAAAATTTGTTTGCTTAATAATCCACTGTTGGTTAAACGTTAGCACATCTGGATAGATAAAGGTTTTTACGTAGTATGAAAATAATGCGGGGATATGTGTAAGGCGTTGCGTAAAAGGTAGAGCTGACATGGGACTTGGCTCGATCCAGAAAACACTTGTAGACTGTGACATAAATCTTAAAAAAAGATAAAGACAAACTACACTTATAAATACAAGAAGATACTTTTTGTATTCACCTTTTTTGTAAAGCAATACGAATAGAACTGAGGCGCCAAGAAACAATATCCCTGTCTCTTTAGAAAGAAGTGCAAGAAGTAATAGTGCACCAGCCTGCCAGGAGTTCTTGATGTCTTTAGTTCTTTGAATTAATAATAGACCCGAGATTCCAAAAACGAAAAACAAAATATCTTGTATATTTGATGCGTATGCAACCGTCTCCTGATTTATTGGATGAACTAAAAAAACAACTGAGAGTAAAAATGCTATTTCTTTTTTAAAAAAATATTTAAAAAATACAAAAACAAGAAAAGAGTTTGTTATTGCAAGAAGTACTTGGGGTGTGTGATAGAAAAATGGATGTAGACCAAAAAACATGCGAATTGTATAAAAGTAGAATAGCATTAAGGGTTTATAGTATGCTCCTAATACCGATTGATGCAATTCTAATACTTCATGATGGTAAAAAAATACTTTTGGTAGATCAAGAAAACCTTTCACAAGTCCATAATTGTAAATCTGCTCTTTATCATCTCCCACAAAACCATTAAAGAACACGCTTATAAATGTTGTACAGCCTATCAAAAGCAGCACAATAAAAGCTTGTAAGTTGGTTATATGAGAAAGTGATTTCATCTCTGCATACTATATCAAATCTTTCACATCTCTTACACCATTTTATTACAGTTATTAACTCAAACACATACTATTACAACATGAGATCAGATACACAGCAAAAATCTATGCAGACAGCAAATGAATTAGTAAACGTTACAAAAAATGCAAAACCTTTGGAGCCTAAAAAAGGGAAACAGGGCTTTGCATCTATGAGTGCTGATGCGCAGCGTGCAATTGCATCGAGTGGAGGCAAAGCAGCACACAGAAAAGGAACGGCTCATACATGGAGCTCGAAAGAGGCAGCGGAAGCAGGCCGCAAGGGAGGGAAGAACTAATGGACACAAATTCTTACAAAAGTCTTTCTAAAAATTGCTCGTACTTTATTAATTCTAACTTACTATAAACATATGTTAAGCATAACTGGTACAAAAAATACATTTATCGTTCACTCTTCAAACTCTAAAGTTAAAAAATTTGATATTTTACCTACGGATTTTGTGACTGTTTTTAAAAGTTTTTGGAGAGTTGTAACATACAAAATATAAATCTATGGAAATACTATACTGGATCTTTTTTGGAATAATGGGGGGATGGATAACATCAGTTATCTTAGAGGTTCAAGACAAAAATGTCTATGTGAAAAATATGGTGCTGGGAATTTTGGGCGCAACATTTGCAGGTTTGCTTATTAATATGATGGGATATCAAGGCTTAGCCTCATACAATGGAATCTCAGTTTTCTTGGCGGTGTTATTTGTGACTATTCTTATAGGTATCAGGCATGTGCTTGATGATTCAAAGAGAGGAGAGTTATGGCAGCAATAGGAATCTTAGAAGAACAAAATGTAATTGAACAAATTGACGAGAGAACATTGTCTCAGATACATGCAGTTGAAGACCAGAGAGACAACGCAATAGATCAAATTAGAAATGAAGCTCAAGAGCGAATTGATGGTATTCTTTACGATGCACAGCAGGAAAAAGAGGATTCAAAACAGGCAGTGATGCAGCAAATAGATGAAGAGGTAGAGTATGTTAAACAGCAGATTCAAAGTTTGTAAATCTGAGGAGGTGGATTATATGAAGCACAAAAAAGGATATTTAAAATGGTTCAGTGATGTTAAGCAGAGTTCACAAGACTCTGAAGAAAGGGGTTCTCATTTGTTTGAGAAAGAAAGGAGGCAAAAACGAAAGTAGGACGCAGAAATACTCCTGCATTTTCTGATGAGGTAATTCTTTTTGATGACAGAGAGTCTCAGCAGAAAAAGAAGAGTTTGCCTCGTGAACCATTAGTTATGGTTAAAAAAAATACGCAAGGATCAAATACTCTTCCAGCGTCACAAGCCTCAAGAGTTTTATATCATGCTTCTGGAAAACGGCCTTTTGACTTTATACCTGATGAGCTAATCATTGAGGAAAAAAGAATTATTATAAAAAGGCATTACTTTCCATTTGTTACAACAATTTCTACAATTCCCATGAGCAAATTAACGAATTTTGAAGTCACTCATTCAATTTTTTATTCATCAGTTCACATCAAAGCAAATCTCATATCAGATACAATTTTTCAGTGGTTATCGCATGATGATGCTCAAGAGGCAAAAGAGTTAATTGACGGAATACGTATACGCGACAATGATTCAATCGTGGTGCTTGAGCAGGACAAAAGGCGGTTTATTCAAACACTGGAACTCATAGGTCAAACATAAAGTTCTTACAATTGGGTATTGACATAAAAAGATAATTATCTTACGCTAAATGCATGCAGCAGAACTCTGGAGATGGAATAGGAATTTTTATATGGTTGGCTTTTGTAGTCGTAGTGCTGGTGGCCCTTTGGAAGACTTTTGAAAAAGCAGGGCGTCCTGGATGGAATGCAATAATCCCCTTTTACAATATTTACGTAATGCTTTTGATGGTAAATAGGCCTGGCTGGTGGCTGATTTGGTATTTTGTTCCATTTGCAAATATAGTAGTTCACTTGATAGTGTCTTTGCGTCTAGCCAAGGCATTTAAGAGAAGTGAAGCGTTTGGTATCATACTTCTCTGGTTATTTCCTCTCATAGGGTACCTGATTTTAGGATTCGGCTCCTCCAAATACACAAAACTCTCCGAAAAGTAGGGCCTCGAAATATTTTCCCACCGCGTGATATACTTGTTTACTCATGTCATCCATTTCAACCACTGTTAAAAAGATTAAAGATCTTATCTCAAATAAGGAAGAAACCTTTGAAATATCTCAGGAGTTTAAAGATTGTGTTAGCAGTATGGAGGAAACCAATCTTAACCTATTCATCACAGGTAAGGCTGGCACAGGAAAGTCTACGTTAATTGATTATTTTAGAAATACTACTAAAAAAAAGACTGTGGTGCTTGCTCCAACCGGACTTGCTGCAATAAACGTAAGAGGACAAACAATTCATTCATTCTTCCATTTGCCGCCTCGTTTTATGGACCCTCATATGCAGATGCGCACCTCAACCTCAAGAATATATAAGGACATAGATACTATAATAATTGATGAAATTTCCATGGTTCGGGCGGATCTTTTTGACGCATTGGATAGGTTTTTAAGAATAAATGGAAAAGACAAAAATTTGCCATTTGGTGGGACACAAATAATTGTGGTTGGTGATTTATTCCAACTACCACCCATAGTAACCCGGGAAGAGCAGCATATATTTCATGAATTTTTTGAATCCCCATATTTTTTTTCGTCATATGCATTTTCTCAAGGAAAATTTTCAGTGATTGAGTTAACGCACATATATAGACAAAAAGATGAGGCTTATATCTCCTTACTCAATAAAATTAGAGTAGGAGAGGTATCTGTGTCTGATCTGGAATTGATAAATGAGAGAGTAGTGACTCATGATTTTGAGAAAGTAAGAAGAGAATATATAACTTTAGCTACAACAAATAGTGTGGTCGCGGCCATAAACGATTCTGAATTAAATAAGATAAATCATCCTGAGTTTATCTACAAGGCGGTAACAGAGGGAGAGTTTCCAACTGAAGATAAAACACTTCCAGCAGAATTAGAGCTCAAATTGAAAAAAGGGGCTCGTGTCATTTTTACAAAAAATGATATTGGAAGAAGGTGGGTAAATGGGACATCTGGAGTGGTTGAGTTTTTGGATAAAGATAAAATACGAGTAAAACTGAACGATCCAGGATTTCATGAAATAGTTACGGTACCAATTGAAGAATGGGAAAATATAAAATACGAATTTGACCGCGAAAAGGATACCGTAGTGCCAGTTGTTTTGGGAAAACTTAAGCAGTTTCCACTAAAACTTGCATGGGCTATAACAATTCATAAAAGTCAGGGTATGACATTTGACAAGGCAAATATAGATTTTTCCAGATCTCCTTTTACTCATGGACAGACATATGTTGCGCTGAGTAGATGTAGAACCCTTACAGGGATGGTAGTTACCAAGAAAATTTACCTAAATGATGTTATGGTAGATCCTCGAATCATAGAATTCTCTAAAAAAATCTACAGAATGTAGCGTAAGTATTCCCTGAGATTTATTATTTCTATTTTGCAGGTATTAAGTGACTGCGTGTGGACGTTTGTGCTAGAATTAAGCCATGTTGGTCGGTGCTGAAAAAGCAAAACAAATACTAGAGGACAATATCTACTGTGTGGTTGCCTCTTCTACAAAAGATGGTATGCCTTGGATATCTCCAGTTTTTTATGGATATGATGAGAACTACAACATTTACTGGATATCAGATAAAGACGCAAAACACTCAGATATTATTAGAAATAATCCTCAAGTATCCATTGCGATTTTTAACTCCCAACTTCCAGAAGGTAAAGCTGATTGCGTATATATTCAAGCACGGGTAGAAGAAATTAGCGACCCAGATATGGCAGAGAAAGCTGTTAAGATAAGGGATTCAAGAGCAAAAGTTGAGGAATTTAAAGTGAAAAATGTGAAAGAAGTAGTAGGTGATGGGCAATGGAGAGTGTATAAAGCCGTTCCTTATAACATTTCAAAATTAGGAAAAGGAGAAATTGTGAATGGTCAGTATGTAGATAAACGCTACGAAATAGAACTTAAATAACTCCCAATTTAACTCCAGTTTGTGCTGCTCTGCTAATAAAACATGTTGAACGTATGGGTCTGGACCCATTTTATCCTTATAACTTGACTTTTTCTGTGCTAATTACAATTTCCAAAAACAATAAGACTAAATACGCAAATGACGTACCAACCAAGAAAGGAATGTCATATTTTAAAGGTAAGCTCTTGTGTATCGATTTATAATTCCTAATAATTCTAGCGTTATCCAACGCAAAAATTATTTCTTTAGAGATTCCAAACATATCCCGCATGGGTGCATTAGTAAGTAAAGTTCTTAGTTTCTGACTAACATCTTTCTTTGCTTTTAATTCTTGGTTTAGGTTTAAAATACTATCCAAAAGCGTTACTGCATTGCTACTTAATTTCTCAGAGTCCTTATTTTCATATGCTTTTTGTAGATCATTTAATGATGAAACCACATGTAAATACTTCTCATTTCCAGACAAAACATCTATCATTGACTTACTTACTAATCTTTCTTCATCCTCCTTTTGTAATAACATATATCTTGCCGATTCAAATGCAATTTTTATTGGATACATTTCTTCAATCTTTACGTCTCCAAAATAACTTTTTGGCAGTTCATAAAAAGGTGTCGATTTATTCTCTTTTTTAAACGGGCCTATGCTAATAGGGTCGGTATTAAACATGTCATTTAAAGAAGGATAAGGAGAAGATTCTGATAAAGGTTTAAAAGAGTCTAGAAACAATTTTATAACGACCTCATTTAAACCAATATAAGAGAATAAAGCAACACATCGGGTCAACCAATTATATAGTTGATCTTTTGTAAAAATAGTTCCCGAATTTATAAATTTCTCAAGATCCTGTAATTGTTTTTTTAGATCTTCTAGCTTTAACATAAAATTTTTGAGCGTCACGGTCGCTTAGGTGTGCACGTGCTTTCTGGCACTGATTGACTATGTAGGAACTTTTTATTCACAACATAATTTCTCTAATCCTCTTATTATATAATACTTCTATGACTCCCTCAGAAACAATCGAAGCTTATGTAAAAGAGAACTTCTTATCTTTTGTTCACAAATCTGGAAAAACTGTTTTTAGATATATATACTATTTTGAAATAGATTTACCTTTTCAGCTCCCCCTACCAGAGAGTAGAAGATTTACTAAGCTTGGCGTTGATAGTAAATCAAAAAAAGTTGAAATGATGTCTCAAGTCTCATTTTGTGAAAAGAAACAAACAACAATAATTCAAGGTGCTGAAATTGAATTATGGACTTCAAAATGTAGGGTAATGGTCACAGATACTAGAATAATATCACCTTCAATTACGGAAAATGATTTGTCAGAAGCAATCGATAGAGGACTTAATCATGTAAATTCCATAATTCAAGCGTATAGGCATACGACAAGAGATCCTGATGTGTATTTGCAAAACATACAAAACTCAGCACCTCTTGTTGTTGTTATGGCAATTAATACTAAGGAATGGAAGATAAAAAATGCAGGCATTGTTAATCTTAATTCAAATTTTCCTTACAAAAAAGAGATTATAAGCGATGAAAAAAAATTGTCTGAAATTGAGCGTTTGGATAATTTAATCCTAAATAGTAATAATCCTTTTATGATCGTAAATGACTTTCAAATAGATGCTTTGCGCTTTCACAAGCAAGCACTATTTAAAGAAGCTATAATCTCCTGTCAAACATCTGTGGAGGTGTTATTAAAAACTTTGTTACACCACATGATGAAGAATGAGGGTATAGTAGAAAATAAGATCGAATCACTTCTAAGTGAAGACCGTAATGGGTTCATGGGATTGGTTAAAGCTGAGTTTCACAGTAGACTCGGAGGAAAATGGGATATAGAAAAACCGAAAACTCCAGTTGGAAATTGGTATAAAAATGTTTATAAGATCAGAGGTAGAGTTGTGCACGCTGGATATGTGCCAACTCACGTAGAAGCTGATAAGGCTCTTGCTGCCTCACAAGAGTTTATTAACTATGTCATTGGTCAATTACGAAAAAATAAGAGGAAGTATCCTGACTTGCAAAAATATTTTATGATTCCTACAACTTCATCGTGAAGGATAATCGGTTAACTTTTAGCATCAAAAAGCCTTATGATGTATTACTAAAGCCTCAATACCGTACAGATGTGCTGCCATGCAGGGATTCGAACCCCAATAAACAGATCCAGAATCTGTTGTCCTACCATTAGACGACATGGCATTAATCACTCATGTCGGCTAATGGCGTGCGGAACGCTGTGCAGTAGACGACATGGCAATGAAATAAAGTAAAAAATTGCATTACCACCGCAAATAATGAGTGTTTAATCCAAAATTTGCGGTTTATTGGTAATGCCTATGTATTTTACTAGATTGATGCATCAATATCCATACGTTACAGTCTTTTTAGCTATAAAATCAGATATAATTAGAAGGCTTATGAAGAAAACATATTATTTGCTGATAGGTATTTTAGTATTTTGTATGTCTTACTTTACCGTTTGGCAAAAAGATATAAGCTTTCCGGTTGTTTCATCTATCACTACTGTATTGTTTGCGCTTCCTGCATTAATTGGCGTGATCAAATGGTTAGGGGTGCGTTCTGGACTTCTGCTTGTGGCGTCCCTTGGGTTATTTGCCTATTTCATAGAAATTGTTGGGCTTTTAACAGGTTTTCCATACGGACATTTTACGTATAGCTCAAATGTAGGCGTACTACTTTTTGAATTTATTCCAATTTCACTTCCATTTGCCTGGGCACCTCTTATGATAGGTGCTGTTGCACTTTCATACAAGCATAAATCGAATGTTTTATTATTTCTACTGAGCACGGTAGCATTTTTATTGGCAATTGATGTAATTCTTGACCCGGGAGCAGTTTATCTAGGATTTTGGTCTTATGAAAATGGTGGAGTGTGGTACAACGTTCCAATTTCAAACTACATTGGATGGATCATAAGTGGAGCAGTAGGTTTTATAATTACATACTTTTTTACAAAAAAACGATCAAATCCACCAATCTACATCACCATGTCGTACTTTTATTCAGTAGTTTTTTGGACTGGGGTATGTGTATTTGGCGGTATTACGGGAGGAGCTGTTATTGGCTTCTTATTAATACTCTTATTGCTCAAAATAATTTTCATTGACAATGTAAGCTTAATACAAGACAAAAACCTATAGTTTATTGATTACAACAGCACAATCTGCTATAATACTCATAAGACAGATTAGGTTTCATATCTCCTCATAAAGGTTGTATTTTTATCCTCAGTTTGTTCTTATGCATATGGGAAGAATAAACGTTAGAAGACGTTCTCAGAATAATTATGGTGGTGGCGGTAATCGCCAAAGAGGTTTTAACAGGCCGAGTGAGTCTCGTGGAAGAATGAACTCAGAGCACATTGACGCTGGCAAATTTGTGAAAGCGGCTCAAGTAATTGTAGCAACTGACGCTTATGTACCTACTCACAAATTTACAGATTTTGCGCTAAGTCCTACCATTCAGCGAAATGTTTTGCAAAAAGGCTATACA
>CAYRYY010000002.1:0-14745 GCA_964428715.1 uncultured Gammaproteobacteria bacterium
GTCTGAAGTATCAATTCCGCCGCCATTTACATTTGCACGTCTTAGCTGATCGGCTGTAAAATTTTCAAATCCCGCTAGGTGGCGTAAAACAAGAAGTGCATCTGCCTCAGTTACGAATCCATCATTATTAACATCTCCAATTCCATTACATGGAGAGGGTTTAGGTGTGCCAGTTGGAGTTGGGCAGCTTGAAGCGGGTAGATAGTAATTTACTGCATATGTTCCGGCCGGCAAGCTTGCTATTGGCCATGTGGCAGTTCCGGGGTCATTTGCTTTGGCGGTAATAAGGCTGCTGGATGCATCCTTGAATGTAGCAGCTTCTCCTTCTGCAATCTTACTTATGTTAAACACTCCTTGAGAACATAAGGATGGTGCTGAGGTAAACGTTTCTGAGAAGGTAAGAGTAGTGCGTGTACTTCCTCTGCTTTCACCTGCATTAGGTTGACATATTGAGCTACCTGCTGAATTTAAAAAATTCCATGATGTGTTTGTTGTGGTGTTAATTGGTGTTGCGCCGTTTTGACAAGAGAGGGCTATATTAAATGTCCATTGCTTGGCATCTACTGGTAGTGCATATTTAACAATGGATTGTATCGAATAGTATTGTGAGCAATTGGTACCATTACATGCTCTCATGGCAGGCGTAAATGTGCATTGCTGTGAGGAGTTGTTGAATGTGGGCATGGTAAGTGAGATGCTTGAAGTTGTGGCCGATGAAGGAAATGTGGCGCTAAAGCAACTGCCCCTGTCAATTACCCACTGATATGAGGTTGCGTTTTGACAGTTGTTACCTTGAAAAGTATATGATCTGCCAGAAAGAAGTCCGCTTGCAGGAGTATTATTACTTATTTTAATTCCTGAACAGCTTGGTGTAGGTGCAGGGACTCTAAACACCACGCTACAATTGGTTTGATTTACTCCGCTGAGCGCGTAAGTTATGCTGTAGTTCCCAGGTGTGCTTGGTGCAACCCATGTGGCATAATCCCAGTTTTTACTGGAGTATGTTCCGCCACTTGCACCCCATGAAGAATTATTTCTATTTCCATTATCATTTGCAATGTTTGCAACTAGGTCTACTGACTGTCCAGGTGTCACATTTGCAGTAGTTCCTGAAACTATATTTGTTCTGTTTCCTACAGCCAGACTGCTACAGCTTGGAGACGTTTGGGCTTGAGATTTTGGTATGAAGAAGAGAAAAGAAAAGAAAAAAATAAATACAATAATAATAGCCTTTTTCATGCTTTGTTTTAGTGTATATCTAATCTTGATTTAAAATCAATAGCGATTCTTTGACTGGTTAGAATTCATACTTGATTGACTCGTGAGATTTCGTTAGTATGTATAAATAATGAAAGGCGGTTTATAAAAAATGGTACTCTCAGACGGCGACATTAAAAAAGCATTAAAAGACAAGAGAATTATTATTTCTCCATCCCCTGATTTTTCCACACAGCTAGGTTCTTGTTCAATTGATTTGCGTTTAGGTAATTTGTTCAGAGTTTTTGATCATAGTAAATATCCTTTTATTGATCCATATAAAAAAGATTACGCACCTGATATCACAAAAGAAGTAAAGTTAAAAGACACTGATCAATTTATTATGCAGCCAGGGGATTTTGTACTCGCTGTAACTTTGGAAAAAGTAACAATACCTGACAACATGATGGGAAGATTAGAGGGTCGTTCAAGTCTGGGACGTATGGGGATAGTAGTGCACTCAACAGCGTCAATTTTTGATCCTGGGTGGAATGGGAACTGTGTCCTGGAGTTAGGGAATATGGGACGCATGGCGGTAGCGTTAACGCCTGGTATGAGAATTTGTGCAATGACTTTTGAAGAATTATCATCTCCTGCAGAAGTGCCATATGGTAAGCGAAAAGACGCAAAATATGTGATGCAGACTGGGCCAATTGAGTCAAAAATTGCATTAGAAAAGAAATGACCTACAACGTTAACTTTGATATAGAGCTTAAGAAGAACTCCTATCCCGGACTATATATTGCATTAGAGGGAATTGATGGGTCAGGGAAAACCACACAGGTAGAGCTATTGGCGAAAGAATTTGAAAAGTCAGGAAAAACAGTTATAAGAACTCACGAGCCCAGGCGTGATGGCGTAATAGGAGACTTAGTTCAAAATGTTTTAAAAGAAGAAGTCTCAATTCCTGAAATTGCGGTGCAGTATTTGTTTGCCGCACAGCGTGCAGTTCATCTAGAAGAAGTGATTATTCCAGGTCTTCAAAGTGGGGCAGTTATCATATCTGACAGATGTTTTTGGTCATCTATTCCATACGGAATGCTTGACAGATTTGAATCAGGCAGAGAAGAAAGCCCAGACCAGATGTTGTCAGCACTCTCCATTCTCTCTATGTATCATGAATTTATAGCACCAGATATTTCTGTTCTACTTGATGTAAGCGTTGAAACTGCTAGTAAAAGATTGGGAGAACTAGGACGTAAAGCCGAATTATATGAAAAAGCAGAAAAACTTAACAAAATAAAAAATGGCTATGAATTTTTAATGGAAAAATTTCCGGATGCTTTGACCCAAATAGATGGTGATAAAGACGTATCAAATGTGACTTCAGAGATTTTATCAATTCTGCCCAAGAAGTAATTCATGCGTTATTCCTTGAAACTCACTAAAGATTTAAAAAGAAATCCTTATTCGGGACTATATATTGCCATTGAGGGGATTGATGGAAGTGGGAAGAGTACGCAACTAGAGGCGGTGCAAAAGAGTCTTGAAGAGTTGGGGCAGGAAGTAATTACAACATCAGAGCCTCAGCCAACTGGAGCAATTCAGAAGTTAATCCGCGATGCGCTATTTTCAAAGGTTAAAATTCCGTCACGCGGGTATCAAAATTTGTATTCTGCAGACAGAGCGCTCAATCATGAAGAAATTATAGCTCCTGCTTTAAAGAGCGGAAAAACGGTTTTGAGCCACAGGAGTTTGTGGTCAAACGAGCCATACGGAATTCTAGATTTTGGTGAAGATTATAATTTTTCGCAGACCGGGCCGCTTTTAGTATCTCAAGGGACTATTTCAGAATACTATCAGTTTATGGTTCCTGATTTAACATTTTATTTGCGCGTGAGTGCAAAAAAGGCCGCTGGCCGATTAGCTCAAATGGATAAGGTAAAAGATACATACGAGAAAGAAGAAAAGCTTGCCAAAATTGTGAAAGGATATGATATGCTAGTTGATAATTTTCCAGAGGAGCTAGTTGTAATAAATGGGGAGCAGGATGAAAAAGTTATAACACAAGAAATACTACAAAAAATTTCAAAGCATAAGAAATAACATGAAAAAAACAAAACCGCAAAAAATATCATTTGAGCTAGACTTTAAACGAAATCCGTACGCAGGAAAATATCTTGTTTTTGAGGGGATTGATGGAAGTGGCAAAACAGTTCAGGTCAAAAAGATTGCAGCATATCTTAAAAAACAGGGCAAAAAAGTGCATGTGGTAGCCGAGCCAAGACGCACAGGGCACATTGGGGGTTTGATTAACAAAATGCTGCAGAAAAAAGTAAAGTTACCAGCAGAAAGTTTACAGTATTTGTTTGTTGCTGACAGAATTGCGCATCAGGAGGAAGTGATAATTCCGGCTCTAAAAAAAGGAGAAATAGTAATTTCTCACAGAAATTTTTGGTCAGCACTGCCTTATGGCATTATGGATATATCTAAAGGGGAAATTATGGATAATGAAGACACGCTCCTAGTGGCGCAATGTGTGCTGTCAACATATTTTCAGGTAATGGTTCCTGATGCCACATTTTACTTAGATGTGTCCCCTGAAGTAGCCTTAGAACGGTTAAAGAATGCAGGAGGAGTGAGGGAGTATTACGAAACACATGATAAATTGTCCAAAGTTAAGAAGGCATACGAATGGGTTGTTTCTAAGTTTCCAGATGAATTTGTAAGAATTAATGGAGAGCAGGAAATTTCAGAAGTTTCAGGTGATATAATAAATGTAGTTAAAAAAGTTGTTTAAATTCTATGATACTCGGACCAAAAGCATTACTCCAATTAGTAAAAAAACAAAAGCTTGTTGAAAATTTATCAGAGCGGGAATTAACAAATCCTGAAGGTGCGGGATTTGATTTACGCTTGGGTGAAGTTTATAAAATCACCGGTAAAAAAGCATTTTTAGGAGTTACGGAAAGACACACGGCAGATGTAAAACTTACTAAAAAGTACGACGAAAATAAACCTACTTCACTTATTATAAAACCAGGGGATTTTTATTTGGTTAAAACTATAGAGGATGTAAATATGCCGGAAAACTTAACAGCGTCTATAACACCTCGGTCAACCACTTACAGATCGGGACTTATGCTAAGAACCGGAAATGTTCCTCCAGGTTATTGCGGAGGCTTAACATTTGGATTGGTTAATGAAGGTCCGGTAACTGTAACAATTGAAATGGGTGCACGCTTTGTGCATATTCAATTTTCAGAAGTGTCAGGAGGCGGCAATATGTACAGAGGTCAATGGCAAGGGGGACGCGTTACAACAACCAAAAAAGAGAAACAGGTTTAGTTTGAAAGTATTTATGAAAAAAACACATCCTGAATATCAATACCTTGATCTTTTAAAAGAGGCGTTGGAACATGGTGAGCGCAAGGTAGACCGTGGAACAGATATTGTTTTGTATTCTTTGTTTGGAAGGCAAAACAGATATGATTTGTCTCAAGGATTTCCTCTTTTAACCACTAAAAAAGTCTACTGGAAAGGAGTTATTCATGAGCTTGCGTGGTTTATGAAGGGTGACACCAACATTAAATATCTAGTAGATAACAATGTCCATATTTGGGATGACTATCCGTTTAAAATTTACAATACAAAAAATCCAAAAAAAGAATTAACCAAAGATGAATTTGTAACGCGCATAAAAGAGGACGAAAAGTTTGCTAAAAAATGGGGGAATTTACCAAGAATATATGGAGAGATGTGGAGAGCATGGCCTACTAGAACAAAGCGAACAATTGATCAATTAGCCTGGGTGATGGAAGAATTGAAAGAAGATCCTGATGCTAAAAATGCAATTGTTACCTCATGGAACCCAGAGTACATGTACACAATGGCTTTAAAAAAGGATGCTAATAGATTTCCAATTTGTCACAACATGTATCAAGTAAGTCGACGCGGAGACAAGTTGTCATTACAGCTTTACCAAAGATCCGCAGATCTTTTCTTGGGTGTTCCATTTAACATAGCATCTTACTCATTGCTCACCATAATTTTGGCAAACATCATGGGACTCAAACCTGGTGAATTTGTTCACACGTTTGGTGACGCGCATATTTATGAAAATCACGTGCCGCAAGTAAAAGAGCAGCTAACAAGAGAGCCAAGACCATTTCCAACAATCAACATTAAAAGAAGGTTAAAATCCATAGATGATTTTAAAGTAGAGGATATAGAGCTTTTAGAATACGATCCATATCCAGCTATGAAAGCAGAATTAACAGTTGCAGGTGGACTGTATGACAAAAAAACCGGTAAGATGTCAGGTTAATTTATGACTCCTCAGAGAATTTCCACTGTTGCAGCCCTTGCCATTAAAAATGACAAAGTACTTCTTGTAAGACATGGTGAAGCGGCACATCACTTGTCTGGTGTGTACGGGTTACCGGGAGGGAGACTTGATCAAGGAGAGACGTTACTTGAAGGTGCGGCACGTGAGTTTCAAGAAGAGACTGGACTTATTCCAGAAAAATCTTCCATGATTGAAATTCCAACAGTTTATGAAGCTGATATTCCTCGTAAGGGAGGAGAGGTTATGTATACTTACTGGCATGTATATCTCGTTAAGGAATTTAAAGGAGAAATATTAAATACAACTGACGTTGACGAAACAATTCCGGAATGGATAGATATAGATAAGATATCAAACCTCAACTTATTACCAAATACGCAAAATGTTATAAAAGAAGCGCAGGAAATATTATTTGCGTGACTTTTTTCCGGATTGTAGCTTTAAATACCAATAGGCGTTTACAAAGACAAAGACTAGATTTAACATTGTAAACAAAACACTCCCTGTAATATAGGAGTATGCAGTAAGAATTACTGAACCCACAAATCCAATAGATAAATACATTCTGATTTTGGCTTTTTCACGTCCAGTTTCCAGCATGTACAAATTAAATAGAATTATTCCCATTCCTATAATTCCAATTCCCTCAATAATAAATCTGATTGGCATTTTATAATTGTGGCATAGAAATAAAATCCCATCAAGAGTAGAATAATAGTATGAATAAGAGAGTAAGTATGATTGCAGCCATTGGGGAAAACAGAGAACTTGGACGTGACAATAAACTTCTTTTTGATATTCCGGAGGACATGAAGTTTTTTAGGGAGACCACGCGCGGAAAACCCGTTATCATGGGACGAAAAACTGCAGAGCATTTAGTAGAGTTTTATACAAAAGGTCCATTGCCTGGAAGGCGCAACATTGTGGTAACCAGGAACCCAGATTACGTGCTTGAAGGTTTTACGGTAGTATCCAGAATAGAGGATGCAATTACCATTGCAAAAGAAGATGATACTGATGAGATTTTTATAATTGGGGGAGGAGAAATTTACACACTTGGGTTGCCGCTTGCTGACAGATTGTATTTAACTATTGTGGACGGAGCGTATGATGCGGATGCGTTTTTTCCTGAATATTCAGAATTTTCAAAAGTGATTAATGAGCGAAAGTCCTCAGGAAACGGATACGCATATACTTTTAAAACCCTCGAGCGCCCGTAATTTATTGGAGTGTGATTGTTAATGGAGTAGTGGTATTCAAAATAGATTCTGTAGTAGTAAGAGTGGTCACTGCAGTTTCTGGTCCAAAGGTTAACTGAGTGGTAGGATTGGTGCCAGGAGTTGCCGTAAATGATATTTTCCCAACACTTCCTGTGCCATTTGCTTCCTGACCTGAAAGACTTATAGCACGAGCAAATACAATCTTTCCAGGTGTGGTTACATCAGTAAATAAATTAGTATATGAGCCAGGTGTGCCCAAGAGAGAGTTAGATGCCTCTGGATCTTGTACTTCAACGTTTGTAATGACTTCTGGGTCATAGGTAATTTCAATTTGCGCGCCTGTTATGGGACTATTTCCTGTGTCAACGATTATGTCAACCGTTCCTGAGTTGGATGCAGGATTGAGGCTGAGAGTACTGGGACTAAAGGTAACAGAGGCTGTTTTAGCAACCGTTGGGGTAGGAGTTTGGGTAGTTGTTCCAGGAATTAAATTTTGAGGAGTTCCTGAGAGTTTTATAGCAATTCCAAGAAGCACAACAGCTAGAGTTACTAGGATTCCAATGAGTACGAGTGTTTTAGGAGGAATATTTCTCACAATTTATTATGGACATAAAGGAAATTAAAATGCAAGTGCTATGCGTGAGTTAAATTACAGAATAGTATCTAATGTTTTGCTTTTTATAACTGATGGCAACTTTACTTCAGGCACGTAATATACTATAATCCTATTCAAACCCTTATAAAAAGGGCTTTTTTGCGTATGGGAATGTCGCCAGAATCAAGTCTAAAATTAAACGGAATATCTAAACCTCCTCACGGTTCAGATGAAGGTGGAGTGGGAGGAAAATTACATAAAATGTTCAGACGTAGAAGACCTCAAGTGCCTGGTGCTCCAGAAACTCAGCAAATCAATATTGCACCACTTTCAAGTCCACGGCCTGAGGGTGAAGACGAACCCCCAATAATTGACTATACAAATGGACTTGCTCCAAGAGGTGTAATTGAACAGCCACTTAAAGAAGGTGAGAAGGATTCCGTAGTCAGATTTAAAAAAGAACAAAAACATGAGATCACCTGGAATATTAAACCTATTGAACCAAAACATATTGAAGAAATGATTGATATGGGTTGGTTTAAAAACAAAGCAAGGATAGTTCATATGAAAGGTGATCTTATTAATGATGAGAACTTGCCAGAAGATTGGAATAATGCTGAACAGGTGGCAAGATTTCGCCAAAAACTTCATGAATATTATTTCCCAGGAGGATTTTTTAAGGTTGATGCTCGAGACGATGTGGGAAATCAAATACGAGAAGATCCTGCCGAAGTTAAAAGAAGAACGTTAATCATTGAAAAGAATGGCACATTTGCGGGCATGACAAGTTGGTTGGTTGGAAAAGATACCGGTGATCCATGGTCAAAAGACGACACACCTAGACGGTCACATACGCAAATGCATTGGGTTTCAGAAGATTTTTCAGGCCAAGGATTTGGGCTCGCCCTCGGTATCGCAAGAACAGATGCAATATTTGGTATAGAAGAATCAGAAGGAGAGTTGGAAGAACTGTTTAAAGATTACTCGGAAGAAGTTGATGGTGGGTATGAGGAGATTGTTACATGGGTAAATCTTGAAGGAAACTATCTCGTAAACGAGGTGTTATTTGCTTCGATGGGATATGAAGGTGGGGAGGCTCAATATATTAATACTACAGATCCAAAGAAAAGTGTGTTAATGAGAAGGTATGTTTTAAAGAAAGATGTATGGTTGAATGGTAAGGTTCTTCCGAATGGAAAACCAGTTGGGAGAGAGGCCTCAATCGCAAGATGGGAAGCAAAAAAGCAAGGCAAAACTCATCGTGAGCCTAATTTAGGATAGGATTCTTTCCATAAATATGCTACAATTGCCTCATGAAAGTAAAAGACGTGGCCCATGGGACAGGTATTTGGGTTGAAGATAGTCTGCCAATTAAAAACCTTGCCCGTCTTGTTTTTACCGCAAATCTTTCAGGATTCCCCGTTGTTCACAAAGAAAAATTAGTAGGATTTATAACAGAAGAGGATATTTTTTCAAACATATACGATCAAAAAGGAGAAGAAATTGTTGATAGTAAGAAGGTTGCAGCATTACTTGAAGAGCCAGTAAGTACGATAATGGTTAAAGATCCGATGTTTGTTACTCCGGAAACTTCATTGGTTGAAGCGCAAATTCTCATGTATAAAAATAATTTCACACGTCTTCCTGTTGTTGATGAAAACAAAAAAATTCTTGGGACAATTGCCCGTGGGGATGTATTTAGGCATGTTTTGAAGCATGAAATTCCCACGTTAGAAAAAGGACAGTATGCGTCTTTTATGTCTGAAAATTATGATCAGATGATAGATTGGGATATGAGAGTGGAAAATGAATTTCCTACGCTTTTTCGAGTCTTTCAAAAACATAATGTAAAAAGTGTAGTGGACGTAGGGAGTTGGACAGGTGAGTACGCAATTCGTCTTGCAAAAGAAGGGGTGAAGGCGATAGGGCTTGATCATAATCCGTTAATGATCACATACGCAAATGGAAAGAGATTAAAACTTCCAAAGTCAGTAAAAGATAAAGTTTCATTTCAGTTGACAGATTTTTCGAATCTCACTGAGATATTTGAAAAAAATTCCGTAGAGGCTGTGTTGAGTGTGGGAACGTCACTTGCTTATGTGCCTCAATCTCCAAAAAAGATACTGAATGATTTATACACTATCACCAAAAAGAATGGTGTTATTGTAATACAATTTTTAAATTTGGAAAAAGTTGTGGAAGAGAAGGGGAGATTTTTAAATTTTAGAGTTAAGAAAAATCCAAAAAAACAAGGCGAAGAGTTATTTATAGAGTATTTTGATAAAAAAGATGAGAATACGCTGATACACAACATCGTGAACTTTACAAGTAATGGGGATAGATGGGTATTTGCAGGTATAAATTCTATTGAAATATCATATCTTAAAAACAATGACGTTATAAAAATGTTAGAGGATGCAGGATACAAAGATATTAACGTGACAGGAACAAAAGGGGAGTATAGAGGACAATTTGGGCAAATGTCTCTTATAAAACCATTCGATCCTCGTACTTCTGACTGGATGACAGTAATTGCTGTTAAGAAATAATCAACTTAGGGCATGGGGTAGGCTGACATAAATGCCTTTACTTCTTTTCCAATTTTAAGCAGTTCTTTATTGTTTAGTATTTTCTTTCTTTCTTCTTTCCACCAGAGTGTTCTTGCTTCTTTATCAGTTGGTGCTTCATTGGGAGCAACCATCTCAATAGCTTTATTAATCCAAACAGCTACTTTTTTCATATCTTTTTCTTTGAGTCCGCGGGTAGTTATAGCTGGGGTTCCCATACGTATTCCTGAGGGATAGAATGGGGGATTGGTGTCAAATGGAACACCATTCTTATTAAGAATAATTCCTGCTCTTTCTAAAGCCAGTGCCGCTACATTTCCGCTTACTTTCTTATTCCTTAAATCAATCAAAATTAAATGGTTGTCAGATCCGCCGCTGACTAAATCGTACCCAAATTTATTTAATTCCTCGGCAAGGGCAACAGAATTTTTTACAATTTGTGCTGCATACTTTTTAAAAGCAGGGGTACTTGCTTCTTTAAGAGCTACTGCAATGGCTGCAGTTTGGTTATCATGAGGGCCGCCCTGAAGTCCTGGGATTATTGCCTTGTCAATTTTTGAACCCAAATCTGGATCTTTTTTAAGACCTTTGTCCGTTACCATAATGAGTGCTCCTCGAGGGCCTCTGAGTGTTTTGTGAGTGGTGGTAGTTACAATATCCGCAAATGGTACGGGAGAGGGATGAGCTCCTCCAACAACTAACCCTGAAATATGAGAAATGTCAGCCAACAAATACGCATTTACTTTTTTTGCAATCTTTGCAAATTTTTCAAAGTCAATTGTTCTAGGATAGGCTGTAAATCCACAAACAATGATGTCTGGCTTTTCGGAAAGGGCTTGTTTTTCTATAGCTGCATAGTCTAACTGCCCATTTTTGCCCAATGTGTATTGGACAGATTTGTAAAAAGTGCTAGAGGCGGAAAGATTAGCTCCATGTGTGAGGTGACCTCCAAAGGCGAGAGATAATCCCATGATTTTTCCTTTCATGGGCGTTAAGGTTGCAAAGTACACTGCCATATTCATGACACTTCCTGATAATGCTTGTACGTTTACATAGGGAACACCGAATAATTCTTTTGCGCGGTCAATTGCTAATTGTTCTACCTCATCTGCCACGGCATTTCCTTGGTAATATCTTTTGCGAGGGTATCCTTCTGAGTATTTATTATTAAGTACTGTGCCAAGGGTTTCTAAAACTGCAGTGGAAGTATAATTTTCTGATGGGATCATTTCCAAAACCTCTTTTTGGCGTTTTTCCTCTGCCTTTATGAGGCTATAAACTTCCATGTCCTGATTTTTTAATATTTTCATGTCCTTAATATAACAATAAAGAAACACAAAAACAACGGTTATTTGTGTGGTTGTAGATTTACGGCTGTGGACTTATGCATGGGTCAATTTTTTGAGTAGGACTTGGTATTGTTTGAGTTATATAGATAGGGGGCTGGTTGTTAACTGGGGGAATTGGTTGCTGCGGTACATATGCAACTGATTGTTCATGTGTTCCGCCAGGGCATGGTGTAGGTGTTACTGGCATTTTTGTGGGTGCAGGTGTTGCAGTAGGATAGAAAACTGTAAACCAGCCAATTTGTACACTTTTTTGTGGAGCGTAAGTAAAAAACTTAAAAAGTGGAGCAAACGGGGATGAAGCTACACTTTGAGATTGCTGCAAGTTTTGTGAAAAGAGAGCCGCAATCAACATAAAGACAAAGACTACAACGCATAGTGTTTTAAGCAAGTTGTTGTTTTCTTTTTTATTTTTTTTCATACGGGTTATCGTGTTAATTCAAGGTTAACCCGAGAGATTTGGAAGGTTACATTTTTGTTATTTGTATTACCTGTACTTACGGGGAGTATAACAATTTCAGTAGGCTGAGCTCCTTCAACAGTTGCTGAGATATTAGCCACAATTCCTGAGCCTCGCTGTTCAGGGTTGTCTTTAGGTATCTCAAGAGTAAGAGTTCCTTCACAGGTTTCTTGATTTACCACTGCTTCTGAATCTGCAAATGCATAAGATAGCGCCGAGTATCTGTCTCGTTTTTGGGTAAGTACTAGATTTTTGATTCGTTTGGGGTCACAAAGAATAACAATTTCAACAGAGCGTATATCTGTAGGTCCAACATCAAGCTTTATATCTGATTTAATAGTGGTAGCACTGGCGGATGAAAGTTTGATGGTTGAAGGCTCAAATGATATCCGCATAGGCACAGGTGACATGTTGGGATTTGCTGTGGGGGTAGTTTTTTCGATTTCTCGCGGTTGAGAACTACTTGAAACGAAATAAAATATGAGGCTGGCAGTTATGACTATTAATAGTAAAATACCAGTTATAAATATAGGTTTTTTCTTCATAGATAATATTGTAACACTACTCACATAATCCGACTTGACGCGAGTTAAGCACGCAGACACTTTTACCTGATTTAATACAGTCAGAATTTTTGAGACATTCAGATTCACTGCTTACTGCTTGTGCGTTTTGGGTCGATTCAACACAATATGATGTGCCTGTTCCAATTGGAGATGTACACCTGAAACTTTTTCCTGCGTATACACCTCTTGTAGATGGGTTGCAGCAATCAGCATGCCCGTTATAGCAGTGATTTGTTGCTGGATTATCTGGATAGCATGACTGATTTGTGGGTCTGGGAGTGCTTTGGGGTTTTCCACAATTTTCAAACTCTATGGTTCCTGCATTTACGCATCTTCCCAGCGCTTGACAAAACCTCTCTGTAAATCTGCAACAGTGAAGACTAGTGTCATCCTTTGCCGCATAACATGCATTACTATTATTTCCGCCACAAATTGTTCCACTAGTTGCGCACGCTTCCCCAGTCCCATTTTGCGCAGGTGCAGTTGTAGATTGCGGGATTGTGACATTTGGAACGGGTGTGACTGCTGTTCTCTGGCAAACATAACAGAACAAATTAGGATTTGCGCAGTCAGTGGCTCCCTGTTGCAGTATGCGCTTCCCAGTCCCTCCTGTACTTGGTGTGCAGGTGGATCCTCCATAGAGAACATTATCCATACAAGTTCCACCCAATTGAGCGCATGATTGAGGTTGGGTTGTTACCCCTGGATTTATACCACCGGTATTTGCAGTTGGGCACCAAGGAGATTTGCTGCAAGCATCAATATCTGCATCGTTTGCGTATTCCTTACCGCCACAGGTGTATACGTCTGTATATTGCTTTCCGCAGTAAGCTGTATTGTTGGGAGTTGCCTTAGTCCCATCAAATTTTTGGCCACCACATCTAGGCTCCAAATATTTAGCCGTATCAACTTTTCCATCAGCTCCAAGGCATTGGTTACTTTCTATGGGTGGATTGAGTGGAGAGTCACCTGTGACAGGATTTTGAGGAGTGACAGTATCATCATCGTCAACAACATCAGGATCTGGAGCGGGTGCACATCTTAGGTTTTCATTACAGTATCCTGTACCACACACATAGCTGTTTGGTGTGCCGTTTGGTTTACCGCAATAAGAGGTAAGTGCGCCAGCATTTTTTGGAATACAAAACGTTCCTTGATCATTTGCATTAGGAGAGCCAACACATTGATCTACAGGACTACAATTTTTATCTCCGCAGTTTCCTGCTACTGTGACTGGTGGTGTTTCATCATCGTCGTCATCAATAATAGTACTAGGATCGGTCGCACATTTGAGTGAAGAATTGCAGTATCCCGTACCACACACGTAGCTGTTTGGTGTGCCATTTGGTTTACCGCAGTAAGAATTTAAAGCTCCTCCATTTTTTGGGATACAAAATGTCCCCAAGGAATTATTGTTGGATGAGCCCACGCATTGATCAACTGGGCTACAATTTTTATCTCCACAGTTCCCAATTACTGGTGCAGGAGGAGGTGGATTGGTATTATTGCAGTCAGCAGGCCCGAAGCATTTGTCCGTTTGCTTGTTGCAACTGTTAGTTTTGCATTGAAAATCTGCCTCACAACTTTCTCCTCCACACCTATTTCCTTTTGAAGCACATGTTCCATTGTGGCAATATCCTCCTGTACAGTCAGAAGCTTCACCGCAAGTCCTGAACCCATCAGGCCGTTTTGATGTATAACATTTATCATCTGCACATATGGCAGAACTAATTCCTGTTAGCTCTCGGCATCTACTATCTGCGCCTCCACCTCCACATCCCCACCTATGACATTTCCCATCACTATCAGAACAGAAGAACGCAGGATCATTACAAGTTGAGTCATTACCCTTAGTACAGCTTTTTCCTTCTTGTGCAATCTGAGAAACTGTGTCGGTGTTTTTAGTTTGAGAGGCAATATAATTTGAAACATTTGGAGCAATAAGTGGAAACGAAAGTGTGGCAAAAGCGAAAAGCGCAATAATGGCGGAATCTGCAATAAATCCCAATGAATTTTTTTTATATCTATTAAGGATTTTTATGATAATCTTGCTCATTTTTATATACAAAACAAAACCCAAAAAGGGCAGAGTATATATACAGTAACATGTTGGAAAAATAAATCAATACCTGCTATGTGCAGTTGGTCCGTACTCCATTAAATGGCGTGCCCTGCAGCGTTCCACCACTCCAGGCACCGGTAGTAGTATTTTGAGTGCCGCCTTTGTATAGACTTAACCGCCAGGGATTTGTTGAGAAGCCGTCAGCTTCTGAAAACTCATTATTAAGCCGTGTTTCTTTTGGGTGAATAGTAACGGCCTCTGACCATTCGTACCTAGGAGTGTTATTGATAAGAACTTCGGCAAGTAGATATCCATTTTCTGGACTTTCTATAACAATATCCATGAGTGCGATAGAAGGACTTATTGTTGAACACCCCTTGCTGG
>CAYRYY010000002.1:14755-18532 GCA_964428715.1 uncultured Gammaproteobacteria bacterium
AAACTAAATACACCATCAATAACTTGGGTATAAAGATATTGTCCAATTATTTGCTAGGGTGGGAGTAGGTGTTTGAGTAGCATAGACCCCTGGTGCTGGGGTAAGGGTGGGTTGAATGCCTAATTCTTCCAAGTCCTCAAACATAAACTGGCCGCCTCCCATAAAAAAGGCTCCAATAATCACAATAATTAAAATCCAAATATAGCTGTATCCTTTTGTAAAATGCATAGTATTGAAGACAGATTCGTTTAACTCACTGTAAGCATACGAATGGTTTGTCTGTTTTTAAAATTCCTCCCCATTCAACTGCAGTAAATCCATTTCTTTCTTTAGAAATTAGAGTAGGTGCAGCTACTGTTTTAGATGTGTTTTGTGCTTCAAAGTAGAGTGCTACACGTATTGTTGTGGCAGGTTTTGGATTAATATCTAGTGGCGCAATACTATCCAAAATCTTTTCAGGAATTATTCCTACAAAATAGTATGGGCTTTGAGGTAAGGAGTTTGCCCAGTACTCAGCCATTTCTTTTGTTTCCTTGCTATTTAATCCCATTTTTGGAAGTAAATCATTGAGAAATTCTCTTAACCCGTCGCCCCTCACGCTATACCCTGTTTCAGGCTTTGGAATTAAGATACTTGGAATATCTGCTTCATAATATAAATAAGGAAATTCTTTGGAGTTACTTATAATCTTTCCATCCGGAAAGGTTGTCACATTCCACCCAGAATCAGGATAGAGGGGGTCAGTGTAGGTAAATGGTCCCACTGGGCTAACTTTGACAGATATTTCAGAAACAGATTCTGGATATAAATATACAGCAGGTTTACAGAATGGTGAAAACCATGGGATGGCCTGTCCGCCAGGTTCAGTTACGGTAAATGTATTCAGCTGTAGATTATCGTGCTGGACATTTGTGGGGACAATAATCTGCTGAGGCTGTTTTCCAGAGCCGACTATCTGCAGGGGTGCTGTTTTTTCCGAGCAATTTTTGATGAAATCTGGAACTCCTTGTTTTGTTGTTGCGTTATAGTCTGAAAGCCGAAAATACGCGTCATAAACGGAGGTTTCATCTCCATAACAAGAGGTAGTGATAGGATCGTAATTTATTCCTGGCGGTGGACAAACAGATGCTGTTTCGCACTTTCCGGATTTACAAACGTAAATTATCATATCATTTGGTGTTTCTCGGCAGTAATTTATCGCCCTAGGGTCAAGGATGGACATTCCAGGTGGAAGTTCTGAGATGTATTTATCATTTGTATTGCTCCCGCAAGCATATCCTGCTGGAAAGTTTTGATCTTTCTGGGAGGAGTTGAGGACGATTGGATATTGGGTTCCATTAACAGTGGCTTTTTGTCCACTATCTTCCAAGTGTACGTTTCCTTCTATGAATTTTGTTTCACTTCTAAGCCGTCCATATGTAGTTCCTGCGTAAGTTATGGTGTCGGTACTGCTGGGTATACACGAGTCTCCATTACCGGAGTCACAACAGAGTACTTGCGTTGCTCCAACACTATCTTTACTTGGTGTTTTTTTAAACACACCAACTCCGCCTACTAAGAAAAATGCACCAATGACAATTACTCCCAGTAGAAAAAGTTCTATGCCTCCCTTGGATCCTTTTTTAAATTCAATTGTCATTTTGTGTTATATATGGCAGCTTCCTCAGGGTATTCGGAGTTCTTAAATCCGCCCGTGATTCCTCCAGCTAAAAAAAATGCGCCAATTATAATAATGGCCAACAAAATATACATCTCAGCGCTTCCGCGGGAATTCCACATACAACTTATTGTACGCAGAGGAATGAGCACTAGTCAATTGTTTTTTAGGGTTTTGTTTGGTATAATATTTCTATCTGAAGAAATTCAGAAATTCACACATCTAGCTTTTAGTTCTGACCCGCTTGCTAGATGGAGGTAAAGAACTAAATATGAAAGACATAACCCTTGAAGAATTATTGGAAGCAGGATGCCATTTTGGACATCAGGTAAATCGTCGCAATCCAAAGGCTGACGAATACATCTTTGAAGCACGTTCAAATGTACACATTATAAACTTGGAAAAAACCCGTGAAGGATTGCTTGAGGCTGCCAAATTCATCAAAGAATTGTCAGGACGCGGCGGATCAATGATTGTAATTGGAACGAAAAGACAAGCAAAAGGAATTGTGAAAGAGGAAGTTGCTCGCGCGCAAAAGGAAGCTCCAGGAAAACTTTACACCATAACAGCCCGTTGGGTAGGCGGAACACTTACTAATTTTAAAGAAGTCTCTAAAAATATTAAGAAACTTAAAGACATAGAAGAACTGTTAACCACCAGTAAAAAAGAAAACTACACGAAGCGTGAACAGGTGTTGTTTGACAAAGAAAAAGCAAAATTAACTGATTTTTACGGCGGAATTGCAGACATGACTGAAGTGCCAGACGCGCTTTTGATTATTGGGACTCAGGCAGAGGGCACAGCAGTTAATGAGGCAAAACGTATGAGTGTTGAAACAATTGGAATAGTGGATACAAATGCTGACCCAAGTGTTATTGGATACCCAATTCCAGCAAATGATGACGCAGTAGGATCAATAAAACTTATTACAAGTTACTTAATGGATGCTTGGATTGAGGGAATGAAAGAAAAAGGAAAGGCAGACGAAAAGGCTGCAGCAAAAGTTGCTAAAGAAAAAGAGAAAGCAGAAAAAACTTCAGAAGAGGAATAATTTACTATGACAGTTGACACAAAACTCATCAAAGAACTTAGGGACAAAACCGGCGCAGGTATAAATGATTGCCGTGAAGCACTTTTAGAATCCAAAGGAGATTTGAAAAAGGCTGAGGAAATATTGCAGAAAAAAGGATTTGAAAAAGCCGCCAAAAAGGGAGACCGTGAGACAGGACAGGGACTCATAGAGTCTTATGTGCATGCTGGAAGAATTGGTGTGTTGGTAGAGCTTAATTGCGAGACTGATTTTGTAGCTCGCACTGATGAATTTAAGACTTTAGCTCATGAAATTGCACTTCAGGTGTCATCTATGAATCCAAAAAACACAGAAGAACTTCTAAAACAAGAGTACATAAGAGACGGAAGTAAAACAATTGAAGAATTAGTTAAAGCAGCAATTGCAAAACTAGGAGAAAATATAGTACTTGGCAGATTCCACAGAATAGAAATAGGGAGATAAATATGCGTCCACGTATTGAAGCAAGACTAGCTGCCTCAGACGTATCTTTTCCTCAAAAACCAGTTCGTCAAGAAAGAGTTTCGCGTTCAAAAACTCCCGTTGTTGAAGAAGTAGTATTTGATGGCGAGCATATGCTTATTGTAAAAGATGAGGTGCCACGTCTTTATTCTTTTGAAATAGGAAAAAATCATTCGGTCACAATGAAAGAGATCTCATCATAACAAACTCAATCCCGCGTATTGTTTAGTTGCACAACCTTTTGTATAATTTCCCTATGATAGTCACGATTATTGCTTTTGTTGTAATTTTATCCATCCTCGTATTAATCCATTAATTAGGACATTTTTTGGTTGCCAAAAAATTAGGTATAAAAGTAGAGGAGTTTGGAATTGGGTTTCCTCCAAGAGTATTCGGAATTAGGCGTGGTGAAACCCTTTATTCTATAAACTTACTTCCTGTGGGTGGTTTTGTAAAACTTTTTGGAGAAGA
Organism: uncultured Gammaproteobacteria bacterium; assembly: GCA_964428715.1. Taxonomy (GTDB): domain Bacteria; phylum Patescibacteriota; class Microgenomatia; order Levybacterales; family GWA1-39-11; genus JAGORM01. The sequence goes on from CAYRYY010000002.1 coordinate 18,415, forward strand.
TGCAGCAGGCGGAGGCGCCGTTAAACAAACTAAAAAAGAAAAAGAGATGTCAGCTAGTATGCTAAAGCGCGCTTTTTTTGCTCGCCCCATTTGGCAAAGATTTGCAGTGGTTGTAGCT
>CAYRYY010000002.1:18542-28730 GCA_964428715.1 uncultured Gammaproteobacteria bacterium
GGAGTAGTTATGAATTTTCTACTTGCAGTGGTTATTATCTCTTACCTTTTTGCAGCACAAGGAGTAGCTATCCCGAGTGATAAAATTCATGTAACTGACGTGCAGGCGGGAAGTCCAGCAGCTGCAGCCAACTTGCAAGTGGGAGACACCATCACTACTATAAATGGTACAAGAATTACCTCAACCGAAGAATTTATCAGCACTGTGCGTAAGAGTGGCGGAAAGAAAATTACGCTGGGAGTAGAAAAAAATGGAGAAGTGTCCACAGTTTCACTTACCCCTCGCATAAACACACCAGAAGGACAGGGGCCGGTTGGGGTTGGGATTTCCAACATTACGGTCAAAAAATATCCATGGTATCAAGCTCCATTTTATGGAACTCTTGAAACACTCAAATTTTCATGGCTAATTTTTGCAGGACTTGGTCAAATGATTGCAGGGCTAGTTACTAGTGGTCAGGCTCCAGAGGGAGTGGCAGGACCAGTGGGAGTGGCACAGTTAACAGGTCAAGCGGTTTCATATGGGGTAAACGCAACTCTTTGGTTTGCTGCATTGCTTTCAATTAATCTAGCAGTGTTAAATGTGCTGCCAATTCCAGCACTAGACGGAGGACGTCTATTCTTTATAGTCATAGAGTTTGTAACCCGACGCAAAATTAACCCAAAGTATGAGGGGTATGCGCATGCTGTGGGACTCGCTTTACTTCTAACACTCATGGTAGTTATTACAGTTTTTGATATAGTACGTGTGGCTTCTGGCCAAAGCTTGATACCTAATTAACTTAATGGAAGATCCAATCCCAACAGATATAAAACAAAAAATGCAAAAGGCGCTCGTAAGCCTTCATGCAGACTTTCAAACAGTCAGAACTGGTAAAGCGTCTCCAGCACTGGTGGAAAATATTTCAATCAAAGCATATGGCGGCACGGCAATTTTAAAAGTAAATGAACTGGCAACCATTCACGTGGCAGATGTGCATACGCTCGTTTTAACTCCTTTTGATCAATCAGTATTGGGTGAGGTAGAGCGCGGAATTAGTGACGCAAAAGTAGGAATTAATCCAATTATTGATGGGACCATAATTAGAATAAACTTGCCTCCTTTATCTGAAGAAAGAAGGCGTGAGTTTGTAAAACTTATTCATCAAAAAGCAGAGGCTGGAAAAGTAACCATCAGGCAAATGAGGCAGGATGGAATGACGGACGCCAAAAAGCTGAAAGCAGATGGAACATCTGAGGACGAAATAGAGCGTATTGAGCGTGAGGTGCAAAGATTAACAGATAAATATATAGAAGAGATCGATATTTTGGCAAAACAGAAAGAAGAAGAACTGATGAAAGTGTAGCTTTTTCTTCTCTTGCGCCGGCAAGAGAAGCAGAAACTCTCATCAAGTGAAATCCTCATCCATTCCAGAACTCATTCGCTCACTGAAAGAACTCGTTCTTTCCGAGCGTTCGTTATTCGTTCTTCCATGGGCTCGGATTCCAAATTGATGACATGGGCATATGAGGTTCGGGTTTCAATTGACGGAGTAAATGTATGGGCTCGGATTCCAAATTGATGAAATGTTGTATAAAAATGAAAATGTTATAATCTTGAGATATGAAATTACCAAAAGCACTATCAAAAGTTATTGAAGATTTTGAAAAACTTCCAGGAGTGGGGCCTAAATCGGCCCAGCGTTTGGCTTTTTATTTGCTTCATGTGCCGCAATCAAATTTAGATCAATTTGCTCTTGACTTAATGAACCTTAAAAAAGAAACAGTAATGTGTTCTGTGTGCTACAACATAGGAGATGTAAGTCCATGCTATGTGTGTACAGATGCGTCTCGTGATAAAAGTATAATCTGTATTGTTGAGGACGCACTTGATGTGTTGGCATTGGAGCGATCCGGAACGTATAGAGGTCTTTATCATGTGCTTCATGGGGTTATTGATCCATTAAATTCTATAGGGCCAGATGACATATATATTCCGCAGCTTTTGTCCCGTGTTAAAACACTAGATGGGCAAGTTTCAGAAATTATAATTGCCACAAATCCAACCATGGAGGGAGAGGCAACTGCTATGTATTTAGTTAGGGATTTGAAAAATCTTTTAAATACACTTAAAATTACAAGAATTGGACACGGGCTTCCAACTGGCGCTGACATAGAGTATGCTGATGAGACTACGCTTGATCGAGCGCTTGAGGGAAGACGGGAGTATTAATTATTATGCCATTACCTATTAGATACACTAATCAAGTTTTAGATATGCACAAAATTTGGGAACCAGAAGGGTACTTTACGTTTCAGTGCAAAATCTGGGTTGCCCAAAGTGAAGCTAGGGCAGAACTTTTTGGCAAACCCACAACTCAGGAATTGGAGGAAATTAAAAAAGCCTTGGTTTTAGATCAATCTGAAATAGATTCACTTCTGGAGGCACGCGGGCATGAAACAAATAAATTATTGCGATTAGTGCAAGGCAAGCTTTCTAAAGATGCGGGGAATTATTTACACAAGGGAAATACTAGCAGTGATGTATTGGATACAAGCCTTGCGCTTCAAATAAAAGAATCTTTGCAGATTCTTGAAAAAGACTTTAATGAGTTACTTGATTCTTTGAAAAAATTATCCCTGAAACACAAAAACACCTTGCAGGTGGGTAGATCTCACGGACAGCACGCAGTTCCTCAAACATTTGGAAGACAGGTGCTAGGCTGGTATGCAGAAGTGCTGCGTGACATAACACGCATAAAACACTCTGAAAGCGTAATAGCATATGGAAAATGCTCAGGGGAAATTGGGACAAATGTGTTTATAGAGCCAGAAGTTGAAAAACTTGCGTTAAAAAAGTTAGGACTGGAGGTTGACCAGGCTCCAACTCAAGTAATAAGTAGGGATAGACATGCGGAAGTGTTAAGCCTTCTTGCAATAAACGCGGGAACGCTTGAGAGGATCGCAACTGACATACGACTGCTGTCAATCACTGATGTGGGTGAAGTGCGTGAACCGTTTGAAAAAGAATCTCAGCAGGGATCCAGTGCCATGCCTCACAAAAGAAATCCAGAATTGTCAGAACGCATTTGCGGTCTTGCAAGAGTTATAAGAAGTGCAGCTTTTGCAGAGCAGAATTCTCAGGCGTTATGGTTTGAGCGAGACATCTCACATTCGTCAGTTGAGCGCTTTGCATTTCCAGATGTATTTGAGGGGTTATTGTATGCTGTACGCTTAATGACTCAGGTAGTTGAGGGGCTTGTTGTGTATGAAGATAGAATGCTTGAAAATCTCAAAAGCACATATGGTGCAATCTACAGTCCACGGTTACTCAATACATTACTTGAAAAAGGTGTTTCTAGGACGCAGGCGTATGATGTGGTCAAGGCTTTAGCGCAGCGCGCTATGGACGAAAAGATAGAGCTGCTGGATCTAGCATTAAAAGAGCAAGAAGTTGCAGATTTGATTCCAGAAGCTGAGCTGAGGGATCTATTTGATACCGGCTTTTACCTCAGAAACATACATGAGGCTTATGTGCGGTTAGATGTTAAATAACCTCCGTTACAATATCTTTAGTTGAAGTGTTATCAGCAAGCTTTAATACTTTTGTTTCAAGATTTTTTCCATCATACGTAATTTCAAAACGGATTGTGTTTTTTGTATTATTTCTTATATACAAATTTTGCTGTGCGTTGGCATCTTTTTGTCCAGGAGTAGAGTATATGGATACACCATATTCGCGCGGTACTTCAGGGATTACCATAAAGTCATGGTTTACAGGTGCTGTTGCATCCAGGTTTGCGTCCAGTGCTGCCCAGTAGAATAATGAGGCTAAATGGCACACACCGTCTCCCATAAGGTATCCATCGTGCTTAAAACCATTTTGCCCCGCAAAATTAACATCAATTGTTTTCACAATATCAGCTTCATAGGAGGCAAGGGCATCCTTTTGGAAAGAATAGGCTTCGTTTGGTCTTAATTCAAATGAGTATGTAAAGGGTTTGCGGACAGCCTCCCAGTCTACTGTTTGACCGTCAGTTGTGATCCCACGCATATACCCTATAGTAAGCAATATGTTGTCACGCATAACCTCAGCCATAAATGAGCCTGGTGCAGCACGATTTTCAAGAGATATCGTTTTTGAGGCTAATTCACGTGTTGGCACGCTTGAGGCTACCCCTCCAAATATGAGGCTATTTCCAACAAATAAGAGGCCTGAGGCCGTGAGTAATGTGTTTTTTAAGTATTTCATACTCTCAAAGCTGAATGAGCGTGAGGCTCAAATTAGCTTGGACAGTATAAACAGGAGGCAGAGAAAGTATCTTATCCGATACAGACTTATAATATACCATAATTATGCCTATTTGTCAAGCTAGGTAGTTCAAAACTGCTACTTTACAAGAATGTAAGAATTCTTTTATAGTTTACTTATGCCCAAAAAATCTGTTAAGAAGGCTGGTGTAAAGTTTGTCAAAAAGTCTGCCTCAAAAAGCACTTCAAGAACTCGGTCTTCAAAGCTATCAAAAAAGTTTGTGTTTGTCTTTTTAGGAGGCGCTGTGGCATTGCTTGCTGGCGCTATCTCTTTTAATGCCTACAATAAGGAGCCGTTTTGTGCAAATTCAGTTTCTTGCATTAAGGATTTATCAGGCGTGTATGATAGAAACGCAAAAACTGCTATATTTGAGGATAAAACCGTGAAAGTGCCTGTACAGGATGCGATTGCGTATGCTAGCCCTCAAAAAAATGTACTTGGAGAGACAACGGGTCCTAAAAAAATAGCAGTTGATTTAACAAATCAACGATTATATGCATATGAAGGGGATACTGTTGTCATGGAGTTTCCGGTTTCCACAGGTAAGTGGTGGCCAACTCCAACTGGTGAATTTGATATCTGGGTTAAGTTAAGATATACCAAGATGGAAGGTGGTAACAAAGCATTGGGTACTTATTACTATTTGCCAAACGTTCCCTACACAATGTTTTATTCAAACAGTGAGGTTCCAAAAGGAGCAGGATACAGTATTCATGGCGCATATTGGCATGACAATTTCGGAGTTCCTATGAGTCATGGATGTGTAAATATGCGTACGGCAGATGCTGGAAGAGTGTTTGAATGGGCTGACCCGCGTTCTACGGGCTGGGCAAATCCAGCAACAGCAACTGACCCAGGGACAAAAGTGGTAGTGTACGGAGAAACCCCAAAAGTCCAATAACTATTCCTTATCGGTAGGTTCATCCTCTTCAGCTCCGTTCAAATATGAGATTAACCAATCATCTACATCATCTGGTGAGGACAATTCCTGATCTGATGCAGATTTAGGTTGTGTATTCATAGGAATGTCAAGTCGATGGGGAGCGGGCAGGGCGTGAAGTGGATTTTGGGGTACGTTTTCTTCCGCCGGATTATAGTTGGGGTTAAATAAGTTTGGTTCAATTTGATGGAGCGCCAGGTCAAGCCTTGTGGTTAAATCTTCCATAGACCTGCCAGCAGTGTTTATTTGTATATAACTTGGAATACCTCTGGTTACTCCTTGGGCAACATAATCCGAATAAACCGCAGCCTTCTTTGTATCTATCTTACCCCCAGCTTCAATTGTATAAGCCCAAACCTCATCTCCTGCTTTGTTTTTTATTCTTCTCAGTGCGATTCTGCCAAGTGTGTTGATGGGAAAATCCAACGAATCTCCTTCTTTACGCTGCAGATCCCCATATGATTTGCGGTGCAATTCGTATTTAGAAAGTACATTGTCTTCTGCATTTGGAATAATGTCCCAAAAGGTGCATCCCACTTGAGTTAAGTCAAGATCCATTGGAAATCTTTCTTGCCTCTCATCAACACGCGGAACATATACAAATGGTGCGTTTTTATCCGTAAGTTCTTTTGTGAATGTTTTGAAGCGTTCTTCAAGGAGCATCTCAAAAGGATTTTTCGGTAATCTAGCTAATTCTCTGTGGGAGCTGGGAACAAGTTCACCCTTGCTGTCAGTCATATACTAATTCTACAACAGTTTGCAGAAATAGATATGCAGTGGTTTAAAAACATTATTGAAGTTATTCTCTATATATGCTAGAACAAGATATGCGGAGAATTTGGACTGTTATTTTGATTGTAGTACTTATTATTTTAGTAGGTGTTGCGGCTTATCTGTTTGGAAAAAATCAGGAACAGACAGCTATACAGATTGAAGCGGTTATATCCCCAGAGGCTCAAACAGCTGTACCAACTCTCGCGGTTACGCAAACTATGTCTGCAACGCCTGCTGCTGGGAGTGCGCCAGTTGTAGTTATAGAATCTGAAGCAAGTATTCCTGCTCAGGATCTTTCAGAAATTAAGGCTCGTGTTATAAATCCATATCTTGATTATCAGGCAGACGCTCAGCCTGGAAGTTTAGTATCTTTTAAGATATCTCCAAATCTTTTAGAGAGTAAAACAGCGTATCCATACATGGCTGACGCAGTATTTAAAAATGGTGGAAATGAGGGTTTTTTAATCTCAAAAAATAACGCACATATTGATTGGTTTATCCCGGCATGCTTAAACGGTTGCGTGTTCTCTGATGCATTTAAGGCTAAATACCCCGAAATCGTAAAATTGACACAGTAAAGACTACTTGACTCCTTTATTCTAAAGTTCTTACACTAATGAAAGCTTAAGAAGAATGGAGGTGATTTTTATGCAACACAAAGGAATACTTTTGGCTACATATGTGTTAGTTATAGTGGGAGCATTAAACTTGGGACTTATGGGTTTACTCGATGTAAATCTGCTTGAGGCATTTTTGAGCGGATCACCTGTGGTTTTAAAAATGGTATATATTCTTATAGGTGCGTCAGCTGTATATGACATTCTGATCGCACGAGGAGTAAGAAAGACTAGGAGGAAATAATTTACTGAGAGCTCATAATTAATTCATCAATTCTTTGAATTGTTTCAGTATACCCGTGGATTAATACAAGTTCTGATCTCAAATCTGCCGCATTATCAAAGCCATTGAGATAGGCTTTGTAGAACTTTTTCATAAGTTCAAAGTTTTTTGTTTTTCCCCAGGTTGTCTCAAAAAGCACAACATGTTTTTTTAGTAGTTCTAATTTTTCAGAAACTGAAATATCTTCAAACTGTTTTTCGCGGTTAAACACCCAGGGATTATGAAGTAATCCGCGGGCTATCATGACCCCATCAACTCCGTACTCAGAAACAATCTGTAGTCCTTGTTCTCGCGTCATAATGTCGCCGTTGGCCACAATAAGCGTATTTGGATTGATTGTGTTTCTCAACTGTACGGCTTTGCCAAATTCCTCAGCATGAACGGGTACCTTTGTCATTTCGTTTGAAGTCCTTGCGTGAACAGTAATAGCTGCTAAATTTTGTTCAAGTAAAAATCCTATCCAGTCCTCAGTTACAATTTTATCATTTCCGATTCTTGTTTTAACTGATACTGGTAGACTGTCGGCTCCTTCCTTTGCAGCAATGATTAGTTCTGCGGCAAGTTTTGGATTCCTTATGAGTCCCGAGCAGTTTCCCCTTTTGACAACCTTACGCACAGGACAGCCCATGTTTATATCAATCCCATCATATCCCATTTCCGACAAAAGTTTAGCTGATTTTAGATAGTTATCTGGATTATTCCCCCATATCTGAGCAATAAGAGGTTTTTCTTTTTTTTCAAATTGCAATCTCTGAGCTGTATATTTGCTTCCACCGTGTATGATTCCATCAGCGTTTGTGAATTCAGTAAAGTATAGATCAGGAGCGCCCGCCAGTTTTATAATTTGCCTAAACACAGTATCTGTTACGTCCTCCATGGGAGCTTGTACAAAAAGGGGCTTTGGTAACTTTTGCCAAATATTCATAATCTCATATTGTACCAGTTTTTGAAGCTAAACTCGAATTTCTTACCTAGCTCTGATTTGACAAAATTAGAATATGAGTCTATATTATCCATATGGAGCCACAATCTAAAAAAGTACTTATCATAGATGACGATCTAAATTTTGCAGACATTTTGGCTGCCAAAGTAAATGCAGCTGGAATGAAAGCAATTGTTATGGCAACTGGCAAAGAGGCGCTTGATTACCTGGCGACAAACGGAGCGGATTTTATTATAGTTGATTTTATAATGCCAGAGATGGACGGGTATACATTTTCTCATGTTTTGGAGCATGATTTAAGAAAAAGCATACCTACAGTAATATTAACTAATTTTCCTGAACAAAAGCATGCTCCTCAGGATCTAGAAGTATATGTAAAAACAGATGTCAACTTAGACGAATTTGTGCAAAAAATTAAAGAACGTCTTGAAGTAAGTACATAATTATATGGAAAACATAACTCCGACAAAGACAATCCTCATAGTTGATGACGATGCAGAGTTTACAAATAGGCTGTCAGAAAGAGTGAAAGCAGCAGGAATTACTCCTATTGTTATGGTTAGCGGTAAGGAGGCACTCGATTATCTGGTGTCAAACACTGTGGACTTTATTATTTTGGATTTTATTATGCCAGGAATGGATGGATACACGTTTTATCATATATTAAAGCACGATATGAGGAAAGATATTCCAGCTATCGTTTTAACAAATTTAGCAGGAGGAAAAGACACAGAAGAATTAGAAGTATTTATTAAAACAGAAACAAATCTTGATGACTTAGTGGGAAAGATTAAAAACCGCGTATAAACCTCAATGCTAGATAATCTTCACACGGAAGTGCTATCTTTAAAAAATTCAGATAAGGCTGCCTTTTTGCAGCGTTTTTTTAAAACTAAAAAAGGGGAGTATGGGTATGGTGACATTTTTTATGGACTAACTGTTCCTCAGTCCAGAAAAATAGCCATGCAATTTAGTAGTATGTCTTTGAGTGATGTAGGAAAACTGCTTGCCTCAAAAATTCATGAAGAAAGACTTATTGCATTGTTAATTTTAACCAGCAAGTTTAGCAAGGCATCGGATTTAGAAAAACAAGCAATTTACGATTTCTATTTGAAAAACACTCGCTTTGTAAATAACTGGGATTTGGTTGATACTTCTGCATATAAGATAGTAGGAGCTTATTTGGTGGGTAAGAATAATCGTACTATCCTTGAAAAATTAGCTATTTCAAATGACATGTGGGAGAGGAGAATTGCAATTATTTCTACATTTCAATTTATTACTCAAGAAAAGTCGTATACAGAAACTTTTAAAATTGCCGGAATATTACTAACTGATAAAAATGATTTGATTCAAAAAGCTGTTGGTTGGATGTTGAGGGAAGCAGGAAAGCGAATATCAGAAAAAGCCGAAAGAGAATTTCTTGATATACACCACAAGCAAATGGGAAGAACAGCATTAAGATATGCAATTGAAAGATTTCCTGAAAAAATTAGGTTAGAATATTTAAAGAGAGTAGCATGATTAAAAAATATAAAGTTGGATTAGTTATTGGACGCTTTCAGCCGTTTCACCTGGGCCATCAGTATTTGATAGAGCAGGCGCTAAAACATGCTGAAACGCTTGTCATAGGAATTGGAAGTTCAAATATTGAAGATGAGAATAATCCATATAACGTTGGCCTTCGTGAAGAGTTTGTAAAAGAATTTTTAATGCATGAAAAACTTGGTGATCGTGTTTTGAAATTAGTGTATATACCCGATGTTCCAGACGATGAAGAATGGTATAAGATTGCCCAAAAACTGACAGGTGATGTGGATGTGGTAATAGGAGATAATTCTTGGGTTAACGGAATTTATGCAAAACATAATGTTCCAGTGGTGCAGATTGGATATCACAAAAGACACCTACTAGAAGGAAAAAAAATCAGGCATCACATGAAGCACAAAAAACCATGGGAAAAAAGAGTTCCGGATTATATTCACAAGTTATTAACTCGTGGCTTAAAATAGGCCGTTGATTTTATAATTTCTATTTGAGAGAATCTTTCTATGAAGGCTTTTCGAATTGGATTTATTACAACTCTTAGCTTTTTACTCGTATTGAGTATTGTAACTGGTGTATTAGGTTTCTATCCTGCTCCTCAAGGAGAAAAAGCACCAGAATATCCAACGAATACTTATTCCTCTGGCTTTGATTTTAATTCGGCTGAATATCAGACACAGCAAGCAGAAAATGCGAAAAAACAAGCCGAATATCAGGAGAATTTAAAGAAGTATCAAGAAAGTCAAAAAACATTTCTTCAGGAAATAGCTCTATTTCATTTCCAATTAAAGGAGGA
>CAYRYY010000002.1:28740-34892 GCA_964428715.1 uncultured Gammaproteobacteria bacterium
AAATTATTCCTTATGCTCAAACAGTTTTCGTAATTTGGATCGCGGCGATTATATTATTTGAAATAATTGGACTTGTGCTTGTTACCATGAGCTCAAATCTTGTTGGTTCTGGGTTTGCATTTTCAGGTTTTTGGGCAGTCATCTTTTGGCCAATAGGAGGAATAATGTGGTTTGCGAGTTCATTAGTTTCTTCATTTGGAGGCCGAGCGAATCAGCAGTTTACAACTGATCCTCTTTTGCAGGCAGTGTGTATAGTATCAGTTTGCGGAGTTGTCATTCTTTCAGTTGTAGGGTATATTTTGGAGCGAAAAAATAAACCTCTGTTAATGTAGGTACTAAAATCCGAGGGATTCTTCAATTAGTAAAACTGTAGTTCTATTTTTACTTCCCTCAGAGTTTAGAATTAAAAGCTTTCGCACGTTTGAATTGGGTAGTCCATATGCGCTTTGTACGCGCACAGATTCAAGCGGAAGAGAGTGGTTGTAAATTCTATCAAATCCCGCGTCTAAGTTTTTAACAATTTTATTAGTTCCTGCAACAAGCACTACATTCGTTGCGCCATAAATATACCCAGGAAGTTGGCTTCCGGAACCGGACGCAATCATGATTTTTCCGTCCAGGGTTATGGCATGTACACTTCCTATTGCATAGTCTCCAACTGATCGCATTTCTAAAATTCGCTTGGCTTGTTTTTCTCGATCCATTGTACGGGTTGTCTCGTTAACAGATTTGTGTTTTTCTTGAATTAATGTGCGAATTCCCGTGTCATCCAAAGTTTTGGAAGTATTATCAATTATTTCAGAACCAGCTGGAATTAGTTTATCAATTGCTTTTACTGCATCTTGAGAGTTTTTTGCAACAAGCACAGTAAAGCCGTTTGCTTCTAAGGCTAGTTTAACTTTTTCTACATTTGTTTTTGCTGCAGTTGAAATGTATTGCATATATGGTATATAATACATATAAAGTATAAATATGTTAAGTACCCACTATTAAGTAGGGTACATACTAAAAAGTAACCTATGAATTCGCATAAACCGCATCCGGGAAAAATATCACTTGGCTGTTCTAAAATTAAAATAACACTGGACGTTATGGGAGGCAAATGGAAGCCGCTTATTCTCTATTTACTTTCTGCTCAAACCATGCGGTTTTCGCAGCTTCAACACCAAATAGATGGTATTACTCAAAAAATGTTAACGCAGCAATTGCGTGAGCTAGAGGCTGACAAAATAGTGTCCCGTAAAGTGTATCCAGAAATTCCACCTAAAGTAGAATACAGTTTGACCAAACACGGAAAGACACTTGTTCCTTTACTGCTGGATATGGAAAAGTGGGGATTAACACACAGAAAATTATCCGCTTAAAACCTTGATTTTAGTCTGCTTCTTTTGTATTCTATATGCATGAATGCAGTAGATTTACTTAAACTTCAATTTAAAAACGCACACGAAACTCTTGAGGGAACCATGAATGATGTAGGTCCTGAGGTGGCACATGTGCGTGAACTTGGGAAAGCACTTCCTGTGGGGGCAGCTTATTCGCATGCTGTGTGCTCTGAGGATATTTTACTTTCAAAATTCGTTGCACAAAAAGACACCATCATGAAAGATCCAGAAAGTATTGGATTATCAGAGCTTATGCCTGGGTTTGATGAGTGGGATAAGCACGCCATGTGGGCGCAAAATGTAACAGTGGATTTAGAAAAATTTAGGAAGTATGCAAAAGAAGTATACGCTGCAACAGATTCTTACTTGGAAACTTTAAAAGATGAGGATTTGGATGCTGACATAGAAATGGGACAATTTGGAAAGCACAAATTAGGGTTTGTACTGTCAGCATTCTTTTTACTGCACATAGCTAATTTAACAGGTGAAATTTCAGCAGCTAAAGGACTCCAAGGCCTCAAAGGCTACCCATTTTAATCTCATTTTTTATCTCAAAATTCTTACTTGTAAAGAATAATTTTTCAGGAATATAATGCACATATATGGCATTTCCAGAAGGTCAGCCACTGCCTCACGCGTTTACAAAAGTGTTGGATGAGCTAATGAGTGAGAATACTTCAGTTCATGATTTTTTTTCTAGACCCTCTCGGACAAAAATACCCTCTGTCTTCCCTGAAACACCTTTGTCTCAGGCAGTGCTTGAGAAAAGAAAAGCTGCTGGGGAGTTTTTAGATGCTCATTTCTCCGTATTTCCCATGAGTGAGGATGTGAACGCTGACGCCACATGTCTTTTTATGGACTTTGAAGCATACGTGCAGGACTCATACGTACATTCAAATAGCCACATGCAATATGGTGATTTAATAGGGTGTTTGTTCACAAAAATTCAGGTTGCGCATGTGGAGTTAGCAAATGAGCATGACGAAGAAAAGAAGACGAGTCTTAGCAGCTTTATAGATGAGCGTAAGGCAGAATTAAGCAGGGTGCACAGGGCAAACACTAAAAGTAATCTTAAAAAAAACTTTCCGCAGTAAGTAAAATTTCTTGAATAAAGCGTATTTTTACTCTATAGTTATATAGATAGGACATGACGCAAATTACAGGACTTACCACAGAACAAGCATCTCAAAAGCTTAAAGAATTTGGATTCAATGAAATACGTGAGGTGAGGAAAAACACACCTCTTATGATTTTGGTGCGTCAAGTTAAGAAAAACTACATTTTGTATTTGTTATTTGCAGCCGCAGTCATGTCATTGTTTGTTGGTAAAAGTGTTACCGCTTACACCATTTTTGCAGTTATAGTAGCCATTATACTAGCTGGTTTTATTCAGGAGTATAGAGCCGAAAAGGCAATTGAGAGCCTTAAAAATATGCTCATGCCCATGTCAAGAGTCGTGAGAAATGGTAAAGAAGTTGAAATCCCGGCTCGAGATGTAGTTCCTGGAGATATTATTGTTTTGCGAACTGGTGAAAAAGTACCAGCGGATGGTGTAGTATTGCAGGAAAGTGAAGTGCGGCTGGATGAGTCTGTTTTAACAGGAGAGTCAAGAGAAGTTAAAAAAATGGGAACAAAAGATGTGGAGTCAGCACAAGACACACATAAGGTTTTTATGGGATCATTTGTGGTTTCTGGAAAGTGCAGCGTGCAGGTGACTCATACCGGAATGAACACAAAATTTGGAGAGATTGCAGGTATGGTGTCAACTGCCGAAAAAGCACTACCATTACAGGGGAAAATAAACAAAATATCAACATATATGGTAGGGGTTGCAGTTTTTATTTCAGTTTTAACTGGTATTCTGCTTTTTTACCGCGCTGAAACGATCAATGCAGAATTTTTGACAGCAACATTTGTATTTTTAATTGCATTGGCTGTTTCAGCTTTTCCTGAAGGCTTTCCGGTAGTTTTGACGACCACGCTTGCAGTTGGAGCTAAAAGAATGGCCCGTAAAAATGCGATTGTTAATAGAATGTCAGTTATTGAATCACTGGGTGAAGTCACTGTTATTTGTACAGATAAAACTGGAACTGTAACTACTGGAGAAATGACAGTGCGCAAAATCATTATGGATTCTCATATGCTCAGTGTGACTGGTTCAGGGTATGATGATGAAGGCGAGTTTAATAAGGAGGGAAAATCTGTAAAACTGGATGAAAATGAAGAGTTTAAAAAATTAATTGACTGTGCGGTGTTGTGTAATGACTCACGTATAGAAAGTGCACCTACAGCACATAAGTATAGGGTTCATGGAAGTTCTACTGAGGGCGCACTGCTTATTATGGCAGCAAAACACAAGGTTTACACGGAGGATATGCATGTGGAGCGTGTGGAGGATTTGCCTTTTACGTCAGAACGCAAAATGATGTCAGTACTTATTAAAAAAGGAGAAACCCAAACTGTATATGCAAAAGGAGCACCAGAAGTAATACTTTCAAAATGTGCCTACATGATTGATAACAATAAAAAAGTGAAGTTGACCTCAGAGCTTAAAGAGAGATTGTTGAAAGAAAACAAGCAGTTAACTTCAAAAGCGTTGAGGACATTAGCATTCGCATATAAGGATGGCGGGAATGACAAAAAATACACAGAAGATGAGTTAATCTTTGTGGGAATCACCGGCATGGAAGATCCGCCAAGGGACGAAGTAGCTGACGCAATAGCATTATGTAAAAGAGCAGGAATTAAAATAAAACTTATAACTGGAGATAGTCGCGACACTGCAGTGGCAATTGCAAGAGAGGTTGGGATAGAGGGGGAGATTATTGACGGAGAGGGACTGGATCAAATAACTGACGAAGAGTTGCGGGATGAAGTGTCAAAATTGGCCATATTCGTGCGGGTTAAGCCTGAGCACAAATTACGGATTGTAAAGGCACTTAAGGAGAACAATGAAATAGTTGCAATGACTGGGGATGGTGTAAATGACGCGCCAGCGCTTAAAGAGGCTCACATAGGTATTGCGATGGGAATTAAGGGAACGGATGTTTCTAGATCAGTATCAGACATTATTTTAAAAGATGATAATTTCATAACTATTGTCTCAGCTATTATTGAAGGAAGGACAATATTTAGCAATATACGTAAGTTTGTGTCTTACCAGCTCTCGTGTAACTTTGCAGAATTGTCCATTTTGTTCATTGGGGTTTTAATTGCTCCAGTTCTAGGGTGGGAAGTTCCAATTTTACTGGCTATTCAAATTCTCTTTATGAATCTTGTAACCGCTGATTTTCCAGCGTTAACTCTAGGCTTTAACCCATCTTCCAGAGATGTTTTGAAGCGTAAAATCCGCAATACACAAATAATTGATTTTAAAGTCGCAGGAATCATTGTGGCCACTGGTGTTGCGATGTGCGCCTCAACGCTTTTGGTTTATTATTTGGTATTTAATATTTGGGGTATGCCAGCTGAATATGCCCGAACAGTCGCACTTTCGACACTTATCATGATCGAGATAACAATTGCATTCGCGTTTAGGTCATTCAGGAAATTGGTTTTAAACAGATCGCCGTTTACAAATAAGTATCTTATGGCAGCCTCAATTGGCTCTCTTATTATAACTTTGGGAATTATTTATACACCACTCAATATTGTATTTGAGACCGTACCTATTGGTGTTAAAGGATGGGGACTGGCTATACTAGTTGCTGCAATTTTGGTTGTAATAACAGATATAGGCAAAATTATTGATAAGAAATTAAATTTTCTGCCATCTAATTAAATCGGCACTTGACAATAGTTTGGAAATTGTTCTTAATAGATATATGGCAAAGAAAAAAAAGATTACTGCTGCAAGTCACACACACAAAAAGCTTCATAAGCATCACACTTGGCTTATTTTGTCCTCTATAATTTTAATCATTCTTTTGGGTGTTGTTGGTATGAAATATATGTATACCCAATCTATGTGGAGAGATAACTCTGTTAAACTCCAAAGCGGAATAAGCAAGATTCAATCATTAAATTCAGTAGAGGATGCAACTATTTTGGCAAAGACCATTGCAACTGTCCCGTCTGAGTATCCGTTAGTCATGCAGCCAGTTGAGTTGGAAGAGTATATTGTGGATCTTGGAGACACTACTAAAAAGTATATTGTTGTAATTGATAAGAATAAAAACGTGTTAGCTGATACTGTTGTAGACAATGAAAACGGTGTGTACTCAGGGGACGCAAATGGAGAAGTAGGCAAAACAATGTTTGATGGTGAACCACGAACATTTATAGAAAAAAACACTACCTATCCAAATGGCGTTAGTATGACTGTTGTACAAATGAAAGATGAGAGTGGCGCAATTGTGGGAGCTGTTGCTATTTCTTCCTCAAACATAAATCAATAGGTAATCTAAATGTGATTGTATGGGTGCTTCTATTATCCGAGATTTTTATCCTCCTTATTACCTCTAGATATATTTTTCAGTCTTTATTTTTCATAATATTTGGTATTACTCATAATCAAAAATTTTCTTTCATGATCTTGTCTGGTATATTTTTCCCAGGAAATGTGATTCATGAATTATCTCATCTCATTGTTGCAGAGTTGCTTCGTGTTAGAACACATGGTGTGGAATTTACCCCTGAATACAAAAATGGAAATTTAAAAATGGGAAGTGTGAGTATGCAGCAGTCAGACCCTATGAGGAGTTTGCTTATTGGTGCAGCACCATTATTAGTTGGAGTAAGTGTTTTGTTGGGGATCATATGGGTGCT
>CAYRYY010000003.1:0-6326 GCA_964428715.1 uncultured Gammaproteobacteria bacterium
GCTTCATCATGCAGAACAGGAAACTAAAAGAATTCAGTCAAATCAAATAGGCTCTGAACAGTTGCTTTTGGGCATGTTTTATGACGGTGAAATATTTCAAATACTTGAAGGATTTCAGGTTGACGTTGCAAAGCTAACTCAAGAAATTCAAAGCAAAGAGAAGCAGGGAAACTTTACGGGACAGCCAACCATGAGTCCATCTGTTATTCAAATATTTGACGAGGCTTATAAAAGTGCGAAAAAACGTGGGGCATCATTTGTCTCCCCTGAAGACATTTTGCTTGGATTTTTTGTAGACCCCACCATGTCAGAATTTTTAAAGACGTTTGGTGTTGAGAGAGTAAAATTAGACGAAAAACTTTCCAAAACAACTGCATTTGCTCAAACCTCAAAAAAGTCTATTCTTGAAAAATATGGAATAGACTTAACGCAGGAGGCAAAAGACGGAAAACTGGATTCAGTTGTGGGTCGCGATAAAGAAACAGAGCGCTTAATTCACATACTGTTGAGGCGTACAAAAAATAACCCAATTATTATTGGAGAGGCGGGAGTAGGTAAAACAGCAATTATTGAAGCATTGGCGCAAAAAATAGTAGAAGGGTCAGTTCCTCATGATCTGCTTGATAAACGTATTATTCAGCTGGAATTGTCATCCCTTGTTGCAGGAGCCTCTCATAGAGGTGAATTTGAGGAAAGACTTCAAGATGTAATTCATGAAACACAAGCTGCCAATGGAAAGATAATCCTTTTTATAGATGAGATACACACACTTATTGGTGCAGGAGACACTGGAGGTGCACTTGATGCATCCAACATCATAAAACCATATTTAGCTCGTGGTCAGCTTCAACTTATTGGAACGACCACTACTGCTGAATATAGAAAGCACTTTGAAAAAGATAAGGCATTTGAAAGACGGTTTCAGTCAGTTCTTGTTGATGAGCCAGAAGAAGAAGTAGCTCAGCAGATGCTAGATGCTTTGCGGCCAAAATACGAAAAATATCATTCAGTTGTGATTACACCTGAAGCTATTGAAGCGGCGGTGCATTTATCAAAAAAATATATTGGCGAACGCTACCTTCCAGATAAGGGTGTAGACTTGCTAGATGAGGCATCAGCAGAGGTAAAGCTTCAGCACACTGAAGGAAAGAGAGCAGATAACAACGTAGGAAAAGCAGATATTGAAAAGGTTGTATCAGCATGGACAGGAATCCCAATTACAAGACTGACTGAGGATGAGTCTCAAAAATTAATTCAGCTGGAAGACATCATTCATAAGAGGTTAGTAGATCAGGAAGAGGCAGTAGGAGCAGTTGCAGAGGCCGTAAGACGCGGAAGAATAGGATTGGCTGCTGCTAACAGGCCGATTGCGTCATTTATATTCTTAGGTCCTACAGGAGTTGGTAAAACAGAACTGGCTAAAGCACTTGCCGAGATATTATTTGGCCGCGATGACTTGCTGGTTCGATTAGACATGTCAGAATACATGGAAAAACATGAGGTTGCCAAGCTGATCGGTGCGCCTCCAGGGTATGTGGGATATGAAGAGGGCGGTCAGTTAACTGAGGCAGTCAGAGCCAAGCCATATTCCATTGTGTTGCTTGATGAAATAGAAAAAGCGCATCCTGATGTCTTTAATATTTTACTTCAGTTATTAGAAGATGGCCGCTTAACAGATAACAAAGGAAACACTATCTCATTTAAGAACACTATTATTATTGCAACATCAAATATTGGAAGCTCTGTTATTCAGCAGACATTGTTGACTCAAGCGTCCAACGGAACTCAAGTTGTATCTCCTGAAGAGGAAGCTAAAAAGTACTCAGAATTATCCGCGACCTTAATGGATGAATTGCGTAAATTCTTTAAACCAGAATTGCTCAATCGTTTTGATGACATAGTTATGTTTAAGCCGCTTCGAATGCGCGATATGGCACAAATTGCAAAACTTGGAATTAAAAAGACGCAAAAATTGCTGGAAGAGCAAAAAATTCATGTAGAAATATCTGACAAGGCAATTGGAGTTTTGGCAAAAGAGGGGTATGACCCTGTGTATGGTGCACGTCCTTTGAGACGTTTAATCCAGACCGCAATTGAAAATCCAATAGCCATTTTATTAATCAATAAAACATTTGTAGGAGGAGATACAATTATGATTGACTATGATGATGCAAAGGCAGAATTTACTTTTGTAAAAGGTGCACCCGTTGCAGCGCAGCCTCAGAATCCTGCGCAGCAAGCACCTGTCTCATCGCAAAATCAAGAAGCACAGCCCGCTATGCCGCAGGGAGATATAGCACAGGTAAATCCAGCAGGAGCAGCTGCTGTGCAGCAGCCCGTGGTCTCTCAAGCTCCCCAGCCAGTTGAAGATCAGAATGCTGGAATATTGTCACAAATTACAAAAGAACATCAAGTGCCACCTAGTACTCCTATGCCAAACGGAACTGCTCCCCAGCCAGGTGCTGGCGGAACCATGATGCAACCCGCCTAAGTATTCCTTATAATAAAGGAATATGCTAAAGCAAAGACTTCTTACTTTTATCAAACGTTTTTACCCATTCCTCCTTTTAATCCCTTTTGTGTTACTTGTGTTGTTTTTTGTTTTTAGTATCTTTGCTCGTGATATAGTCATAAACCCTGAAGGAAATCCGTTTCCAGAAGGATCTAAATATGCAAATGATCAGATAATTGTAAAGTATAAAAATGGTCAGTCTCCAGAGGAATTGAATAAGGATGGAAAAACTGATCAGGAAAAGTCCCTCGCTGAGTCACTCCGCAATATGGGGGTTTTATCTCAAGAGAAACTATTTACATCAGTTGATGAATTTTTAAAGAATTACTACCTACTGCTTCTTAAGCCTGGAACTAATATTCAAGAATTATACAAGAAATTGACAGGGGTTCCTGAAATTGACTCAGTTACGCCTGACTATATACTAGACACGTTTCCTAAAGACAACAGCGGTGATGTCCCTACTATTCAATCACCAATAGGGGATGGGGAGCCAAATGACCCATATTACTTAGATGGACAACAATGGGACATGAATGCAATTGAGATAAAAAATGCTTGGAACATAACTCGAGCTAATAACGATGTATTAGTGGCGGTCATTGATACGGGAGTTGATTATAATCATCCAGATTTGATAGGGCGGGTGGTTTTAGGCAAAAATTTTATAAATGACTCCGAGGATCCGCTAGATGATCATGGGCATGGAACGCATGTGGCAGGAACAATTGGCGCAATTACAAATAATGGAATGGGAATTAGTAGTACTTCATGGGGGGCAAAAATTTTAGCAATAAAAGCATGCGACAATAATGGTGACTGCGTAACCTCCAATGTAGTTCGTGGTGTGTCTTACGCACTAGACAAAGGAGCTAAGATAATTAATATTAAAAAAAGAAAACTTTTTTAGTGGTGACAGGGTATATGAAGACGTTATAAGAGACGCAAATAGCCAAGGTGCTATTGTGATTGTTGCGGCCGGTAATCACAATCAGGATGCAGTAAATGAAGTTCCAGGTGCTTGTGAGGGGGTGGTAAGTGTGGCAGCCACCAACAATACAAATACAAGATGGGTGAGTAATGATTCTTCAGGTTCAAATTTTGGAAACAAAATTGATATAGCAGCTCCTGGGGCATCTATTTTATCTACAAGTATAAATCAGGGATATAGTGTGAGAAATGGTACGTCTATGGCAGCGCCTCATGTGTCAGGAGTCGCTGCACTTCTCTTGTCCTACGATAAGAATTTAACTTTAAATCAAATGAAAAATTGCCTCATATCAAGTTCACAAAAAATAACCACAGATAACTATATTGCAGGTTTACTTAATGCACCGGGAGCGCTTACGGCATGTGGAGCAAAATTAAACGGAGTAAAAGTATTGGAGTCGCCCTCAGTAGTTCCCACGCTCATTCCCACCTCTACAGCAAGCAATAGCACAATTCCCAGCGGAAATTACTCTATTTCAGGAACAATATTTATTGATCAAAACGGAAATGAAATATTTGATGGTACAGAAAAAACACTTGGAGGGGTTCAGGTGATTTTGTCACCCGCGGATACCTTTACAAGCGTATTGGCTAATCCTCAAGGTTTTTTCCTGTTTAACAATATTGTGCCCAATACATATCTTATTTCATTAACTGTTCCAGGTGTGAGTTCGGTAAATCTTCCCACAAGAACCTTAACAATTGATGACTCAAATAAGAATGCGGTTGTAAATATTCCCGTGTCTCCTTTAGCACTTCCATCACCCTCCATTACACAAAACAATCCAAGCATTACTCCTTCTACGTCTTCCACGTCCCCGAATGCTCCGTCTGGGTGCTATTATGATCCTGGATGTTTTGAAAACACACAGTCTATTAAAGCATGCTCATTTACTTGTAACTAATATTGTGAAAAAAGATAAGCGCGTTGGATTTTTATACTCAAGATTTGAAATTATACATCTAGTTTTTTTGTGCTGTATTTTATTAGTTGTTGTAGTATGTTTAGTTTTTTTGTTTGGAAATGGAATAGAAAAATCTCAGAATATATCACAAGAGTCTGGTTCAACATGGGAGATATCTCTTTTATACAATACTCAAACTAAAAAAATTACATTCAGCAAATTAACATTATTAAAAGAAAAGATAGAAATAGACGAAAGAAGCATAGAGTCTGACTACTCAATTGTTTTGAAAAAAAATAATGAGAGTTTATATTCCAGTAGTATATTTATTTCAACTGGATTGGTATTTACTATTATGGCAGGTGACAGAACTAATACAGAATTTCAGAGTTCTGCTGTGTTTTCTGATTCTCTTCCACTTCCAGAGCCTCAAGAAATTGAGAGTATTGTGTATGCACCAGCAATTACTGGAGCAACTGAGATAATAATAAAACACGAAGATGAAATTGAACTGATAATACCATTACCAAACATCCAAGGTGAGGCATCTTTGTCTCAAATCGCTCAGTCTGCCTGTGGTGCGCTGCAAGCAGTTTTTATAAGCGATGGGTATACAGATTTTAGTAAATTTAGGCAAGACGTAGAGCGTTTGAAGCAGGTATTTGTATCTACAGAACCTTATTCAAGCAAGCAGAGTATGTTTGATTTTAAAATCCTGGAAAATTCCACAGCTCTGGGTTGTAAGCAAAGCATTGGGTGTGTTAGTAATAATGTTATACAGCAAATTGGGCGTCAGGCGTATCCGCAGGCGTCAAAGTTTATTGTTATAGCTGATACATCATATGTTAATCCTCCTCCTGGGACAGGGTTAGGAGTTATAAACGGAATAGGAGGAAATGTAATGGTTTTTCCCCGCAGTGCGACCTTACAAGGGCGTGAAATGGTAGATCAGATTGCAGTACATGAATTCTTAGGACATGGTGTAGGATTTTTATACGACAGATATGTGTTAAGCGGCAGCGCAAGCGTTAAGAGAAACTGCTCAAACAGTTCATCAGGTGAATCGTTTTGGCAAGCAGCAGGAGTGACGCAAACATACCAGGGATGTTATGCTGAGTCAGCATATGCTCCTGCCCCAAACGACTGTTCTCCAGGTAGTAATTCGAGCCTGGTTAGTGGAGGATCTAGGGGATCAGTTATGAGTGCTGGCGGGTGCGGCGCAAGCGTTTTTGATCAAACTGAAACCTATTATATAAAAAATTACATTCTTCCCAAATACAACTCCTGTACAAACACGACAAATACTCCCATTGTAACTAGTACGCCTACGGCTGCAAGCACATTTACCCCTACAGTCTCACCGACATTTGTTTGCGATCCGGATACAATCGGCACTTCCAAAGGTATTGTTGATTTTGCAGACAGATTAGTTGCAAGACGAGAAGCATCTGGAATTCTTAATACAAATAAAGCAAGTTGTATGACCTTGGAAAATACACAGACTACAATTGCTGATATTCGTAAAATTCACAGAATCATGGTAGGACTTGAGGCTAATTAGGCGTTGTAGTCTGCAAATTTAAGGCTAAATCTGGTACAATATACGGATGGCTGCTAAAAAAGATTTTTATGAAGTATTGGGTGTACCCAAAACTTCGTCCGCTGATGAGCTAAAGCGCGCGTATAGAAAATTAGCGCTAGAATACCACCCTGATAAAAATAAAACCAAAGAGGCCGAGGAAAAATTTAAGGAGATAAACCAAGCGTATGAAGTTCTATCTGATCCCCAGAAACGTTCAACCTATGATCAAGTGGGTCGCGCAGGTTTTGATGCAGGGGCTTCTGCGGGAGGGCCAGGCGGGTTTGGCGGACAAGGAGGTCAGTATGGTCCATTTACATATTCCTATTCAGGAGGAAAT
>CAYRYY010000003.1:6336-16823 GCA_964428715.1 uncultured Gammaproteobacteria bacterium
TTTGCAAAAAGAAAACCCAGATATAGTATTTCCATAGATTTTCTAGAGGCTGTAAAAGGGACTACAAAGCGGGTCACTATTGAGGGAAAAGCGCAAAACATTAAAATTCCTGCGGGGGTGGATAATGGATCGAGAATTCAATTTCCAGAATATGAAGTTGTGGTATCGGTGCGTGCCAATAGCAAATTTCATAGAGAAGGAAGCGATATATTAACTGAAAAACAAATACCTCTGTCCTTGGCTATTCTTGGTGGAACTATAGAGGTCGAAACAGTTCACGACATTGTAAAGTTAAAAGTTCCAGCTGGTACTCAGCCTGATTCTCTTATTCGCATCAAAGGGAAAGGTGTACCGCATGTGCGCGGTGGTGGAAATGGTGACCACTTTGTGCGGATTAAGATTGTAATCCCTGCAAAAATTAGTTCCAGACAAAAAGAATTACTTGAGGAATTTGAGAAAGAAGGAAAAAAACGCTCCTGGTTCTAGCAGGTTTACTTGATTTCAAAGAGGCTGAGCCCTACACTATATCTATATGGGAATTCTGCTCTATCCCTTTCTTGTGCTTTTGTTTTGGTATAAAGATGGATTAAAATCTATTTTCTCCTTTTTTGGATCGTTAAACGATTATACCCTGAGACTATTCTCCCTTCCAGGACTTGTTGCTACATATTTTAGGCCGCTTAAAAATGAATACAGAAAAAATCTTATTTTGTTTTCTGTGTTGTTTGGGATAGTTGTTAAAACATTTTTGATTATAGCATCTCTTTCAATTTTCTCCGTTGTACTTATTATTGAACTTATAATTATCCTGTTGTATGTAATCTTTCCACTTTTGCCTATTGTTTTGTTTTTAACATGAAAAGAATTAATTATTTTGATTTTTATAAATTTTATTCAAGCATACTTATGCGTTTCCTGCGTCTAGTTATTCTTATTGGTTTGGCAGTGCTGATTGTGATTAATTACGACCAATTTATAATATTTAGGCTTTTGTTAATTGTCTACACAGTGTTTTTAGTCAACGAGATTTTTATCTATTTTAAATTAAACAAGTGTTTTCCTTACATATCTGTTTTAGATACTTCAGCAGATTTTGAGAAATCTTCACTTTTTAAGACCAGAAAAGCATTATCAAATAAACATACTTCTTTAGCAATTCAATCTTTACTCAAGGAGCAGGACGTTTCGTTTTTTCTTTCAAGAATAGGTGCCGGCATTGAAAAAGCGCATGAAGTGGACAAGAAAGTGTTATTTGAAAAAAGCCTTGAGGTATGTAGGCAAGTTCAAGGCACATACGTAACATCAGTTGATGTTGTAGCGGCCTACCTTCTTATGACAGAAGAGCAAACTAAAATACTTTTTACCCAAGAAATTACAGAAAATGATCTGCTTGAGATAGTCATGTGGGCTCGGGAGCGATACAAGATGGACGTAAAAAAAAGTTCCGCATTGCATTTTACAGGATACGGAGTCTTTGATTTTTTCATTTATGGATGGGATACGATGGTGAAAGAGTATTCATACGATATATCTTTAACAGTTATTAATAAACATGAAGCACCGATTATAGGACGAGAGAAAGAATATAACGAGATGGTGTCAATTTTAACAAAGCATAATGCAAATAACGTGTTATTAATTGGTGAGCCGGGGGTAGGAAAATCCGCACTTGTTAGAAGGCTTGCGCTAGATGCATATAAAGACACGAATTTTCCATTGGCACATGTAAAAGTGTATGAGTTGTTAGCTGACAGATTACTTGCTGGCGTGCAAAACTCGGGAGACTTAGAGGCTCGTTTATCATTACTTCTTGCAGAGCTTGAGCATTCAGGGAATATTATTCTCTTTATTCAAAATATGGAAAATATTTTTGGAGGGGGAGGATTTAACTTTGATATGTCGGGGATTCTTTTTCAATATCTCAAAAGCGGAAGAGTACAAATAATAGGAACAACAAGTCCTGCCACATACAAATCCATAATAGAAAAGAAAGCAAGTATATCAAATCTTCTTGAGAAAATTAGAATTGAGGAGCCGGATAGAGCAGAACTTTTTAGGATGATTGCCTCTCATGTAGATATTATTGAACAGGAATACAGCTTAAGCATTTCATATAAGGCAATTCATGAGTCTATTGAGCTTTCTTCTAATTATATGCCAGAACTGTATCTTCCAGGGAAAGCAGTTAATTTACTTCAAGATGCTGCAGCTCGCGCAAGAATTGAAGGAGGGAAAAATGTTACCAAAGAGACTGTTATGCACATCATTCAGGAAAAGACAAATATTATTCTAGAAAAACCCTCCGATGATGAGAAAAAAACCTTACTCTCGCTTGAATCAGACATGCACAAGCGAGTTATTGGTCAAAATGAAGCAGTTGATGCTGTTGCAAAAGCAATTAGACGGTTAAGGTCTGGATTCTCTCAGCACAGTAGGCCAATTTCCGTATTTTTGTTTCTGGGTCCTACTGGAGTTGGTAAGACAGAAACTGCCAAAGCATTGGCAGCACTGTACTTTGGTGATGAGAATGCAATGATACGGCTGGATATGTCAGAGTATCAAACTCAGAACGAGGTGGAAAGGCTTTTGGGCGGAATTCCTGGTGGAGAAGAATTATCCAACTCCCTACCGGAAGCTGTAAGACTTCATCCCTTTTCACTTCTTTTACTAGATGAATTTGAAAAAGCACATCCTCATATTTTAGACATATTTCTTCAAATATTTGAGGATGGAAGATTAACTGATAACCAAGGAAAAACAGTTTCTTTTAAAAACACCATTATAATAGCAACATCAAATGCAGGATCAGAGTTGATTCGTCAGGTGGTTAAGAGTGGTATTAATCAAGAAACTATAAAAAATGACTTAGTTGAGAATCTGCTTACTACCGGACAATTTAAGCCGGAGCTTTTGAATAGATTTGATGATGTGATCGTATTTAAACCATTAACTACAACAGAAGCAGGAGAGATAGCTAGACTATTACTTTCTCACTCATTAAAAACTTTAGAAGATGATCAGATATATTTGACATTTGATGATACAGTGATTGAGAAAATTGTTCGCGAATCGTATGATGAAGAAGCAGGCGCACGAAATATGAGAAGATACATTGGTTCAAGCGTTGAGGATTTTATCTCTCGGCTTATTTTAGAGAATAAACTTATAAGAGGTGCGCATGCTGTAATTAGTACTGACGCGCAGGGAAATTTTATACTACAATAAAGATATGCAGAAAATTGCCGTGTTTGAAGTTGAGAATTGGGAGAAAGATGTAATTGCAAATTCATTAGGTTCAATTGATGTTCAATTTTTTGACCATCCATTAACAATGTCGGATGTTGGCATGATAAAGGACGTAGAGGGTTTAGTGATATTTATATATTCTCCAGTTACAAAAGAGTTAATAGATGCGCTTCCAAACCTTAAATTTATTTCGACAATGTCTACCGGATTTGACCATATTGATTTAGATGCATGTAAGGCAAGAAATATTACTGTGTGCAATGTTGCAGGGTATGGAGAAATTACTGTTGCAGAGCATACATTTGCTCTATTGCTTGCGTTATCCAGAAGACTTATTGAATCGTACATGAGAGTTAAAGAAGGCTATTTTTCTCCAGAAAACTTAACTGGGTTTGATTTGTCTGGTAAAACACTTGGCGTAGTTGGTGTGGGGAGTATCGGTCAGCATGTTATAAAAATTGCAAATGGATTTGGTATGAATGTGGTTGGATTTAAAAGATCACCAGACCCAGAACTTGAGCAAAAACTAGGCTTTAAAATAGTGGATTTGGAAACACTGTACAAAACATCGGATGTAGTATCTCTTCACGTGCCATATACAAAAGAAACTCATCATATGATAAATTCTGAGGTTATACAAAACATGAAGGATGGAGTTGTAATACTTAATACTTCTCGGGGTCCTCTCATTGACACAACAGCACTGCTTAAATTTTTAGAGTCTGGCAAGATTGGCGGAATCGGGCTGGATGTGTGCGAAAATGAGCCAATGCTTCGTGAGGAAAAGCAGATATTGTCGAAAGAATTTAACAAAGAAGATTTATTATGCTTACTTGAAGAAAAGATGCTGCTTAATTACAAGAATGTAATTGTCACGCCTCACAATGCATTTAATAGTCGCGAGGCATTGGAAAAAATACTGCACACGACAGTAGACAATATTACTCGCTTTACAGAAAATAATCCCCAAAATATTGTCTCTTAATTCTTGTTTAGTAAAAGGCTTAAGAACCAGCTAACAATTGACACAACAATACTAAAGAAGAGTGCAGAAAAGAATCCGCTTACTTCAAATCCTGGTACAAGTAATGCTGCCAGAAGTACGATTAGCGCATTTAGTACAAATATAAATAGTCCAAGCGTGATGATTGTAATAGGAAGAGTAAGTAGCAAAAGAACTGGTTTTAGAATTGCATTTAAGATTCCCAAGACAATGGCTAACACAAGAACTGTTATAACGTTCTGGACATATATACCTGGCAAAATATAAGATGCTATAAAAATTGAGATGCTGCTTATTACAAGATAAATTAATAGTTTCATAGGTTAACAATAATACTTTTAAGATTTGTTGTCAAATAGGATTTGCAAATACCAAAAGCCTTTGTAGTGAAGTTCCAATTGGCGTACAGGTTTGCAGGATGAGTTGTGTTTTGTCAGTTTCTTTCAAATATGAAATCTCATTTGGCCATACGGTTTTTTTGTCTGCTACTCTATAGGTGAATTTTTTTCCATCTCGAGTTAACAAGATAGTGTCACCATTTTTAAGTTCTCCTAGTTTGTAAAATGCGCTGTTTTGTCTAGTTATTCTCCAAGGTAGGTCTGATGAGTGTGCAAATAGGTAAATGGTTCCACTGCTGGATGCGACAGGTGAGGTTCCTTTTGCATGTGCAACACCGTGCTTTAACTTTTCCTGATAGTCAATTTCACTCCAGGGGTTAACGTTTTCAATAATTGGTGCTTGTGCATTAATTTTAGGAATCTCAATAAACACTCCTTTTTGCGGTGTTGGTTTAAGTTTTGGGGGATCTACATATATAAAGATAAGCGGGTAGTAGACGTACATGAGGATTAACAGCGGAATGAGCATGAGTATATTTCCAATATTTCTTATGAGTAATATCCGTTGCTTTTTTTTGAGCTTGTATTTTGCCATGTGGGTATTATTGCTAAGAAATTGTCTAATGTCAAATCTTTTGAGGCTAACTTACATTCCAGGGGTTATTCCTGTGCGATAGCGTAGATACCAGCCTGAAATGAAAGTGATGAAGCTTGCAAGAGTCAAAAGATATAAAAGATATGATCCAGTTGCAGGAAGTACTTCTCCGCCACCATTACTTGATGTTGCGCTTACTCCGCCTACAGAACCGTTTGCAGGGTGATTGTCGCAATTATTCGTGCAGGGGGTAGGACTAGGTGGTGGTGTAACAGTAGGAGTAGGTTTTGGGTTTTCAGGCTTTTCGCACTCACAATCTGCATGTAGGAAATTATTGTTTGCAGAATTTGTAACATCTATAAGTGACAGAATTCCTCCTGTCCCCATGTATACATTACCTGAATTTCCATTTGCAGTATTGTGTCCTGTATTTAAAAAAGACAATATATTGTTTGTGATATAGGAATTATTGTTTGAATTTGAAGTAAGAGCTTTTGGATCAGAGTAATATATAGTATTTACAGAATCAGAAGCATTATTGTGGATTGATATTTTTACACCTTTGTTAGCAGTAGAAAGATGCTGAAGAGAAGTATTAATATTTTCATTGTTTACTTGTATGCTGGACGTAATGTTTCCTGTTTTTATTGTCACATTTCCATTATTGTAGTTAGCAGTATTGTATCCAGTGTTTGCAGTAATAGTTATATTATTTGTGATTATTGCGTTGTTGTTTTGATTTGAAGAAATAGTTTGTGTGTTTTGAGAGTGTATTGTGTTGCTAGACCCTGCACCATTATTTTCAATTTTTATTGTTGTTTCTGAATCATTACAGCATGGATTATTGGTTGCAATATTTGTGTTTATATTTTCATTTGATATGTTGGCTGTAGAATTAACATCGCCCGTTTGAATACCTACCTCTCCTTGGTTATCATTTGCGGTGTTATCCCCTGTATTTGCATTTGAGTCAACTTCATTATTTGTCTCTGAGTTGTTTTCTTGGTGTACTGTAGTATTTTGGCTAGAATCAATTTTAACTTCATTTTGAGATCCAGCACCATTTCCTGAAACTACTATTTCCTCAGCATATACTTTTGCAAAAATATTTGCATTGAGTGAAATAACGAGCGCTAATAATAGTAATATCTTTTTTGACATATACGAGGGGCAGAGATTGGCAGTAGAAATCAGTTATTTGTGGGGCAAGTACTTAACTAATTGTGAAACTCTTTTTTTGAATGCGAATAATGCAAGTGCTGGAATAGCTAAAAGTATCCATGCTAAGTTAAGTGTAACTGATGTTCTTTCGTCAGTTGTACCGTTTACCAATTTTGATAGATCAGATTCATATCCTGCAGCAAGAAGCTTACTGTTCCCACTATTCTTAGAGTTTGTGTTAGATGTTCCAAGAACTTTTGCTGTGTTGGTTGTGGTTTCTTGAGTGCTTGGTGTGGTGTGAGACTCTGTGTTTGTTGAGTTATTACCATTTGTTGTAGGAGTAGTTGGTGTAGGCGTAACATTCTGACCGCCTACTTTTGATTCATTTTCAGCGCTTTGGACATTTTGTGCAGTAGTTTTTTCTTGCTTCTTTTGTCCTGGGGTAACAAGATCTCCCATCCAGCTTCCAAATACATTTACTACAGTTACCATTAATTTTCCGCCTCCTGAAACATTATTGTTTACGAAGTTAACCAGGTTTGCAATTACCTGTGCGTCCCCAGTTTTAATAACATTATCTCCCCCAATGTTATCATTTACTTCATTATTTCCTGTGTTTGCAGAAAGATCTAGTGTGTTACTTACTTTTGCTGTGTTGTTTTGTACGGTTGTATTGTTTTGAGTATTATTAATCGTTGTATTGTTTGTAGACCCAGCATTGTTTCCTGAATTTAGTGCTGTAATAGATCCATCATCGTTAACAACAAACTCTGTTCCCGTAGACCCTGCCATTGTTGCACCATCTGGTGAGCCAATTATTTTACCAACCCATTGTCCTGCTTGATTGACAATAGCCAACCACCACACCCCGTCAGCTGCGATGTTAGAATTTGCAATATTTAATGTATTTGCTTGTACATTTGTATTTCCTGTTTGAATATACGAATCACCTTGGCCATTACGTGCTGCTTCATTGCCTCCTGTATTTCCATCTAAGATTAAATTATTTTCAATAACTGCATCATTTGTCTGGAACGTTGCGTCATTATATGTATTGTTAACCGCTGTGTTATTTGTAGAGTTTGCCCCATTATTTGTATTTGAAGCGGTAGCGTTATTTGTGCATGTAGAACAGTTAACAGCACTTTCAGGAATTATAATGTTGCCTATTAAGTCACCAAAGATGTTAACAACACCCAATACTACGTTTCCTGCAATATTGTTATTAACAAACGTAAGCGCATTTGCTGCTACATTTGCATCCCCTGTTTCAATATATGAATCTCCTGATCCGTTTCTGTTTGCCTCATTATTTCCGCTATTTGCCGCGAGTACAAGAGATGAATCAACGTCTGCAGTATTGTTTTGAAATGAAGTGTTATTAGCGGCAGTATCTATTGTGGTATCATTTGTAGAATTTGCTCCATTGTTCGTATTTACTGCAGTTGCCCCAAAGTTTGAGCATCCAGTGATACAATTATTTCCAAAATCTAAAACTAGATCTCCAGTGTGGTTGTCAGCTACATTAAATTCAGAAACAGCTACACCGTCTACGTTAGTATTAACTCCTGTTATAACAGTTCCGGTTGTGTTAGCATCCCCAGTTTTTATAGTTGCATTTCCCATATTGTCATTTGCAGTATTATTACCTGAATTGCTTGCGAGTTCTAAGGAATTATCAACCTGTGCGTTATTGTTTTGTACACTTGTGTCGTTATGTATTACTCCAACGTACGCGGAGTTGTTTGAATTTGCTCCATTTCCTGTATTAATAACTCCGACAGATCCGTTTGTTGGATTTGAGATATTTGTATTGTTATTTCCTAATGTATTTATGTTGCCTGTTTCTGTTGCGTTACCAGTTATAACAGTTGCATCCCCTGGTTGTGCATTTTGAGAAGTTCCTTGAGTTGTTGGTGTAGGAGTAGGTGTAGCTCCCTGTGGGGTAGGAGTAGGTTGTGTTTGGTTTTCTCCTGTTTGTGATTGTTGTTGTGCGCCCTGATCGTTTGTATCTTGATTGCGTTCTCGTGGTGTGCGTGTTGGTTCAG
The DNA here is from genome assembly GCA_964428715.1 of uncultured Gammaproteobacteria bacterium. GTDB lineage: Bacteria > Patescibacteriota > Microgenomatia > Levybacterales > GWA1-39-11 > JAGORM01. Next base: position 14,728 of record CAYRYY010000003.1, read on the forward strand.
GCGTAGGAGTTGCATTTCCATAGGAAGGTGTACTTGGTGCAGATGGAGCTTCAGGTGCACTTGGAGCGCTTGGTGCAGATGGAGCTTCAGGTGCTGTAGGTGCGCTTGGCGCAGATGGAGCACTTGGCACATCCATCGCAAGAGCTGTAGCAGCATTTTGGTTAAATACGAGAACTGCAAGTAAAAAGATTATGAAAGCTTTTTTAAGTTTTAACATTTTTTTGTTGTTTATAAATTTTAAATTGTTTAGTTATTAAAACTGTAGGGTGTCTTGAATAAGGTGCGAATCAAGCGCACCCTACAGATTAAGTGAAGTCTAGAGACCTAACCATCCTAATAGATCTGAAAGATCAAAATTAAGAGATACGTCTACATTAACTCCTGGTACGTGAACACTTGGCATTTCTGCTGGTCCGAAAACATTAACGTTTCCTTCGTTGGAAACATCTGTCTTTGAAACTGCGTCTCCAGTAAGGATAGCAGGATCATTGATTTCAGTTCCTCCGTTTCTGTCTGCGTCGTTGCCTCCAGTTTTTGCATTACCGTCAACGTCGTTAGAAAGGTAAGCTCTGTTTCCAGCGCCTTCTCCTCCTTGGTAAACGTCTAAGTCATTGCCGAGTTTAGCTTTGATTTCATTTTCAGAATCAGTAAGATTCTGTGAGATCTTAGCTGTAACGTCTGTTTCACAGTCACATCCAACTTCAGCCATGTTAAAGTTAACAGAATTGTCAACGTCAACTACTGATTTTGCATCTCCTGTAACAATTGCAACATCTCCTCCGATGTTGTCATTTGCGTCATTGTATCCAGTTTTTGCAGCTGAATCGATGTTGTTTTTAACTTTAGCGTAGTTATCTTGTACGAGTAATACGTCATTGTCTAAACTAACTTCGATTTCGTTTTCTGTATAAGCGCCGTTTCCAGCGATCATAAGACTGAGTGATCCAGCGTCACCATGTCCTCCACCAACTACTGCTGAATTTACATTCGCAGTTGTTGAAACTGAAACGTCAGACTTTGCGTCTCCTGTGATAACTGTAACGTCACCACTTCCGTTTCTGTTTGCATCGTTTCCGCCAGTTGAAGCTTTAGCGTCTACATTGTTGTAAACTTTAGCGGTGTTATCTTGGTAGATAGCAGTGTCGCTACTGTTTGAACGTCTGTGGTCACTATTGATTTCAACTTCGTTTTTTGATCCAACTAGATTTCCAGAAATTTTAACTTCTGTGTCTCCTTCGCAGTTGCAGTTGTCTACTTCTGCTACGTTTTTGTTTAGATCATTAACGATATTGGTTTTGGATGTTGCATCACCGGTTTTAACTATTACGTCTCCTCCGATGTTGTCATTTGCACTATTTCCTCCAGTTGAAGAATTAGATGTAACATTATTTGTTACAACTGCATTGTTATTTTGAGTAACAGTTGTGTTACTTGTATTATTAACTTTTACTTCGTTGTTGGAATTTGCTCCGTTGCCTGAAATCTCAAGCATTGTATCTGCGTGTGCAATAGGTGCAAGTACATTTAAGAGCATTGCTGATGTTGCAACAGCTGTTGCAACTCTTTTTTGTAAGTTTGTCATATATTTAAATTCACCTCCTTCCTTTTGTTCCCCGTATATAACGGGAAAGCACCTTAGAAATTCGAATCTTGTCCGTTTTTTCCGTTTTCTTCCTGCCTAAACGGTTAGAAAGAAAACAAAAAAAAACGGAGGCCTCCTTACCCAATCAGTTTCTGATTAGATATAGAAGCCTCCGTTTACGGCCAGCTCGTTTAGTTCAAATTGTTAATTAAAAAGTATAAATCTATATTTAGTACTTTTGCGTTCTGTATGCACTATCGCTAGTGTTCTAGAACAAATCTAATATAATACACATCAAACTTCAATGTCAATGGGTCAGTTTATATCACTTACTATTCTTATCTGACATTTTCTTGATGCTTCGTTCTGTTATTTGTACTACCATGGAATCTTGTACAAAAATTTCAATACTTCCCCATTTAATAGTGGATAACGCTTTCTTTATTTCGTTGAGTAGTTCGGTATCAGCCGATTTTGTAGAGTAAGCCTTCATTGGTACATATTAAGTGAAAGA
>CAYRYY010000003.1:16833-26521 GCA_964428715.1 uncultured Gammaproteobacteria bacterium
TTTAACTCAAATTCCTTGTCAGTCTCATTTATAGGAAATCCGATTCTTGTTTGTTTTGTTGAAATTGCTTGAACTTCTACTGGGTCGTTATGGATATCAGCTGCAACTAGCTCTTCAGATGCCCCTTTTATTGACAGTCTTACGTAGTCTCTACTATTAATTTGAATGCCTTGATTGTACGTATTTGTAATTTTTAAATCTAAGATAAGAAATGTTCTTCCTTGGATTGCGCGAGCTCTTTGTCCTTTAACCAGTATTTCATCCTGCAGGCTAGCAGATTGTATAAGATATTTAATTTTACTGAGTTCTTTATTTTTATCATCTTTTATAGGAAAACTAAATTCTTTATTTAATGTTTGTTTGTCTTTTATAACCGGCGCTGCTGGCTTTTCTGTGTTTGATGGTTTTGCGCTTGTTGTTTGTGTATTTTTAACAAGTAGGACAACTCCACCAATAATTATAAGTCCCAAAACAGGAAGAAGGTATTTTGGTGAAAATGGAATTTTAAAATTTGGTTTGGAAGAGAAAGCAGATCTGAAATTACGGGCTTGTGGGAATTTAGTTTCAGAAAGTGAAGAAAATAATGTTGGAAATTGTAATGCCCTTGTTTTCATATGTTGTACTTAAGGGCAGAAGTGTTGTGATAGTATCACAGGTTGAATTTAGTGTCAAGAGATTTTTGTAAGAATTAGTTAATCTTAATGATTGTTTTACTATCTCCTGAGTTTTTAGTTATCTCAATATATAATTTTTCAGTTCCGTTGTCTGCTGCTAAAACATTCTTTATAGTATCGTTTGTGTTTGTGGTCACCACAGAGGTCGTGTTCATGTTTTTCTCTTTAATAATGTTTTTATACCACTCTGTAATTAATTGTGGACTGTCCATACTCTCATAACTGTTTTCACTTGTTGATACAGAATCGGGATACACAATATGTTGGGAAGATGAATTACTAGGTTTATTGGTAATTTCTATTTTAATGTTTTGTTTTGTTGAAGTTTCAGTAGGTTGAGATGAAGGTGATGGAGTAAGACTTGCGGTATGTGTTGGTGAAATAGAAATTGACGCAGAAAGCACACCCTTGTGCTGCTCGGAAGGCTTAATGGATATGTTTGTTATAATAAGTGCACCAATGATGAATAGTGGAACAATGAGATTCATTCATTGCATTGTAGACTTAAGTCTTACGTTTTGCAAATTACTTAATATACATTCCATCCCCAAACGAAAAAAATCTAAATTCATTTTCTTTTGCAAAATTATATAGTTGAAAAAGTTTTCGCCTTCCAATAAATGCTGAAATTAACATAAGAAGACTTGACTTAGGAACATGGAAATTTGTAATTACAGAATTTACAAATTTTAGCTTGTAGCTTTCTGTTATAAAAAGATCCGTAGTGCCAGTTAGTTTTTCAAGAAAGCCTTGAGAATTTGCAGATGATTCCAGAGTTCTCACAACTGTAGTTCCCACAGGAATAATATTTTTTCCGTTTTGTTTTGCGTTGTTTAATGCATCTGCTGTGTCTTTTGTAATCTCAAAGTATTCTTTGTGTAATTTTAATTTTTCAACATGTTCTTGGGTTAACTTTGCAAATGTCCCAAGATTTACATGTAAGGTTACGAAAAGGATTTCATGACCTTCTTCTTTAATTCTCTTAAGCAATTCATTTGTGAAGTGAAGGGATGCGGTAGGGGCTGCTACTGACCCTTTCTCTTTTGCAAATACTGTTTGATACTCTTGTCTTAATGCGTTTTCTGTTTGTTTATTATGTTTTATATACGGTGGAATAGGGGTTATTCCATATTTTTCCAAAACTTCAAATAGTTCTGATATGTCAAATGAGGGTTTTAAAACATATTCTGCTTCATTTTTTTCGATGACTTCAAAGCTAATCTTTTCATTTAAAGTTAGGTTTGTATTTGTTGCTAATTTTGTGTTTGCCAGAGCGCGAATATTTTTTCCCTCTTTTTGCAGAAATAATATCTCAACTTTGCCGCCAGTTGGTTTTTTTACTGTAAGGCGCGCTGGAATAACTTTTGTTTGATTAAACACAAGTACTGAATTTTTTGGTAAGTACTTTATCAAATTCTTATAAGTATCAATATTGATCTTGCCCAAATGTTTATCGAAAACAAGAATTTTTGCGGAGTCGCGGGGATTTGCGGGAGTTTGTGCTATAAAACTTTCAGGAAGTTCATAATCATACTCCTCCAATAATTTCTCAAAATTAGATTTTGCCATTTAGAATATCCTCTCTGAGTTTTACAACTTGTTGTTGGAAGAAATATAAATTATGGAATGACAAAAGTGTTAATGGTGTTATTTCATGAGCTTTTAACATGTGTGCAAGATATGAGGTTTTGTAGTTTTGGCACACAAAACACAAACAATTTTTATCCAGCGGCTCATTATTTATGAGTGCATCAGCGCGTCTCATATTAACTCTTCCGTTTGAAGTAAATACCATGCCATGTCTTGCATAATGAGTTGGCGCTATACAGTCAAACGTATCAACACCCTCCTGAATTATTGGCACAAAATCATCAGGGTGACCTATTCCTAATAAATGTCTTGGTTTATTATCATCTAGATTTGGCATAACCCAAGACAACATTTCAGTTAAAGTTTTTTTGTCATCTCCAAACTCTCCACCGATTCCGTATCCATTAAATCCCATGCTGTTAATTTTTTTAGCACTTTCAATCCTTAAATCTTTAAATTTTCCGCCCTGTACGATTCCATACATTGCCTGATTGCTTTGTTTAACATCCAGGCAGATTTGTGCCCATCTATGAGTTTTTTCCATTGAAGTTTTTGTATATTCATAATCGGCGACCGGGGATGTACATTCATCAAATGCATTTATAATATCTGCTCCTAAATCTTCCTGAATTCTAATAGACTCCTTTGGTCCTATGAAAACTTTTTTACCGTCTACTGGAGATCTAAATTCTACACCTTCTTCTGTGATTTTTATTTTTTGTGGTTGTTGACCCTCTTCAATTTTTAAATTACTTTTTTCTTTGAGGATTTTTCCAACACCATGGTCTTCTCCAAAGCCTAGAGAAAAAACTTGGAACCCGCCAGAGTCTGTCATAATTGGCTTGTTCCAATTTGAAAAATCATGTAGTCCGCCTGCTGCTTTTACAATTTTTTCACCTGGTTTTAGATGAAGATGAAAAGCATTTTCAATAAGCACTTGAGTTCCCGTAGCTTCTACTTGATCCCAGGTTAGGGCCTTCATAGTTGCTTGTGTTGCAACGCCAACTAGCGTAGGAGTTTCTATTTCTCCATGGGGAGTTTTGAGTATTCCAGCCCGCGCACGGGATTTGCTAGATTTTTTAATAACATCAAATGAAATCATGTGTGTATTGTACCAAAAATAAGCCTAGAGTTCGAGTTTATGCTGTTCAAGTTTTTTATCATCTTTTTGAACTTTAGGAAGCTGTGATTTTGCAAATTTACAGTAGTCACATCCAAAATTAAATTCTGGCAGAATATCAGATGTTAATAAAATCCTAATTTTACCTAATGTATCAAAAATCCAAGAAGTATCACCTACATATGGCACAATTGACAGTTCAAATTCTAGCTTACCGTCAAACGTAGATCTGTTTTTTGCAGCATTTGCAAAAACAAAATATCCAGTGCGTGATACTTTATATCCTGAGTTTCTGAATATCCACTGATAAATCTCCATCTGTCTTTTGTAAGCATTTTTATATTCATCATTTAAATTAATTGTTTTATCAGTGCTTGTTGCCTTGTAATCTACTATTAACAGTTCTTTTTGAGGTGTTTCCCAAATGTCGTCTATGGCACCTGTTACAATAAAATTATTCTCGCGTTCGTGGTACTCTTTACCTTTGAAATTTTCTCTCCACCTATCCATTTCAGGATGAGCATAGGGGACAGCATCAATTTTGTATTTTTCAAATAGGGTGTGTTTTTCGACTTTTGTACGCAGCAAATCAAATTCTTTTTTCAGCAGAAGATCAACAGTATTGTTTAGTGTAAATGATGGAATAGAAGGGCGGGCAACTCCAAGTCTTCTGTCCATGTAAAAACATCTGGGGCACTGTAGGTAGAGGTCAATTTTTGAACGTGATAATTTGTAAGGCTCTTTACTTTCTGGGTTAAAAAGTGGAGAAAACCGGTATTTTAAAGATGATGAATATTTCTGCATATTTACTTGGTGCTTTCTGCTTAGATATATTTGCGACAAAGAATAATTATAAAACCTCACAAAAATCTTTCAAGACATCATAGTGTGTCAGAAGTTATGTTCGTGGTTTTTCACCGGTAAAGTAGCAGATAAAAGAAAGAATTATGGTTATTATTAAGAATTGAACTATGAAGTTAAAAAGAAAATCACCCAATGTGTTTGTTCTGTACATTACCCACAAAAATGATGTTATAACTGATGCAAAATAAAGCACCACAATAGTCCATCCTTGCCAGGTGGCAGGTTTCCAACCTATACCTCTATTAAGTGACGCAAACCATCTTTTTCCCATATGCTACAATACTATCAATAAATGAAACACTCTGTCAAAGACGCAATCTCGCATTTTAAAACGGCTGATCCTGTACTGTATGAGGTTGCGGTATTGCTTGAGCTGCAGGAGCTAGCACCACATGACAATTATTATCTGGAATTATATGATTCTATCGTCAGTCAGCAGTTGTCAGTAAAAGCAGCAAGTACTATTATGGGTAGGCTTAAAAAATTGTATCCAAATGAAGAGATTACTCCCGAATACACTTTAACATTAGATGATCAAGCCATGCGCGATGCGGGAAATTCATTTGCAAAAATAAAATATCTCAAAGATTTATCCCAGAGAGTAGTGGATGGAAGATTAAAATTAGATAAATTTAGGGATTTATCAGAAGACGAAATTATGAGAGAATTGCTGGAAGTTAAAGGGATTGGCCCGTGGACTGCCGAAATGTTTATGATGTTTAGTCTCGGTCGTCCAGATGTATTTTCTTATGGAGATCAAGGATTAAAAAATGCAATAAAACAAATCTATAAATTAGAAGATAGGCCTACCCTAGACCAGGCGCTTGAAATATCAGGAAAGTGGAGTCCTTACAGAACCTATGCATGTAAAATTTTATGGAAATCACTTGATAACGAGCCGAAGTGATTACTGACTGCCATCTTCCAGAAGGTCAACGGGTTGAATGTCAGGAAGTTCATCTCCCATTATTCCTTGCAATTCTCCATACATCTGTGAAGAATTTCTATCCAATCTATCGATCTGTATTTCTTGTTTTTTCCATCTTAGTTCAGAGGCTCTTTTTTCAGCTGTTAGACTATCTCTGAGCACTTTGATAGACTCTTGATGAGATTCAAATTTGTGACGAAAAGCGTCGCTTGTTATATATTCTCTTATTGCTTTTAGTTCATCGTCATTGTGTTCAAAGCTAGATTTAGTTGCAGAAATGCTTAATATTAAAAATCTTACTGTTCTAGCGCTATGAACTGCGTATTCATAGTTTGAAATCCATACATTATCTTTTCTATGAAAACTTTTAACATCATTTGGAAGAACTTCAGAAACCAGTATGCATTCTGTGGCTCCTGTTTTTCTTGAATCCTCTCGAAGCTTCGGGAGCCATTGGGGACTCCAGGCTTTTGTCCTTTTAGTTTCCCACAGAATTGAACCTGCCACCTTGCCATTTCTATCTTTAACTTTTTGCCAAATATCTCCACCCTCAACACCTTTTGGGACAGAAAGGAACTCATCCTGAGGGAATTGATTTTTTAATTGTTCTTCTAGGTCAAGTTCTAAAACCTCTCCTTGAAGTTGTTGAGACCCTTGTTTCCCTTTTCTTTCTAATTCTTCAATTAACTTTTGCTGGTCTGCTTTAAGTTTTTCCCATTCAAGTTTTTCGAGACGGTGCTTTTCAGAAGCTTCCTTTGCAGCCTCTTCTCTTATTTTTTCACTTTCCTCTTTTTTTCTTTTTTCAAAATTTTCCTCAAGCTCATTTAATTTTCTTTTTTCCTCTTCAAGTTTCAGTTCTTTTTCTTTGAATTCAACATTTTTCTTTTTTTGTTCATCTATTTGTTTTTGTAGATCTAGCAGTTCTGTTTTATTTTTTTCTTCAATTTCTTTTGAGATTTTTTGTTCTGTTTCTTTTTTAATTTTTTCTAGATCATTTTTGTGTGTTTCTTCTGTTTGTTTTTTGACATCTTCTTCTATTTTGTGACGTAACACTTCATCCATTTGGAAATCTTTTTTGCAGTGAGGACATGTAATAGTATTTGTATTCATCTGTGAAAAATCATGAGGCCTCAATAAGTTTGTATCCGCGAGTTTTAATGGTTACGATTTCTTCTTTTGACCCTTGCTGCTTGAGTTTGGAGCGAAGTCGAGCAACTAACCGGTCAATTGCCCAGTCTGACACTCCCAGCGACTCTGCTTCTGGCCAAACCGCTTCTATAATTTCTTCACGCTCGCAGACTTCATTTTTAAACTTGCCAAGGTAATTAAGCAGCGCATGCTCTTTTTTAGAAAGCTCCAGTACATGATTATCTTTTTTACTATTTAAAAATCTCTCCTCCAGAAATGTTTTGAATAGAGGGCTAAATATGACGCCATTTTCATGCACAACTCCTGTTTTAAAGAGATAATCTGCTTTTGCTTTTTCATCAGGAGATATTGTGCTTTGTGAAAGTATCTTTTTAAGTACATCTTGCTCTGCTGGCGAAAAACTTTCGAGTAACTCCTCTGACTGAAGGAGAATTCTCTCATCTGACAAAAGAATTTTTGTTATGTTTTCAGAATTTAATTCATTTTTTTGCTCGTTCAGTGTTATAAGTGCAAATTGCAAGTATTGATTATACCCATCTACCAAATCTAATAATTTTTCATTTACAACTGGCGAAAGATTCATATTATATTCATGAACTGTCGTTCCTAAAATTGTCTCGACGTCTACTTTTTTTGCGGGTTTTACATACATTGTGTCAGCAAATACTGACAATGCATGTTTGGTAAATACTTCAGAAGATAATGTATCAAGTGGTCTAACACTAGTAAATACGAAACATAGTTTTCTGTCAGTTGCATCAATTAATCCTTGAAAATTGCCAAAAAACGTATGAGTTGCTGATTCTATAATTCTGTCGAAGCGAATGAAAAAAAGAGTAGGCTTGTATCCGTTTTCTGTAAGCAGTGTTAAAGATTTTCTAATACCATCAATTGTTAGGAATAAATCCTGAGACTGAATGCTGTCTAAAAATAAAAGAGATACACGCTTTTGAATCTCTTTGTCTGTTACATATTCCTCAACAAAGTCTGAAATTCTTTTAAACGTCAATATCCAGAAGGGAAATATTTCACGCTCAACCAGGTCGTTTAGGTCAACGGTTATAAAAAGGTGATTTGTGTCTTTGATGTAATGGTCTTTAACCTCGCGGTGGTTAAGAAAAAATCTTAAAAAATTGCTAATTCCAACCCTTTTCATTCCCACAAGTACAACAGACCGTCTACTTTTGAGTAGTTGGCCCAATTTTTCCGCGTCATCGTACCTAAAATCTATAGGGTACTGTTCTTCAATAATATTTTGTTTCATGACCCCTTATTTTACTTTTTCCTGGTGTATTTATCAAATTTGTCAGAAATGTGTCATGTAATTGGTGGGAGTATGTCAAGTTAATTGGTTAAGCATGCACTACTATATATTGATGAGTTCGGAGCATCAAAACTACGTGTTACAAGAAAAAACGCTAGACTGGGGACCAGGCGTTGAGGTTCGAGTATTTGAAATTCCAAGAAGTAGAAGTGCAAATTCTCTACCGCCAGAGAGGAAAAAAAGGTATATAAGGCTGGAGAAGCATCAGCAGTTGCCTCAAGCACCACAGGTTTCCATTAAGGAATTTACGGCTGGATACAAGGCAAGTTTACAGCAGCTTCACGCACCTTTACCACCATCAGACTCTCTAGCTGTGAGAATGAGGAGGGTTTTTGGGAGTCGTCATGGTCGCCAGCCTTCAAACGCATAGTAATCACCTGATCTTGCAATACAAATAAAAGGTGTATTTTTCTTCATGTTTTCTTCGTGTCCAGGGGATGCAATCCATCTAGAAACCACATCTGTATAATCCGTATTGTATGCTATATTTTCAGTGACCTCTTGATATGATGGGTAGGGTAGGTTCTTGTCAGCTACTCGCTTATTAAATCCGTCGTGCGTAAAATTATGAGAAATTTCGTCGGCTCGTATTTTTGCAAAGCTACAGGATTCAGTATTGGAACTTACACGTGTTAGTCCTTTCAGCTCTCTGTATTTATTAATTTCTTCTAAAATATAATCTGTTGGTGAAAATGAAGGGTTTGGTGTTAATCTTTGCTTTACTGTGATGGTTGGTTGATTTGTTGGGGTAGGGGTTGCGGAAGGAGTGCTAATAGATTGTGAAATGGAGATTTGTATATATGATTTTTTTGTTGTTTTTGCAGCAAGAACTTGAGACGAATTTCTAGATGGAGATGGATCTTTAAATATAAAAAGGGTAACAGAGTATAAAAATGGAAATATAAAAAGAATTAGCAAAAGTTTTCTTTTTTGCATGGTTATTATTTGTAGAACAAACATAATAACTCTGTCAAGTAATATGCTGAAATTGAAGCTAAATTGCTACATTTTAGACAAAAGACACATTGCCATTTTTTATCTGAATAAATTTTTCAATTTCAAGCTGTGATAGCGCATCTTTAAAGTGTGGCGAGTTTATTTTTTGTTCTAATAAAAGTACAGAAATGGTCGTGGACTGTATAAGTGATTTGATAATGTCACCTCTTACTTGTCTGAGTGATCCTTCAAATTTACTTTGTGATGCATGATGTATGCTTTTTTTATTTGGATTTGAAACTGTTTTTGAAAGATTTGCTCCATAGTCCATGAGTGCGTAATACCAATCGCGAGATTCTTTCTCCAGCGTTGCTTTAATCAGTGGAAGAATTTCTGAGTCTGCAACTTTTTCTTGTGTTTTAAAAAACTCATGTATGAATACCCGACGAATATTGGTCTCAATAAAAACGCAAGGTTTGTTTTGTGAAAATACAAAAATTGCTCCAGCAGTGTTTGGGCCTATTCCTTTGTGCGACTGCAGGTTTTCAAAAGAGTAGTCTGGATTTTGTGTTAGCTTTTCTGCTGCACGTTTTAAATAGAGAGCACGTCTATTATATCCGAGTCCGCTCCAAGCCCGCAGCACATCTTCATTCGATGCTCTAGAAAGTGATTTTACTGTAGGAAACTTGCTTATAAATTCTAAATATTTTGGAATGACTCTGGTAGTTTGAGTTTGCTGTAGCATCATTTCTGAAACCAAAATTTCATATGGATCGGTAGTGTCTCTCCATGGAAACATTCTTTTATTTTGCTTATAAAACTCCCAGATCTTTCTTTTAAAGTTTTTAATTATCTGAGGAGTTACTTTCACAAAGGAATTATACCTTTTTTTTTGTAGTCTCGGTTATATACCATATAGTAAATAATAGGAATTAAGAACAGCATGACCACGCCTGAGAAGGAAAGTCCAGCAATGATTGCACCTCCTAGCCCACGCCATAATGGACTAGATAGTGAGATTGGGATAAGTCCAATAATTGTTGTAAACGATCCAATGAAAACCGGTTCAAGCCTGCTTGCAGCACCATCTGCTAAAGATTCAT
>CAYRYY010000003.1:26531-32713 GCA_964428715.1 uncultured Gammaproteobacteria bacterium
GATTCATTAAATGGCATGCCGGAGGAGAGATTTCTGTTTATTTTATCAACCAGCATCATAGCATGTGTTACAACAATTCCAAAAAGTGACAACACTCCAATGAGTGCAGGAAATGAAAGAGGAGTACCGGTTAGTGCAAAAAGAACAAGCACACCGGAGACTGCAACTGGGATAACTGTCATAACAATTGCTGCTTTTCTGTAACTTCTAAACTGGATAACCATCGTTGTAATAATTAAAAGCGCAGAAAGCACCATTGCTTGCAAGATTGACACTACAGACTTATTGTTTTCTTCGTTCGCACCGCCTGTTTGCCAACTATATCCAGAAGGAAGGGATAGGCTATTTGCGTATTTTTGAAGATCTGCATTTATAGAACTTGAAGAATATCCAACCGCAGTTCCTGCAGTGACTTCTATTTCGCGTTTTGTGTCTCTATGAGCGATAGTTGTTGGGTTAGATTCAAGCATTACATCTCCTAAAGAGAGAAGGGGAAGCTGTTCTCCTGTTTGGGATGGGATAGTAATACTTCCCGCGTCCTCTGGTGACTTAATGCCTGTTCCCGTTCTAAAGACAATATCAGTTTTTTCATCATTCCAGTTTACTGAGTCTACTGGCAAACCCGATGCAAACATACGAAGGTATAATCCTACAGAGTCAACCGTTACTCCGTTTACAGCCATTTTTTGTGAGTCAGGAGTAAAAGTTAATTTTGATATTCCGGGTTTAATTGATTTTTGAATATTGTTTACTCCAGATTGTTTATTTAGATAAGAAACAATCTTGTCAGTAATTTGGTCAAGCTGTGAAAGGTCGTCTCCGACAAGCCGGATTGAAATATCTGCTCCAGCGGGCGGTCCCCCGCTTTGTTCAACAATTGTAATTTTATCTTTTGTATAAGATTTAAATTCTGCTCGAAGACTATCGGCAATTCGTATTGAATCAATCGTGCGCTCTTTTTTCTCAGGTAGATTTAAGGTAATTCTTGCAAGGTTGTCTCCACTACCTGCCCCTCCAAAGCTTCCTCCGCCATCAGCAGATTGTCCAACCTCAAGAGTAGCATATGATATTCCTTCAGTTTTTCGTAATTCTTCAAGAATATTGAGTGCGCGTCCTGTTGTAATCTGTGCATTTGTTCCGCTTGGTAATTCTAAATTAACATAGAGAAAATCAGCTTCGCTTTTTGGGAAGAACTCATTTACGACAAAACCTAAAGGTACGAGAGAAAAAGCAAAGATAACAAAAATTGTAATTACTGTGACCACCTGTTTTCGTGCAGAATGAGAGGAAAGAATTCTTAAGAGTAATCTTTTATATGATTGTGAAAAAAGCTCAATGTCAAACAATCTATTATCAAGTTTGTTTTTGAAATTACTCTTGAATGGAAAGAGATTTCTAAAACTTCCCTGTACATGTTTTCTTGTTTTTTTGAAAACGTACAGATATATTCCAAATACAAGAATAATAAGAGGAGTTAAGATACTTTCTCCAGCAATTGCCCATACTATGGCAAACAATGCTACAACAAGAATTATCTGCAGCAAAACGACAACTCGTTTGGGAATTGAAATTTTAAGAATTGTTATCATTAATGGAAGAGTTATGAAAACTGCAACTGCTGTTGATGCATAAAGAGTTACGGATACTACAATTGGAATTGACTTAATAAACTCTCCAATTATTCCTGTTGCCAACAACAATGGGACAAAAGCCCAAACAGTTGTAATTGTAGTTGTCCATATAGGCGTTAAGAAATCTCTCCATACTAAGAGCCCCGTTTGTGTTGGCGTAAATTTTTGTGTGCGGTAGTATGAGGTCATACCCGTTACCACAACGATGGTATCATCAACTAAAAGTCCTAATGATAAAAGAAGAGAGAATAGAGTTAAGAAATTAAGAGATAATCCCATTGCATTGATTACTGTAAAGGTGATTAAAAATGTTAATGGAATTGTTAGTACTGCAATAACTGCTTGGCGTACACCAAGAAAGATCAAGAATGTGATAAAAACTAAAATGAGTGTGTCTCTAAAATTATTAAGTAGATCACCAAACTCATTATCTATGTCTTTTGAGAAATCAGAAACAGTAACAAGTTGAAATTGATTTTTGTTATTTTTTAGAACGTCATCCACTATTTTTTTTGCATCTGATACTCCCTTGTCAATTGTTGTTGCGGTTGTTTTAAAAACAGCAAAAGTTGTAACGTGCTGTGCTGAAGTTTTGCTATCAGCATAATATGCATTTTTTTGATTAGGACTACTTCGCTGAGAAATATCAGTTACATCACCAAGGCGTACCTGCTCTCCATTTAACGTAAGAAGTGTATTTCTAATATCTTCAATTGTTTTTATACGAGCGTCAATTCCGATAGGAAATGTTGCGTTTGTTGTAACAACTGTACCTCCCGGATAAGAAGAAAGGGAGGTTGTTATTGCGCGGGATAACTGGAGCGGATTTAGGCCATAGGTTGTCAACGTTTCGGGACTAGCAATAATCTGAATTTCTTGTTTTGGGAGACCAGAGATTGTTACGCGATCAATTGAGGGATTGTTCTCAAGTGCTTTTTGAATACGTTTTGCTATCTGTGCTTGAGAAGCCGAGTCTCCGCCTTTTAAAGAAAATGTCCAAACCGCTTGGTCTTCAAAGTCAAATGTTCGAATAGAAGGAGTTTTTGCATCATCTGGTAAGTCATTCACTGAATCTACTGCTGTTTGTATTTCATCTTTTGCTTTATCTGCATTAATGTTTGAATTAAACTGAACAACAATTGATGAAACAGATTCGGATGAAGTTGAGGTAAGCTCCGAAATTCCCTTAATTGTATGAATTGAGTCTTCAAGTGGAGTTGTAACCAAACGCTCTACGTCTTTTGGCGGTGCACCGGGGAGAACTGTTACCACAGATACAATCGGGATCTTAATTTCAGGATTAAGTCGTTTAGGAATTGTGAAAAATGAAACTGTTCCAGCCGCAACAATAAGAATTAAAATCAAAATAACAATTCTGATATTTGTTAGGTATTTTGAAATAATAGAGTTTTCAAGTTTTGGATCAAACTTTAAATTCTTAAGATATGTAGATATTTTTTCCATAATTTAAAAAGAGGAAGAGGGAAACATTATTTCACTTCTTTAACTTGATCACCTGCAATAACGTTTCTTGATAAAATAACATTGTCTCCCGAAGAAAGTCCGCTTTTTACTTCAACATAACTTCCCATAACGAGTCCAAGTTGTATTTTTTGAACTTGTGCTTTGCCTTTTTTGTCCACAAAAATGTATGCTTCAGATTCTGTTTGGTACACGCTATCAATTGGAATAAATGGAATTACAGCGCTTGTTTGTGCCATTCCAACAGGAATATCAACGGAAAGGTATTCGTTGTTTGTAACTTTATTTTGAAATTCTTCAGGTAGTACAAAATCTATACTGTATAGATCTCCATCCGTTGCTTCAGTTGAGATATAGGTAGGAACTTGTTTAATAGTGATTTCACCGATATGGATTACGGATTCCTCAACCATGGATGCTTGCTGTGCAATATTTCTAGGTACCTTAACAACGAGCTTTAGTTTTTGTGCTCCATGTAAAACTAAAAGAGGAGTTCCTGGGTTTACTGACTGACCAGGCGTAACATATACGCGCTCAACTACTCCTGCAAATGGTGCGGATGGGAAGTACGCTGCTTCTTGAACCTGCGCCATTTTGAGCGAAAGTGTGCTTGTTTCGCGTGCCAAATTAATCGCTTTTTCTTGTATATCAAGTTGTTTTTGAGCAATATCACGAGATATATTAGAAAGTGCAGCTCCTGGTTTATCACCATTTGATGCATAGTCCGCACTTCTTAGTTGAGCGTTTAATTGTGTGATTCCTGACTGGTACTGTGCGATTTGCTGTTTTAATGCAAGGATTCGAGTTGGATCATTTGCTCCATTTTGTTCGTTTACAAGGTTACTGTTAAGCGTGCTTAAAATATTCACATTCAAATCAATAAGATTCCTTGTATCGCTTAAGGATTGATTTGTGATGTCTCTTAGTGCGTCCGCATTTTCTTTCTGTTTGTCGGCAAGTTCACGCTGTTTTTTAATTAGGTCTTTTTGGGTATCATATGTGTCCTTTACGTTTTGATAAGTTGCTGCTGCTATTTCTCGCCCCACACTTGCTGCATTTCCTCCGGAATAGTTGGAGCCAATAGAAACAAGCGTTGTTCCTGCTACTACCTCTTGTCCCTCAACGACATTTACGTTTGATATAACACCGGGAGTTAATGCAACAACCTTAATTATTCCACTCTTTTCCATTTTCCCCTGAACTGTAATTTTGGGTGCTTTGCCAATGGAGTAGATTGATACCTCTTTTGGTGAAGGAGTTCCTGCTTTTTCAGTCT
This sequence comes from uncultured Gammaproteobacteria bacterium, assembly GCA_964428715.1. Taxonomy (GTDB): domain Bacteria; phylum Patescibacteriota; class Microgenomatia; order Levybacterales; family GWA1-39-11; genus JAGORM01. Next base: position 30,921 of record CAYRYY010000003.1, read on the forward strand.
GTGGTTTTCTTAAGAATGAACCTATGACGATAAGCACTAGTAGGAGCACTAAAATCGCAAAAAAGGAGGTCAATGGGCGTTTTTCGATTGTTTTCTCGGCACGTCTAAAAACAGACTTTATCTTTGTGGTAGTCTTAGAAAGAATATCTTTTGTGTGTTTGGAAAGAGCTCCAAGTTTATTAAAGCGGAAGACCGGGAGAGATCTTTTTTCACTTGGCGCACGTCTTATAGTACGTTTTGCCATGAGGTAGCATTATACACAAAAAAGGCTGGTTTAGCAAGCAAATTGTGCATGAATTTATTCGTACCTGAGGGCGTCGATTGGGGAAAGTTTGGCAGCGCGTCTGGCAGGATATAATCCAAACACCACTCCCACGAGTGTTGAAACGCCAACAGCGACAAGAATGGCCGGAATGCTAACAACAAAGGGAATATTTGCAACCAGGGATATGATATATGCTCCGGATATTCCCAGAATTATGCCAATAACTCCTCCAATAAATGTCATAACAACCGCTTCAACCAAGAATTGAGTAAGTATGTCTTTTTGCTTCGCACCAATTGCCTTGAGTAGTCCTATTTCTTTTGTGCGTTCTGTAACTGATACCAACATAATATTCATAACTCCTACGCCGCCTACGACAAGCGATATGCCTGAGATTCCTACAATCATAGCGGTAAGTAGTCCGGTAATTGTTTCAACTGTGGACAAAATATCTTGCGCGCTTGTTATTTGAAAATCATTTTCATCATCTTCATCTAGGTTATGTCTGTCGCGCAGCAGTGCTTCTACATCCTCAATTGTTTGGTTAATTGTGTTAGGATCATGTACATTTATATCTATTTCCTGCAAGCGTTCTTCTCCTACAATATCGTTAATTACCACATCAATTGGCACAAAAATTGCATTATTTATAAAACTTCCGGCCAACGCACTAGTGGACTCGGCAAGTCCTACAACTCTAAATGTTCTATTATTTATCTTTATAGTTTCGCCAACTGGGGCGGGGTCATCTCCAAATAATGTTTCAGCCGCTTCAAGTCCAAGTACCGCAACGCGTTCAGATGCTGCAACCTGCTCTTCTGTTAAGAATTCGCCATCCAGTATGTCTGGACGCAAAATTTCGACAATCTCAGGGGTCGCACCATATACGAGTATTTCATCCTCTTCCGTGTTAGACGTAACCTTAACTGATGCAAAAGCCAACGGTGCAACATTTCTGATATTAGTTAAACTTGTATCGTTTTTTATGGCATCTACGTCATCCATAGTTAAACTTTGAGAACCGGCAAATGTTGAAACCTGGCTTCCTCCAGGATTAACTTGAAAATAATCAGTGCCAAATGATGACAATTCGTTTGTTATAAAAGCTACAGCACCTTGACCGATGGAATAAATAAGAATAACTGACGTAATACCAATTATGATTCCAATCATAGTAAGTGAAGTGCGCATAACGTTGCGTCGTAGTGATTGAAGTGCGGATTGTAATATTTCTTTGTATTCCATTGTTTAAATATGTTATTATTTTTTCTTGTCAGAAATAATGAGGCCATCTTTCAGTCTTATGACCCTATTTGCAAAAGCTGCAATATCATCCTCGTGCGTTATTAAAATGATAGTGTGCCCTTTCTGATTTAAATGTTTTAGAAAATTCATTATTTCGTGTGATGTTTTGCTGTCTAAATTTCCGGTAGGCTCATCAGCCAAAATAATAGATGGATTCATAACAATTGCACGTGCAATTGCAACGCGTTGGATTTGTCCTCCTGAAATTTGATTTGATAAATTG
>CAYRYY010000004.1:0-26593 GCA_964428715.1 uncultured Gammaproteobacteria bacterium
ACTATGCAAGATGTTATTCTGAAAATTACAAAGATGTAGGATATTTGGCGGCATTTGCAGGAGTGGACAAAAATAGAATGGATGAGGCAATTAAAGTAGTACGAGATGAATTGCTGAAGGTGTGTTCTGATTCTGAAATCACTCAAGAAGAGCTGATAAAGGCAAAAGAATATCTAAAAGGTCACTTTATATTAGATTTGGAAGATACTCGATCTGTTTCTGTATATTATGCCTCAGACCTTATTTTAAAGGGTGAAATGGAAAATCCTGAAGAAGTACTTAAGCAGATTGATGAAGTGACACTTGAAGATGTAAAAAAAGCCGCATGCAAGTATATTAAAAAAGAAAACATGAATTTGGTAATCATTGGTGATTTTGAAGACAGAAAACGGTTTGAAGATCTTCTAAGCTAGATTATCCTAATTTTTCAGGTCTTAAGACTTTTAAAATATTGTTAAGGTGATGAGTTGAAATTTCGTAATCTGGTTGATCCATCTCTTCTGTATTTACTCTTTTTGAATCATAGCTGACTGGCTCTTCATTTGCGTCATCAGTGTTTAAAAAGTTTACAACAAGATCATAATTATGTTTTTTGCCAGTGTATATTGCCAGAAAAACATCTGGGTCATTTTCGGCAGGGTTTCCTATATAAGTCACAGTAAGTAGTCGTCCACCCGTTAATTTATAGTCATCATAGGGGGATGTTGAAACTAGCCAATAAGGTGCCATGTCTAGTGAGTAAAGAGTTCTTCCATCTGGAAGTTTTTTTTCTTCTCCCTTACTGATTACATCTCCGCGAATTTGTCCCGCAAGAGTTCTAAACACTTGTTCCTGAATGGTTGTAATTGGTTTTCTTTCTTCCCCTAGTACGGGATTAGGAAACCGCATATCTTTTTGAGAAAGGGCAATTCTTTTAAGAAAATCAAGAGACTCTTGTACAACAATGGGAGATGTGCCTTGTGGTGGGATAGGACCTCTTTCTGGTTCTGTCATATTATGTATGTTAGCGCTCTTATTAGAAGTTTGCAACAATCAGATGGTATAATATAGTATGAAATTAAAGGTAATTCAGCTAAATATTTGGCGGGGGACGCTGTTATCCAGCGCATTGGACTTTCTCATAAAAGAAGATCCTGATGTTATCTTGCTTCAGGAGGTGTACAGTAATTCAAATAATCTGCCTGGAATGCCGTTGACGCATAGGTTGTATCAGTATTTACAAGAAAAGCTCCCAGACTATGAATTTGTATATGGGCCTGCATTTACAGACACTACAAAACTAGGAAATATAGAATCTGGGAATGCAATTTTTTCCAAATTTAAAATAATAGACAGCACTAACACATTTTTTGATGTGCCGTATAAAACATTTGATGAGCAATCGCAAACCGACTTTTCATATAACCCGCAGACTATCTTAGGGGCAAAATTAGATGTGAATGGGGTAGAGTGTAATGCTTTTTCAGTTCATGGAATTTGGGGACATGACGGACGTGATTCAGACAGAAGACTCAAGATGGGAGAGATAATAATAGAGCAAATTAAAGATAAACAAAACGTCATTTTGGGTGGAGATTTTAATATAAATCCTGATACACAAACGATTTCAAGTATTGAAAGGTATGTAAAAAGTGTATTTGAAAACACACTTACAAGCACATTCAATATGAAGCACAAAACAGATGGAGGATATGCTACAGCAACAGTGGATATGATGTTTTGCTCAAAACACATAAAAGTATTATCTAAAGAATGCCTAGATATAAATATTTCAGACCATTTACCGCTTGTGGTAGAATTTGAACTGTAGTATGCCAATGATGCTTAAGCCTCAAGAATTACAGGAAAAAGCCTTAAGCTTTTTAGCTAAGGAAAGGTTGATGGTACTGGGAACAAGTCTTCATGATAAGGTCTGGTCGGCAACTGTTCATTTTGTTGAGACTTCAGAGTTTGAAATGATATTTTTTTCAAATCCTTCAGCGCGGCATTGTCAGAATATACTCAAAAACCCGCATGTTTCAGCTGTTGTAACAAATGAAAAAACAGCAACTTCTATTCAATTTGCCGGAACATGCAGGATTGCAGATGGAATAGAATGGGATAAATATTTTGAAATATATTCTCAAAAAGTGAAGAATGCGGCACAAAGGGTAGACCAGGTAATTTATGTAATAAAACCAGATGAGGTGTGGATGATTGATGAAAAACTAACTGGAGGAAGATCTCGTACTCAGATATTATAGAAATTACTCAGCGCCAACTATAACTACAGCATCCCCTGATCCCGTGTAGTCAGAAGTTGCACTTCCAATTGTATAATCATCTCCTAAGTCTTTTCTTAGCAAGCTTACGAAATCTTTACTTGCTGCTTTTACTTGAATAACTGTCTCTGTGTAATCAAAGTTGTCGGCGTTCCCAGTGCTGGATACTACATATCCTAAGTCTTCAAGCTTTTCTTTCATAACGTTAGCCACTCCTGCTTCTCCAGATCCATTTTGAACAACGATGGTTAGATCAGCACGGTCAAGTTTGGTTACTGGGTCAACGGAACTGGAAGATCCACCCGCTGAAGTAGGTGCAGGCGTTGTTGTAGTGCTGGATGTAGGTGCGGGTGAGCCATCAGTTTCAGGTTCTGTAGGCGCAGGAGTATCAGTAGGGAGAACAAACTCTTCAATGGTCGGAGTAGGAGTTGCGTCCTCTGTAGACGTGTTTCCTAAAAGCTGCATAGCTCCAAATGCAATTGCTGCCAATATTATAATAATGAGAATTAAGAATACAAGTTTCTTGCCGCGTTTTGAAGGACCTTTGCTAGATGAGGCTGGAGTGGTGTTCTGAGTTCCAAAAGGTGATTCGCTAAATACTGATGAGGATTCTTCCATAAGTGAGTGTCAGTATAGCATAAAAGATATTTTTTGCAAGTAGAGAGGGGTGTTACTTAGCGTTTATTTTATATGTTTTTGTAATTGTTTTGCCTGGGAATGTATAAACAACTTCAAGTTTCATTTTCTTAATTTTTTTGTGGTTGACACAAGTTCCGCTTGAGCAAGTACCGATTGTAATATTTTTAAAAACCACATTCTTTCCACCTGGTACAATAACTCCTCCAACACCTTGCGGGACACCTTGGGCTTCGTAAGTTAGGGTGTAGGATATTTCAGTTGCCTTCTTAATATTAATAAATGTTGTTTTTAGGTTTGTCTGATTGTGATTAAGAATCGAAACCGCTTGAGGGGAGTATTTAACTTTTGGAGCCGCAAATGTTGGCTGAATAAGTAAAAAAGAGAATATAGCAAAAGATAAAAAGGCAACAATTAATTTATTCATAACACATTATGCTATCAATGAAAAATTGTATTGTCAATAAGACAAGTGGGTATTTACACTACCCAGTTCATCTTGTACAATACTACTATTGTGGAAAGAACAGTAGTATTAGTTAAACCAGACGGAGTGCAGCGCGGACTTATTGGGGAAATTATTTCCCGATTTGAGAAAAAAGGAATGCGTTTGTCAGGACTTAAGATGATTTCATTGGGAGACGCCGTGTTGGATGAATGGTATGTTCATCACAAAGACAAGTCCTTTTTTCCAGATCTTAAATCCTACATGATGTCATATCCTGTGGTTGCAATGCTTTGGGAAGGATTGGACGCAGCAGTAACCGTTCGCAAAATGATTGGAATTACAAAGGCCAGAGACGCAGAACCAGGAACAATCAGAGGAGATTTTGCAATGTCACAGCAATATAACTTAATTCACGCATCAGAATCCGCTGAAGCAGCACGCAAAGAAGAAGCTCTCATCTTTTCAGAAACAGAAGTATTTGAGTGGATGAAGAAAGATTACGAATCTGTATACGCCGACGAAGAGAAGAAAAAGTAACCCCTTTGCGATTTTGTTTGAATAGCTTATCTCCCTTTTTATCATCTAATAGCTAAAAATCGTATTTATTTTTTAGTATTTTATATTGGCTATCTACTTTCTTTCTATAATTCCTTGATTCAGTTACTAGTTTTTCCCTTTTATCTAGACCTTTCTCTAGGGCAGCATCAAAACGCTTTTTTGATTCTATTTGTGAGGCTGAAACCTCTTGTTGAGTAACGTAAAAAGCTTCTACATCATTTCTTTGTATCGCAGAGTTCATAGCATCTATGAGTTGAATTTGTAATTTAATCATGGTAGATGCTTCATCCTTGATTTCATTTGAATACTCATCTTCAACGTTTGGCAGGCTGTTCAATTTGGATTCTAGGTCAGAAAGATCACCGTTAATTTCCTGGAATACACTCACAATCTTTACTGGATCGGCGCTGGCAAGCAACGAGGGATCCTGCAATTTTTGGTTGAGTGCGTTAAGTTCTATAATAACTGGCACTATTCCGCGGTTGAACATATTTGTTGATTCATATCCATATGAAGCAAGTTCTTGCGAGTGGGTAAGGTATTCGCTTAGTGAATTTTTATAATCTTTTACCTCAGGATCTTTTAAGTTTTCAATATTTCTTTTTAATAATGCGCTTTTTCTAACACTTTGACTGCGTGAGGCTTCCATCTTTTTTGCACTTTCTTCTAGGCCTGCTATGGTTACATCGGTTAATGATACAGTGCTGGCTGCAGTAGGTTCTAGCCTTTTTTCGATATCTTGAATATGAAAGGCATAAGCTTCAAAAGTTTTTTGAGTATTCAGTGATTGTGCCTGAATTCTTTCATGTTTTTCAAATGCGCTATAGATTAAATAGGCTGTAATTCCTACAATAAGCACCAATAAAATCTCAAAGCCTAAAATTGTAAAGGTTTTTTTGTTTAAATTGGGTTTAGAGTCATTTGGTGGATTGGTGCTTTCAGTTGCTAGCTGCGGGGGGATAGTAGGCGGTTGCGTTTCCACGTTTATAGTATGTGCTTATTAAATTTATTCTGTCAAGATTGTTTATATGCTATGATAAGTCTTCAATTCGTACAGATTCTTCAATTTTAAATTCTCCAACCCTGGTTCTTACTAGTTTTTCCAAATATGCGCCGGTTTGAAGTTTTTCCCCTATGTCACGCGCTAAGCTTCTAATATAAACCCCTGTTCCGCATTCAATTTTGAGTCTTAGCTCTGGAAAAGAGTAGTGATCTATTATGATGCTGTTAATTTTTACTGGCCGTTCTTGCATCACAACAGTTTGTCCCTTCCTAACTCTTCTGTGCGCTGGTAGACCGCCTATCTTAATAGCGGAGTAAATGGGAGGTGTTTGCATAATATTCCCGGTAAACTTTTTTATACATTCAAGCACATCATCCTCTGTTGGAGTATGTTTTGTGACCAAATCTTGAGCGTTTTGAGTATCACGTTTATATTCATGAATCGGTCCTTCCCGGTCATCTGTATCAGAAGTGTACCCAAGTTTAAGTGTTGCAACGTATTCCTTGTCCCCCTTTACATATTTGTCTAGCAATTTTGTGTTTTCCCGACCTACCGCCACTACTAAAACGCCTTCAGCCAGTGGATCAAGCGTTCCTCCATGTCCCACACGTTTTACTCCAGTTTTGCGGCGTATTATGGCCACAACATCATGAGATGTTATGCCAACCGGCTTATAAACTGCAAAAATTTTATTTTGATCCATTTTTTTGGATAATCCCTTCGTTCTTCTTGGATTATACAACAACGAGTTTCTTATAAAAATATACTAATAAATCAATATAATTTGATTATTATTCCATCAAAAACTATAATGTCCTGATGGAAAGACCTAAATTTCTAGGACCCATTTTGAAACCTATAGAAAAACCTAGAACTCCCGAAGACATAAAGCTTGCAAGTAGGAAATATTTAGCCGGTATTTTTGAGGCTGGGGGTTCATTTTCAGTAAATGTGTATGAGGGAAGAATTCAGTGTGGATTAAATTTTACAGACGTAAGCAAGGGGACAATAAGCGCAATTCAAAAATTGTTCGATGGTAGTGAGGAAAGGTTGAGAGATGTGCGCTCAAACAGATGGTCAATTACAGATACCCAGAAGATTGTAGCTATTCTTACAGGAATATATGAGTTTGCCCCTTCAAGAAGGGTACAAATTGAAAGTTTTATAGAAATGCTGGGTGCATCCGGTAAAGAAAAGATAGCTATCGGAAAAAGTTTTCCAAGGGAGCGCAAAAGAGTTGGGGAAGAAGAGTATAGTGAGCTCGTGAACGATCCATCATTTCTTGCAGGTGTATTTGATGCCCGTGGACATATGTATTTTTATGAGAATCAGGGATTGCATAGGATTAATATGCAATCAAAAAATATTCCACTTATGAATGCGATTCAAAAAGAGCATCAAGGAGGAGAATACTCACATACAGGGAAAATGAGCTTAAGTAACGGTGTATCTCACAAATTCCTTCACAGAATAAATCCTTACAGAATTGCAAATTTATAAAAAATTTCAAAATTAGTCATGGTGTTTTACAAATGGGATAAAAAGTGCTGGAATTATAGCACTTAGGGCAAAGATAGATAATGTTATAAATGCATACGTTACTCCAAATGTATTTGAAATTGCCCCAAGCAGCACTGGTGCGCCCGCAACAGATACATTTGCAATGACCGAATAGGTGCTTATAGACTTTTCAAAATTCCCATGATGTTCAACTGAATCAGAAACCATGGTTTGAGTGACAGGAACTGTACCCTTGGTAAGTAGTCCCAAGATTATAGAATAGGTGACAATAAGTATAATATTGTTTGACGTTGCGAGTAAAAGTATAAAAAGCGCCATAAGGAGTTCTGCCAGTACAAAAACTTTTATGTGCCCATACTTATCAATTGCACGACCCAGTATGGTTTTTCCTAGTAAGTTTCCTACTAAATATGCGCCAACTAACCCTCCTAAAATAGCCGTTCCAAATCCTTTTTCCAAAAGTAAAAATGGCAAGAAGATAAAAAGCGGAAACGATGCGAATACGTCCAGAGTTCCTGCAAGTGATGCCAATACAAATCTTTTATTTTTAAGTAATGTTTTAAACGCAAGGTCTTTAGATTTTTCAGTAACATGTATATGCGGATTTTTGTGATGAATGAAGGTAAAGATTATGAGTGCGACTACAGCAAGCAATCCATATGCAAGTGACGTGTATCTCCAGCCAATGAAGGCTATAACAATTGTAAGGAGGGTAGTTATTCCAATTTTTCCTATGTCTCCAATGGCTGTAAATGTACCGATTTGTGTTCCTCTGGTAGATTTGGTAGAAAGTTTTGAAACTAGTGCAAACCCAATAGGGTGAAATACAGAAAATCCCAGAGCCGCTATAACGAAGCACAAAAATACTGTTGCAAAATTAATTGTTGCGCCAAGGAGTATAAAGGAAGTTGCGTAAATGCCAAGGGCTGCAAGCAGCACTTTCATCCCTCCCCATTTAACAGCTGCACTTCCTGCAGGAAGTGCTAAAAGTATTCCCATAAATCCAGTTAAGCTTCCCAGGATTCCTGCTTGAAATAAATTAAGTGATAAATCCTTTGTTATAAACGGCAAGATTAGGATACTGCTGGAAAAATATCCATCATTAAATACATGGAGAATATTTAAGAAAAATAAATTTGATTTCATAAGTCGGGGTGAAAGGAATTGGACCTTCTACCTCTGCGTCCCGAACGCAGCGTTCTACCGATGAACTACACCCCGGGCGTAAGTAATGTTTTGCAGTGGTAGATGCGTCCCCGATTGGAGTCGAACCAACAATCTTTCCCTTAGGACGGGACTGCTCAATCCATTGAGCTACGGGGACATGCTGATATTATATTCGAGCAGAAATAATATTACAATGAAAGGTAAATAAACATTGACTTAGAGGTCTCAATTTCATATCATTATACCCATGGAAGAGCACATGACTAAAAAAGAACGAAAAGAACAAAAAAAGCTTGAGCGCATGGATCAAATGGAAGGATCTCAAAAATCATTTAAGACAAAAGGAATTATTATTGGCGTTGTGGCGCTTATTTTCTTAGGGTTTTTTATCTACGCAATAAATGCTGCAAAAAGTAAACCTTCAGAGCCGGTTGAGTTGTCTGCTAGCGGATGGGTAAAAGGAAATCCAGAGGCTACAGTTACCTTTACGGAATTTGCTGATTTTCAGTGTCCATATTGTAAGCAATTCTCACCTATTGTATCTCAGCTAGAAAAAGAATATGGAGACAGAATTAAGATTGTATTTAAACATTTCCCACTTAAGCAAGCTCATCCTAATGCGTTTCCAGCAGCAGTTGCCGCAGAAGCTGCAGGCAGGCAAAACAAGTTTTGGGAATATCACGATCTCTTATTTGAAAAACAAGAAGAGTGGTCAGCTACGCCAAATCCACAATCAAAATTTGTTGAATATGCAAAGGGTTTAAAGCTAGATGCAGCGCAATTTGAAAAGGATTTGGATGATGACAAACTCAAAACTGCAGTAAATGCTCAGGTTGATGAAGGAATAAAAGTAGGCGTGTCGGGTACCCCCACACTGTTTATAAATGGAGCGCCAATTGATATCCCTGGAAATTATGAAGTATTAAAGCTGCAGATTGAAAGCGTGCTGCCTGATGCATCACCTTCTGCAAAATAACATGGATAATCCATTTGCTCCTTTATTATCATTTTTAGCCCTCGGAACTCTCCTTTTTATAATTGGTATAGCGGTAGGCACACTTCTTTTTATTGTTTCATTTTTAACTCCAAAAAAATCATTAGTTGGTAGACTTTCAAATTTAATAGGTGACAATGCGATGGGAATAGGACTTATTATAGCGACAATGGCAACTGTATCAAGCTTATTTTTATCAGAAGTTGCAGGATTTCCTCCCTGCAAACTATGCTGGTATCAGCGTATTTTTATGTATCCGCAGGTTATCGTTTTGGGAGTAGGACTACTATACAATGACTTGAAAGCTCGTTTAATAGCGCTTATTTTAAGTATTATAGGAGTACTTATTGCGGTTTATCACATACTCGTTCAGTTTTTTCCAGCGTCATTTAAGTGTTCAGACGAAGTGGCTAATTGCGCGCTGAAATCATTTACCTATTATGGGTTTATAACGATTCCTGTTATGAGTTTAGTGGCCTTTTTAGCAATCATTGTAGTGCTCCTTTTTAGCTTCAAGAAGACCCGTTAGTTTCCGTAAAGACTCAAAATCCTTTATAATACACATATGGGGAAAAAGCAGATCATAAAGTACCTTGTGCTGCGCACATTGGGAAATTTTTTAATTCTTTTCATGGTGTTTGGATTTGTAGCAACTTTTGGTCCAGCAATTTACTACGAGGTGAAATTTAGAGTGTCTCAATTTAGGGGGGTATCATATGCGTTAACCTCAAAAGACCCGGAAGAGATTAAAAAGATCAATGAAGAAAAAAAGAATGATCCAGTTGCGGCAAGTTTATTTGGAGATGTGTTAGCTGAAGGAAAGACGCATGAAATTATACCTACTGACACCGAATTTTCTGTTGTAATTCCCAAAATTGGAGCCAATGAAAAAATTACAGCCAATGTAGATCCATCTAATGAAGGTGAATATCTAGACGCTTTGAAGCATAGTGTGGCACATGCAAAAGGTTCAGCATTGCCAGGACTTGGAGGAACAACATATTTATTTGCTCATTCAGCTGACAATTTTTGGGATGTAGGCAGGTACAATGCTGTGTTTTATTTGCTAAAAGATTTAAATATAGATGATGAGATTTCTGTCTTTTTTGATAATAAAAGATATAACTATACTGTGTATGACAAGAAAATTGTAGACCCTTCAGAGGTGGATTATTTGGCAGCTAATATAGGGCAGGGAGAACGCATAATACTGCAAACATGTTGGCCACCAGGAACAGCATGGAAACGTATGCTCATTTTTGCAAAACCTGTAAACAATTAGTTTTGCGAAAAGAACGGCAGTGTCCTTTTTGCAAAACCAGTTAGCAATTAATTGAGGGTGGGGTTTCACGCGGTGTGCGTGAACACCTAAAACAGCTGAGTTCAATTGTATGAATTTTCGTGCGTAATGATTTAGTTTTTTACACTTCCGTTCTACTTGTAAGCACTTTGATGATCTTGACCACCGCATTTTCACATCATATAAATTACTTTAATGAACTGCCCAGTTACTAAAAACACATTTATATTTTTGAACCAAACACCTAGTGTTTGGTTTTTTTTGATTTGAAAATGTAATCAGAATTAATTCTGTTTTATTGACAGAAAAGAATGGAGGTGAATTTTAAATTATGTTAACAACAAGAATTGGAATTTCAATGTTTTCTATTTTAGCAGCAGTTGGATTGCTCAGCGGAGCAACCTTCGCATTCTTTACAGACACAGCAACTTCTCAAGACAATACGTTTGCAACAGGTACAGCAGATTTACAAATTGCAGTGGACAATGCAGGAGTTCCTGGAGCGTTTGGAGCAGAGATTACAGCACCAGCAATTGATGAAGAAAATATAGTCCCTGGTTTTTCTAAGACTTATGATTTTTGGCTTAGAAATAATAGCTCTACAGGAATTGATATGAGTATAGCTGCAGCACTTGCAGATATCATAACAACTGGTAATGCTGGCATTCAAGATCAGCTTACAGTTCAAATTGACTGCGGAATAATAGCTGGACCAGCTGCAGTAAGTGGATTTACCGGAGGCCCATATCCAGTACGAGCAACTTTGAGTGCTGGGGTTAATGTGCCTTGTGAGATGACAGTATCACTCCCATCGAGCGTAGATAGTAGTTATCAAGCATCGAGTGTGAGGTTTGATGGGGTATTTACAGGAACACAACTGTAGATTTGGTAGGTTTTTTGTGGCGGGCAATTGCGTCAGCCCGCCACAGAAACAGTAAGAAGTAGATGACGCAAAATTTTTATAACTGCCCTTATGAAAAAAGCAAGAAAAATAACGCTTAAAGTATTACATATTAAATTTACTATTTTAGTATTCTTATTAGTTCCGCTAGCTATTGCAACACTTATAACTTCTAAAACAAATATACTTGGCAACATTCAATCATATGTAGTTCTCACCGGGAGTATGACGCCCACAATTCCTGTAGGAAGCGTAGTGTATGTAAAGAAAGCACAAGACTACAAAACAGGAGACGTTATAACATTTAATTCTCAAAATGGTCAGCGCGTAACCCACAGGATTGCAAGTGTGGAAGATTCAGGTTATGTCACCAGAGGAGACGCCAATAACACAACTGATAAAGATTTGGTTTCCAAAACAGATATAGTTGGAAAAAATGTTTTTACACTTCCATATGTAGGACGCGCTATTTTATTTTCTAAAACTCCATTGGGATTTGGGCTTATCATAGTACTTCCTATTTTAGTATTTATTGGATTTGAAATATGGAATATTAAAAAAGAACTGGAAAAACAGATCGAGAAAAAATTAAAAAAACAATTACTGCAGAATACCCAAAACGTATGAGATATGCTTTATTTTTCTTTTCAGTTATAGCATTTTTAGGATTTTTTCTAACACGAGTGACATTCGCTGTTTTTTCAGATTCTGCAGTTTCTCAAAATAACACTTTTACAGCCGCAGCTGTTTTTGCATCTCCTACGCCAAGTTTGTCACCAACTCCCACACCTCAAGAAGTTCCATTATTTGTAAGCAACCCCTTTACCTGTGCAGATGGCGCCTCTAACACAAGTGTCTCAAAAGGAAATGTGAGTTTTGTAAAAACATCATCACTTGAGATACAAGTGGAATTGCAAAATGCACTTCCAAATACTCAGTATGCGTTATGGGTAAATCAAAATCCAGGCGGTTGTCCACAGCCAAATGCCACACAAAATGCGTTTATTGAAACTGATGCAAGTGGAAATGGACAAAACACCTTATCAGGACATGCGCTCGTGGGTGGTGCGACAAGATTTTGGGTAAGCATGGTAGGCGGTTCTGATGTATTAAGAAGCAAAGCGGTAGAATTATAAAAATGAAAAAAAGAATATTAGTCATTTTGTCACTTATTATTTTGCTCTCTGGTGTAAGTGTATATGCTAAAGACAATTTAAAACTTTTTGAGAATACTGCATATGCAGTAGGGGAGTTGACCGTTAATTGGGGAGCTGGTATTTCTGAAGGAGAGCCAATATTTGAAGTATCAGATATGATTCCAGGGCAGATAGAAACGCATACCGTGGAAGTACTAAATGGATCAAGTAATACTCGTCCAGTAGGAGTTAAGGGGATTGAGACAGCAAATAATGGAGATTTGTCATCTGCATTCTCCATAATTATTTCTCAAGGTTCTAGCGTTTTGTATGGAGCGGGAAGTCTAACTGGTGTAAAAACTCTTGCTGATTTCTTTGAGGAAAGCAGCAATCCTTCAGGTATATTTTTATCAAACATAAATCCAGGAGACAGTGTGTTATATACATTTACAATTATTTTTAATGCAGATTCAGGAAACGAATTTCAAAATACAGAAACTATTTTTGATTTAAAAATTGGAATGTCAGTTCCGATTCCTACAGAATGTGCGCATATAAAATTTGGAAAAAACACTGTGCCAATTCTGGGAACTGCAGGAAGTGACAAAATAAACGGAACACCTGGAAACGACTGTATAATGAATTTTGAAGGAGTAGATACAGTCACTGGAGGGGCCGGAAACGACTGCATAGTAGGAATTTCAGGAGTCAAGAAGTTTAATGGGGGGGCCGGAAATGATGGAATAATAGGTGGAAGCTCAAATGACAGTTTGGATGGGGGGGCCGGAAATGACATTATTTCAGGAGGTGCTGGAAATGACACAATAAAAGGAGGTGCTGGAAATGATGCGTTGGATGGCGGTTTAGGAAACGATGTGACAGATGGAAATGCTGGAAAAGACTCATGTTCTGCAGAAACTACAAAAGCATGCGAGAGTGCAATATAGATAATTTGATACACAATGATTACCTTGACAAAAAACACGTAAAAGGAGTTAAATTATTACACTTCTCTTGGCAGGGAACTGTAGGATTGATAGGATAACTACAATCACACAAGAATAAGAGTAACTTCAAAGAACTTTTTTGCTGACCGCCCCCGGAAGCATTACATCCAGCACATTTCCTGGATATTTTCATACACAGAATTTATATATTGTGATATCTTTTTTGAAAGGAGGTGAATTTAATGAATATTAAAAATAAAATTGCGGCTGCATCTGCTTCTGCTGTAATTTTGAGTGGAGTGTTAGTGAATGGTGCATTTGCATCAACAGATATCACTATCTCTGGTAACTTAAAAAAATCAGAGAATAAAGTAACTGTCAAAAACTCAAAAGTTACAAAGGTTACACAGAGCAACTCACAAGTGGTTAATACAGTTGTAAATTCTTCAGCATCTACTGGAGGAAATAAGGCAAATGACAACATGGGAGATGTGATTGTAAGTACAGGTAAGGCAACTTCACATGTGACGGTTGCCGTAGGCGGAAATGTAAACACAGCAACATTCCCATGCGGATGTGAAGAAACAGACACAACAGTAAAGGTAAAAAATAACGGTAAGAAAAGCAAAAATACCGTAAATACTGATGATCTGGTAAAGAATATTGCAGCTCAAGTGAATGCTGCATTAGTTGGAACTGGTGTAGGATCTGATGCTGCAACAGGAGACAACAAAGCAAACGCCAATGGCGGAAAAGCAACAGTAGACGTATCTACTGGAGTTTCTAACTCAACTGTAGCAGTTGTGGTAGAAGGATCAGTAAACGTGCTTGAGTAGTAAGCATCGTTTATTGTAGTGAAAACGGACCTCTAGGGGCATTGACCCTGCGGAGGCCGTTTTCATTTTATCTGAAACATGTATATAATGATTTTATGGGACAATTTGTGCATTTACTGGTTAAAAACCCCAAGGATGATGAGACGCCAATTCAAGCGGCGACGCAGATATTTTCAAGCGTATTACCATATCCATATATTCCCTTATGGAAGCATGCATATTCAAAACCAACACCGTTTGCGTTTGAAATATTTCTAATAAATCAGACAGTTTCGTTTTATGTAGCAGCACCTGCCAACAAAGAGACCGTGGCTTCTAGTGTTATTTCATCGTCTTTTCCTAAATCACGAGTTATTAAAACAACAGACCCTATGCTCGAAGTGCTAAAAGCAAAACATATAGCTTATGGTCAGATGGTTTTAAATTCATATTCTTATTTGCCTATTAAAACTTTTGCTGATTTTGAAGATGTTGATCCGTTGTCAGCAATGCTTGGATTTTTAGGAAAACAAACAGAAAATGTACAAATGGCTGTGCAAATTTTGGTAACTCCTGCAACGTTTGCTTGGCAAAGCAATGCGGTAAAACAGGCAGGGCATATGATATTGGATACTCCAGGTTCAGCAACTGACCCAGCTGACAAGGCGCGCTATGCGCAAAATCCGCAAAAAATGTTAATGATGCAAAAAGCAGCTTTTCAGGGTGGTAAAGCAGTTGTGAGGCTTATTGTAGGTGCGGATTCAATACCTGAAGCAAAACATGAGCTAGCCAACCTTTCAGGAACATTTGGAACTTTTTCACTGGGTGAGGGAAATCAGTTTGTTTTAAAAAAACCCAGAATCCGCAAAAAACTTCTTTTGGAACGGATTAAAAGCAGACAAACTGGATTGTTTGAAAAAAGACAGCAAGTATTAAACGCGGCAGAATTGGCCACTTTGTGGCATCCACCGGGGATCTTACTTGCGGGACTCAAAAATATTTCATGGGGAAAAACACTTTTGGGTGAAGCTCCTGAAAATCTTCCTGTTATAACTAACATGGAAGATGATGAAAAGCAAAAGATTAATTTTTTTGCAAAAACAGAGTTTAAAAATAAAGAAACAATTTTTGGAATTAAGGATGCAGATAGACGTAAACACATATACGCAATTGGAAAAACTGGGGCTGGAAAGTCCACACTTATTGCAAACATGGCAATTGATGACATAAGAAAGGGACGCGGCATAGGAATTATAGACCCACATGGTGATTTGTCAGAAATTATCTTAGACTACATTCCTAAAAGACGCTTGAATGATGTGGTGTATTTAGAGCCGTTTGATCAGGAAAGGCCTTTCTCGTTAAATGTTTTGGAGATTCACAATAAACAGCATAAAGATTTAATTTCTTCAGGAATTGTTTCAATATTTCACAAAATTTACGGGGATAGTTGGGGACCAAGACTGGAGTACATTTTGCGTAATGTCATCTTAACACTACTTGATGTTGAGCAGGGGACACTTCTTGATGCGCTGCGTATTTTATCAGACGAGCCATACAGGAAAAAAATTGTGGCTCAAATTCAGGATCCAGTACTTAAAAACTTTTGGGAGCAGGAATTTGACAAAATGTCAGATAAATTAAGAACAGAAGCTGTTATGCCGATTCAAAACAAAATTGGTCAATTTGTTTCATCAAAAATGATTAGAAATATTATTGGAAATCCAACAAGTTCAATTAATCTGCAGGAAATTATGGATGATGGAAAGATTTTAATCCTTAATTTGTCGCAAGGAAAATTGGGAGAAGACAATGCAGCATTGTTGGGCGCTATGATAATTACACAAATTCAGTTGGCTGCTATGAATAGAGCATTTGTGAAAGAAGAAGACAGGCGCGACTTTTTCCTATATGTAGATGAGTTTCAGAATTTTGCAACTAGTTCATTTATTAAGATTTTGTCAGAAGCTAGAAAATACAGACTTTCATTAACACTAGCTAATCAATATTCTGATCAGCTGGAGGAAGAAATACAGCGGGCAATTTTTGGAAATGCAGGAACTATTATCTCATTTGTAGTAGGAGCGCATGACGCCTATACCTTGACCAAGGAATTTGCTGAAATATATTCAGAAAACGATTTAGTGTCACTTGGGAAATTCGAAACTGTCGTAAAGTTATCTATTGATGGAATGACGTCTGGTCCGTTTCCAGCAACTACACTTCCGTTGCCAAATCTCAAAAATGACAATAGAGCTGATATTATTCGAATGTCAAAAGAACGTTATGGGAGAAAAGCAATGTAGTACTTTTTATTCCTCCTGCGACCCTTGGTCTAAGTCATAAATTCCTGTACCACTTCGTGGTATAGTCGGTTACTCATGTATCACATTCGTGATATAATAATATACCTCATGAGAAGAAGAATTGTTATTGTTTCTGTGTTTCTTTGTTTATCTGTTTTTGTGTATCTTTTTTCTCAAAGTGTTTCATCCCCCATGTTGTTTTTAGCATCATTTTTTAGTCCCTCACGTGTTTTTTTGCATGAAAGTGTATACGCTCAGAAAGGAAGTTCAGAGTTGGATGTTTTACGTTTAGAAAATGAAAAATTAAAAGAACAGTTATTGCAAATGAATGCAATTAAAAAAGATAACATTGCATTAAGAAGTCAATTTGAGGATAGTGTAATTTCGCCTCAAATCTTAATTCCTTCAAAAATTGTAGGATTTAAAGGTAGTCCTCAAAATCCAACAGGATTTGTACTTGATCAAGGAGCGCGTAGCGGAATTAAAAAGGGCTCGCCAATTATTGTTGGAAATCAGCTGATTGGTAAAATTTACCAAGTAAATGAATACTTCTCAGAAGTAATGCTTGTAATTCACAAGGATTTTACAACACTTGCAATTTCAGGTGAGCACGATTCTCCTGGAATTATAACTGGATTTGATGAATTTATGATTTTTGACCATGTTACTATTACTGATACTATTTCCAAGAATGAATCAGTGCTTACAAAAGGTGAATTGAATTCGACAGGAATTGGAATTCCTCCAGGATTAGTTATAGGTAAGATAACACGGGTGGATAAGTCCGATACGCAGCCATTGCAATCGGCTGTTGTTGAACACATGATTCCATTTAATTCTCTTTCCACTGTGTTTGTTATAAAACAGTAAAGTCTATCTATGGTAATAAAAATTGCATTGTTGTTTTTCATACTTGTTTCATTACTTATCGAATCTAGTATTTTTCCATTTCCATTTGTTTTGCTTTTGTCACTATTGTTTGTTATCTTTTTTGATGACATTTGGGCCCTTTTTTTAATACTATGCGCATCAATATTTTTAGATGTATTAAGTTTCCACCCCGTTGGAATAACTGCGGTATTTATAATGAGTACTGCAATTTTAATTGTTTTTTTTGAAAAAATATTTTCCCTACAAGGTTTACTTCCATCAGTAGTTGCAGTTTGGGGAAGTATTGTGCTTTACACGTTTATGGTTGGATATTCATTTTCCTGGATGCTTATAATTTTACTAACTGCAATTTTGGCGGTCATGGTAATACTCGAGAAAAGAAGATACAAAAAAGGAGGTTTAAGTGCGTAAAAGATTTAAAACTGGCATAGCATTTTCAGATTCTATAGAAGAAAGGACCTTTAGGTTTTCAGGAAGTAAAACAAATAACCCATTTTTTAAAAGACCAGATTTTTT
Organism: uncultured Gammaproteobacteria bacterium; assembly: GCA_964428715.1. GTDB lineage: Bacteria > Patescibacteriota > Microgenomatia > Levybacterales > GWA1-39-11 > JAGORM01. Next base: position 17,401 of record CAYRYY010000004.1, read on the forward strand.
GACAATTATTCCACTCATTGTGCTTCTTTGTGTTTTTGTAATTCTTGCAACACGATTATTCTTTGTTCAAGTTGTTCAGGGCGCATATTATACAAGACTTGCGGATGATAACAGAACAAGGACAGTTGTGATACCTGCACCTCGTGGGATTTTATTTGATCGAATGAAGCGTCCTCTGGTCAGAAACGTACCAGTATTTGAGGTAGTAAAAGATGGGAAACCTGAAATTATTTCAAAAGAGCAAGCACTTCAGTTAATATCTGAAGACAAAAATGTATTTGAGTCAGTTGCGCGTGAATATTTATATAAAGACGCATTTTCTCATGTGATTGGGTATACGGGGCATGTTTCTGAGGATGAATTACTGATGCCCGCATTTAAAGGGTATGCAATTTCTGATTTTGTAGGGAAAATGGGGCTTGAAAAGTTTTATGAATCAAAGCTTCATGGGATAAATGGACGGGAACTGCATGAAGTAAATGCGTCGGGAAAGGAAATCAGATTTTTGGGTAAAGAGGAGCCTAAGGCTGGAGACAATATAATAACTACGCTTGATTTAGATATTCAGTTGATTGCACAAAAGGCTTTAGGAAAGGTGGAAAAGGCAGCGGTGGTTGTAAGCAACCCCCAAAACGGGGAGATACTGGCACTTTATTCTAAGCCGTCATTTGATCCAAATCTATTTACAAAAGACAAAGAGTATAAGGCAATTGGCGAGTATGAAAGTCGTGAAAGTGTGTTGCTGGATGGTGAAAAATTTCCCTTGCTTGACCGAGCAATTTCAGGAGTTTATCCTCCAGGTTCTACATTCAAACTCATAACTTCATCTGCAGTGCTAGCCGAAAAAACTGTAACACCTGGATTCATAGTAAATGATACAGGAGTCATTACTGTGGGCGGTGCCACATTTGGTACGTGGAATTTTTTGGAGAATGGTAAAACAGAAGGTGCAGTTGATTTGAGAAAAGCGCTTCAACGATCCAACGATATCTACTATTACAGAGTTGCTGAAAAGTTGGGGATTGGAAAATTAGAGGAATATTCTAAACTTTTTGGATTAGGAAAAAAAACTGGTATTGATCTTCCAGGAGAAGTAAGTGGAACGGTTCCTGGGGAGCGATGGAAGAAAAGAACATTAGGAGATATTTGGTATTTAGGAGATACGTACAACATGAGTATTGGGCAGGGCTATTTGCTTACAACACCATTACAGATAAACGTAATGACCCAAATTGTTGCAAATGGTGGAACGTATTTTAAGCCGCATTTAGTAAAAGGAGAGGAAAGTATTATTCAAAAACATATAGTGGATGAAAGTATTTTAAAAACAGTGAGAGAAGGAATGCTTCAGGCATGTGAAACAGGGGGCACAGGTTATCCGCTATTTGGATTTACAGTTCAAAATGACAGATTAGATATAGATAATTTGAACTATTTTGAGGCGTCATCTACATCCGCTCGACTCTCCAGTACAGATTCAGCAGCGCTTAAAAAAGACAAATATGTTGAGATAAAAGTAGGCTGTAAAACGGGAACAGCAGAAGCGCATGGAGAAGGAAATCCAAAGCCGCACGCATCATTTACGCTGTTTGCACCTTATCATGATCCGGAAGTGGTAGTTACTGTAGTTGTTGAAAATGGCGGACAGGGATCAGAGGTAGCAGGCCCTATAGCCCGAGATGTGTTAAGAGAGTATTTCGAGCGAAAGTAAAAGTAGTAGACATAAAGTAAAACTGCCCAGTTTTACAATATGCCTACTTCTTGCATTAATTTCTTTACTATTTATTTACGTTAACATCAACTTGCCGTGGAACATCTACTTGTGGTGCTGATGAACCGGTATCAACGTTATTCGTAACGCCTCCAAATATTCCACTTGCTCCAAAAAAGTAAAATGCTAGAATTGCAAGTACTACTAACACTGCAATTCCCATTATAAACCCCATCGCGTTTGAAGAGCTTGTGTCATGTGCAACATGTTCGTGAATTACTTCTGCCATATATGTGTATTCCTCCTTTCTTTAAATGATATGTCCATTTTACAACTCATCTGTAAAGATACTACAAAGAGCATGCAAGAAAGTGGTAAGAGAGGTTAGTTGGTGAATTTAAGTGTTGTAAGGATGGGGGAGAACCAGTCAGATTTAAACGTATCACAAGAATTATTTGTTATAAATAGGACTTGAACATTTTTAGTTTTAGCCAGAGCATATCTGGGACTTTTTACTTGAGTATTACCTCCGGCTCCGCATAGCTCAGATAATGATTGGTTATAGCTTAATATTTCAACCGGAGTATTGTTAATATTTTTTTGAGACAAAACAAGATTTGATTCAGCGCTTAGGTTTTCTGATTTTAGTACATCTGAAAGTGGGGTAGTATCAGAATAATTAGTAAACACCATTACAACTAATCTTTTTGCCATAAGATCTCCCTGTTTTTGCAAAAAGCCAATTAATTCATTTGTTGATGAATTTTCTTTCACTAAACTATCTGGATACTGAAATGAAAATCCCTTAGGATTGTTGTATATCTTATTAAGCGATGTATTTGTGTTTTGTATAGATGCTGGATTTTTAAGACATGCGGTAAGTTCTGCAGTTTGAGTCCAGCCGCATGTGCCGTTTGCTTGAACTTCACATGTGGCAGTTTTATAACATGCATATTCTTCTTTGTATTCACATGTAGATACAAATCCTTCAGATTCAGATTTACTTACACAAAATTGCCTACTGCAGCCGCTTATCACACACTCACCATTCGCTTGTGGAAGTGGACTTATTTCAAATTCATTGGTCGGCTTAGGAGAAATTGAGGGAATTTGCTCAAATTCATTGTTGTTGCTTCTTGAAACTTCCTTAAATGAGTAAATTGCGGCAGCTGTTCCAAGAGTTAAAAAGAACAGAACAAAAAAACCAATCAGAATAAATTTAAACTTTTTTTTCTGTGTGTTGTTGGGGGTTGAATTTGGAAGTTGAGAAATATCCGTTTCTGGATTTAAGGTAGGATTTTGCGTAGATTTGTTTTCCATATGTAAATTATCTCAGTATTTTTATACCGAGTCAAATGGCTTTATCTTGACAATGACACATATTTAGAATTATAGTAGCTGTATGGTAGATTCTGAACAAAGGCAAATAGTAAGGCGTCCAAACGCAAATAGAAGTGCGAGAATTATTCATAGGCATGGTGATGGAGGTGGAATTGATCACACAAATCGAACATATTTAAGAACAGATCAAGAAATCTCAACTGACGAGCGGGAAATGTTAAAGAGTATTGGTGCAAGTCTTGCGGACCAAAGGCTTGAGTCTGGGGAGCCGGATGTTGCTGCTGTTGCAGGCACTTTAAGCAATTATGATTCTCAAAGACGTGGGCTAGTCAGAAGCGGATTTGTAGATTCAGTTGTGGAGCATGAACTTCCCAGACCTGTGTCAAATGAGATTACCCCGGAAACAAAAAATTGGAAATTGGAAGCACTTAGAAGATCAGCAGTATTGAATAGGCAAATTACATCAGCGCTTCATGAATTAGAAAATAAATAATTCACTATGGTAGTAGAGGCTTTATAAGCTCCCACATTGTTTTATAATCATTCATCCCGTTTAGAAGAAACAAGAAAAGCATGGATAAGATTATTCCCGCGGCAATGTTTGTTTGAGGTGTTTCTATATTTAATGTATTCTGCTGACCCAAGTTCATAACTCCTATCTTAAGCACATTGAGTAAATATACATCGTGTATTTAGAAAGAAAAGCGTAAGAACTTTCTATATTTACACAGAACTTTTGATTTTCTATGATTGATTCATGGAGGAAAATGCATGTTTGTCTTTCAGTTTATGTAAAGGAGTAGGGCCTAAAACGTTTTTAAAACTTGTAAGGCATTTTGGATCTGCTCAGAACGCGTGGAATGCTTTTGATTTAGAATCCGCAAAAGAAGTAGGCATAGGGGAGAAGACTTATTTAAAATTTGATACCTCGAGAAAAGAATTAGATATAGAGGATTATTTACTAAAAATTAACCGAGCTAAAGTAAGCATAATTGGGTTTACAAATTTGTTATATCCTCAAAGCTTAAAAGTTTTAGAATCTCCGCCTATTGTACTGTTTTGCAAAGGAGATGTTGAGTTATTAAAACATCTTCAAAACATTGGGATTGTTGGGGCGCGAAAGATTACGTCATATGGAAAAGACGTCACACAAAATTTGACATCAGATCTTGTTGCCAATAATTTTTGCATAGTATCAGGATTGGCGTTTGGGGTGGACGCAATAGCGCACAAAACTGCACTTGAACACAAGGGAAAAACGATTGCAGTTCTAGGGTGCGGGGTGGACTGTGTAACTCCACTTGAGAATGAAAGATTATATGAGGAGATATTAGACAAAGGTGGGTTGATTGTTTCAGAATATAGGTTAGGTTTACCGCCGTCAGCTGGATCATTTCCTGCAAGGAACAGGATTATTGCAGCATTGTCCCTTGGTGTCTTAGTTACGGAAGCAGCAGAAGATTCAGGATCATTAATTACAGCAGAAGAAGCACTAAAATTAGGAAAGCCTGTTTTTGCAGTTCCAGGAAGTATTAATTCTCAGATGAGCCGTGGGACATTAAAGCTTCTCAAACAAGGAGCGCATATTGTGACCAGCGCAAACGACATACTTGAAGATCTTGAAATTAAACCTCGAGATTTTAGCAAAAGTGAATTAGACCTATCACGTTTTTCAGAAAATGAAAATCTTATTCTTGAGCTCATTCAACAAGAGCCGCTTTCAATGGATGAAATTTCAAAACAAACCAAAATCCCGGTTCATAAATTACTTGGGATAGTATCCAATCTGGAGTTGCAGGGAATTGTAAAGAACAATGGGGGAGAGGTAGGGATTATATGAAATTACTCAATGTGGCCTGCGGGCATAACATGCGGAGTTTGCCCATCTACGTCAACCTTGAAGACAGGTAGTCCTTTTGCTAAAATTCCAGCTGTTGTTTCTGTTTGCTGATTAAGCATTGACCTAAAGTCTTCAAGTGATACTTTTTTAACAGAAAGTTGTGGAAGAGCCAGTAGTAATCTTTCAAATAATTCAGTTGTATATTTTGCGTCTCTTTCTACATCTACCATAAAATATTGTTCATCCCCATCTCTGTGAGCAATTGCTTTTTGTTCTCCCATATTAAATATTACAGCACCTTCAAGATGAGGTCCTTGTAAATGAACTATCTCCACCTTGTCTGGTTGCTCTTTTGCAAGCTTCTTTTTGTAAGCGATAGCTTTTTTTACTTCATCTGGGTTAACTCCATATGTCTGTGCGTTTTCAGGGAGTGCCGCTTTTGCTAAATGCCCGCATCCTATATCATGTTCGTGTCCATTCCCATTATTATGTGTATGTTCATCTGTATGGGCATAAAATTTACCCTCCGAAGTGCTTACCACGGCATCTACTGCCTGTTCTGGTGTTAATCCCAGTCCGAATTTTTGATTTAAACCTAAAAGTCCTAATACAAATCCACCGTCTGCGCCAAAGCGGGAAATTTTCCCATCATTTCCTTCATATCTTCCGTCTCCACACATACGTCCTGGTTTTGCGTCAGTTATGTGATTTGGATTTGCTATAAATTCTTCAATAGTGTGTGTTTGTGCAATCATACGTTCTTTAATTCCATGTGATAATTCTTTTTTTTGATTTTGTGTTGAAGAAATTGGTTTTTCACCAATACCACCAATAGCATTACCAATTTCTAATATATTCATAGTATCATTCATTTAGCGTATTTTCTATTAAGAAAACTTAAAAAGCAAAGAACATGAGGTAAAAGGCAGTAATTCCAGCAGCATATCCTGCAAGCGCTGGGATAGTTGCGATTTTTAAGTACTTTCCAAAAGTTAAATCCTTTACCATTCCCATAGCAACAACTCCGGCAACTGACCCGATTGCAAGCGCTGATCCTCCAGTTCCAACAGCTAATGCTAAGAATGTCCATATACGTGGATCTTCAAGCTTAATAAGATCAATTGAGAGTGCAGTAAGTGGCACATTATCAACAATTGCAGAAAGCAGTCCAATAGCAGCAGATCCAAATACTACGCGCTGCAATTCTTGATGTTCACCAAAGATAAAGTGAGAAACGGTTTCTAAGATTCCAAAAACATGGAGCGCTGAAACTGCAAGCAGTATGCCTATAAAAAACTTAAGAGACGAAATGTCTGTTTTTTGAAGCATAGTTTCAATGCTTGCATCAAGATGAGTAGTTCTCGTTGATCCTCTCTTAAAATACTCGATAAATGCCCATACAACACCTAATCCGAGAAGAAGTCCTAGATAGGGTGGAAGTCCAATAAGATTCATGAAAAGAGGGAAAGAGAAGCTTGCAAGTACCGAACCTATAACAAATTTTTCACTCTTGGAAAATTCCGTAGGCTTGTCAACTACGTAGTCCTTAGACGTATTATTGATTTGTCTATACATTAAGTAACCAGAAACTAGAGCGAGCACGGCTGATGGGATAAATGCTTCGGTAATAATTTGAATGGCTGTAAATTTATGTGCAAGCCATAACATAATAGTAGTTACATCTCCGATTGGTGACCATGCTCCTCCTGCATTAGCTAAAATCACAATTCCAGCTGCAACTATTACTAAATTCTTTCCTGAGAAGAACTGACGCGCTATTTGGATCATAACAATAGTAATGGTTAAGTTGTCTAGCACTGCTGAGAGGAAAAAAGTCAAAACACCCATGATAGCAAACTGTTTTTTATCATTCAGCTTCATGCGGGCTAATTTGGTTCTAATTACATCAAAGAATCTATAATGAACAAGTATCTCAACTAGAGTCATTGCGGCTAGTAAAAATACTACGATTTGAAATATTTCAGCACCAGCCTCAGTGACTATATGGGAAATAACAGATTTATCTGGAGTAGTTAATGCCGCCAAAATCCACAAAATCGCGCCAAGTGAGAGTGCTACAGCGGATTTATTTGTATTTAGCTTATGTTCTAGCGTGATAAGTAAATACCCTGCAATAAAAATAATAAGAGCGATAATTCCAACCATATTTATGAAAAAAGAAAAAAGCGGACACATGCTGTATCGCGCTTTGTATATTTATTTTAGTACTATACTTTAAAAAATCAATACCTTGATTTGAGCAATAGCCTATGGTATACTACAAAATAGAAAAATTCCAAAGACAGTAAGCAAGGGATTACCTATAAGACTTACCGAGGACAGCATGTTAGTTATAACTAATCAGTAATGTTGGCGCCTTTGGAACGGGCGCTATTTTTTTGCCCTTACAATACTATTTAATAAATATTTAACAAACTTATGCCATCACAAAGAAACGTATCAGCACTAGATGAAGCAAAACAAAAAGTTGACCGCGCAACTGCAATGTATTTTGTGGAATACACTGGACTTACCCATCAGCAAATGGAAGAGGTTAGACGAGAACTCCGAGATAACAATGCCGAAATGGCAGTTGTGAAGAATACACTTATGAACATAGCACTTGCTGACAAAAAGATTGACGTAAAAGATCAGTTGTCAGGACAAAAAGCAATTCTTTTTTCATACGAAGATCCTATTAAGACTGCTAAAATTCTGGCTGCTTTTGTGAAGAAATACAGTATGCCAAAGGTAAATTTTGGAATTTTAGATGGAGAAATCATTGAGGACAAAACAGTTGTGAAATTGGCGACAATCCCATCAAAGGAAATATTGGTTGGAAAATTACTTGGACTTCTCAACTCCCCAATCACTGGATTTGTGTACGCACTTAATGGAAACATCACAAAACTTGCAATTGCACTAAAAGAGATTGAAAAGAAAAAAGCAGCAAGTAACTAATACAAAAAGGAGGTGTTTTAATATATGGCAAAAATGACAAAAGAAGATATGATGACAGCAATTGAAGAGATGTCTGTTCTTGAACTTTCTGAGCTTGTAAAAGCTTTAGAAGAAAAGTTTGGAGTAACAGCAGCAGCCCCTGTAGCAGTAGCCGGAGCAGCCGCACCAGCAGCTGAAGCAGGAGAGGCAGCAGAAGAACAAACTATATTTAATGTAGTAGTAACTTCTTCAGGAGCAAACAAACTTGGAGTTATCAAAGCTCTAAGAGAGTTAGCACCAGCTCTAGGACTTAAAGAAGCAAAAGATTTAGTTGACGCAGCACCAAAAGAAGTATTAACTCAGGTTAATAAAAAGGCAGCTGATGAAGCTAAAGAAAAGCTTACAGCAGCAGGAGCGACAGTTGAGCTCAAATAAGATCATCCTTCATGCATAAAAGCATGAAGGAAAGCCCTCTGGGCTGATCTTTCTTTCGCTTCAAGACCTAATTTATTAGAGATCTTGAAGCTCCAGATAATAAAAGCGTCTGAGATTAGGGTTTACAAATTTGAACTCTAACGTTAGGCGCTTTTTTCGTGCAAAAATTCTTTATCATGCAGAAAGTGACATTATTTTTATTGAAACATTTGACCTTTGATTTTTAACCTCGAATTTCGTATAATACTTCCATGGCAGCAAAATGTATGAATTGCAGTAAGGGAGTTATGATGGGGCACAGAGTATCACACTCTAAGCGCCGGACTAATCATGCCTTTAAGCCCAATCTTCAGAATAAAACATTCGTACTTGATGGAAAAAAGTTAACTCTTAGAATCTGCACAAACTGCATAAAGCTTTACAAAAAGATTGACCGAGAAAACAAAGAACTTCTTTCTGAAGCAGCTGCAGCCGCTGAAGAAAAGACATCTGAAAAATCCTCAGTACTTAATTAAGTTGCGCTCTAGACTTTTAGGTCGCGCTCATGATTTTTCCAATTTTTGGAATTTTTGAAAGTGACCAGATAATCCCAAAAGATAACACAATAACACTTACAAGCGTCAAAGAAAATCCGAAGAGATTATACGCACTTAAGGGATCCACAACATACTCTAGAAAGTATTTTAGAACCGCAACATGAATAAAAAAGACTCCAAAGCTCAAGCTGGAAATAGCAAAAATCTGATGTTTAAATTTAAACAAAAACAAATCATAGATTTTTTTGAAGAATAGTCCACAGAAAAGACTATAAAGTACAACACTTATTCTCCATTGTTCTCTCAGAAACCGTAGTTCATTGAATGATTTAAACAATAAAAGCGTTTCGAAGAAAATTAACATTCCCAGCATAAAGGTTGCTATAAAAA
>CAYRYY010000004.1:26603-32487 GCA_964428715.1 uncultured Gammaproteobacteria bacterium
TGTGTTTGGCAGCCAATTGCGAGAATTTGGTGCGGTTAAGCGCAGCATATATTCCAATAATAAAAGGGAGCAAGTTGTATAATGCGCCTCTTATAGCAGTGTGAAATGGAAGGGTTAAATCTCCATAATATACATATGTCAGTAGAACTGCCATGGATATAGATAAAATCGCTAGTGATACTTTTGAGAAGATGATTTTCTTGTATAACAGCATAAATGGAAAGAACGCGTAAAGCACTATAATAGATGGAATAAAATACAGCTGGTAGGATGCGTTCCCAGTTAGAACAGAATCTAAAAAAGTTTTACTAAAGGCGGATACACCAGGATGAGGAAAGACAATGAAGAAATATATTACAATCCAAAAGAGATAAGGTGGGATAATACGCAAAACTCTTTTTTTGTAAAACAGGGATTTTGAAAATGAACCTGAGTATCTAATTGCTAACATGTACCCCGAAATTGCAAAGAATAAAGGAACAGCAAATCTAGAAAACTGATTTATTAAAAGTAAAATGTCAAATGGGGTAGTAAAAGGGAGCGTTCTGTCTAAAAATGCAGTTGACACATGAATAACAACAACAGCCAGAATGGCAACAGTTCTTATAAGGTCTACTGAATAGTTTCTATCTGTCACTAAGACATTTTACAGCAATTTGAGTTGATTTAAAATGCTTTCAGCGTCATGTCCATAGCCATTGAGGAAGTCTTTATAGGACATGGGATTTTTCCCTTCAACCTGAACTGTATCATATGGCATCAGCTTTAAAATCTTACTTTTTCCGTTCAGTGATACGGTAAGATGCACTCCTGGCCAGGGGTGATATGCCCGAATTTTGCGTAATAATTCTAATTTTTCCGGAGGGTTTTTAAGGTCTATTTTTCCATCCTTTTTTTCAATCTCTATGCTCCAAGTTTCATTTTTATGGTCTTGAGGAGTAGATTGTATTTGCAGGCCAGAATTTACATCTTGAACTATATTTTTAATCAACTTAGCACCTACTTCAAATAGTGATTCGAGCAGCTCTGGAGAAGTTTCATTTCCCGTTAAATCTACTGATTCTTGAGCAACAATTGGGCCATGATCAAACTCCTCATCCATTTGTATAATGGTCACTCCTGTCTTTCGTGTACCTGATAAAATGGTGAACTGCACGGGACTAGGCCCTTTAAATTCAGGTAATAAGCTGGGATGAACATTTAAAATTCCAAGAGGAAACAGGCTGATGATGCTATCTGGAATATATACTCCGAAGGACGCAAGAACTGCAAGGTCTGGTTCTATTTCTTTAATTTTATCTATTGCTAGTGAATCTTTTAACTGTGAATAAATATAGGGAATTTTGTGTTTTTTTAAATAATCCACGAGTCTGCCTTTTGGTTCATTGGTTACAACGAGCACAAGTCCCTGATCCTGAAGCGCTTTAATAACTGGAATTACAAAATATCCGCTGCCAAAAAAAACAACTTTTTTCATCTTTCTATTTTATCACATTAGCCTTGATTCGATATATTTTGAATTCCTTGGTATAATTTCAAAACTATGATAAAGCCAGTTGAGGCACGCAGCAGGATTGAAACATCTGTATATAAAAACAGACTGCCGGGTATGCCTGAAGTGCTTTCAAAAAGAAATCCTGTTGTGCGCTATGACAATAAAGATGAGTCTGATGTTTTTTAGAAAATTACCACAATTCATTCCCTTTGTTCCGAATGTAAGGCTTGGAGATGGCGGCAGGATTGTGGCAGCATTGGAGTATGATGATACGAGCATATCCGTTGATGATAGAAAACCGGATGAGGTTTACTTACTCGAGAAAATTTTGGTGTATCAAGATGTAGATACAGCAGTAAGGGGTTTTAATCATATTAAAAAACGTTACGCGCCTCAAGTAGGTGATTATACAATTCATGTAAGAAATGTTACCCAGGCATTGCAAGATGTTTCATACGCCCTTCAGGAAGCCGGAGTAACGGAACAAGACATTGCGGGTATGTCTGAGGAGATGGCTCAAGAGTTTATTAATTCTAAGTTTGCAAACTCTCATTCACCTGAAGTGATTGACGTAATGCATCAAACATTTAAGGCGTTATCGAAGGATATTAAGGGCAGAGTAAACACTTCCAGATCTCGCCTCATGATTGCTCATCTTAAGCCAGATTTAGCGCGCCTCATGTTTAAAGGAAGAAGAATTCATGAAAAAAATGCAAAAACGTATCTAGGAATTGTGCAGGAGCGGGCATTTGAACTAAGAAATTTACAATTTGCCAAAGAGGTCTTAGAGCATGCCGCATCCTTAACGGTGGGAGATGGTGCGTTTGAAAGAGAAGAAATGGCGATTTTAAAAAGAATATATTCCGCGCTATCCCCATCCGTGATATTGGTAAGGCCATATGCACCTTTAGCTGCAGAAATACGTTTTTTGTTGTTTGCTAATGATAGACAGGCAAAAGATGAGATAACAGACAAAACAGCTGTTGATAAGTTGTCAGAATATGTGGGAACGGAAAAAGCGGAAAATCTTGCTAGATCAAAAACTTATAAAGAAATGGATGATCCTATGGAGCGCAAAAAACGCTTAAAACTTATTACTGGAAATCTCGAAAGGCTTATGCATATGAGTGAAAAAAGAGTGAATTACAGTTTTGATGATTTATTATTTGATGATGAATACATGAGCAATTTACAAAGTGAACCAGAAATGTTCTAGATCTTTATTTCATCAAACACGTCATTTCCTTCGTCGTCTTTGTGGCTCTTGTAGAGCTTTTCATTTTGCGCCATTACGTGTTTTGTAAAAAGCACTCCATTTAAATGATCCATTTCATGCTGCACAATAACTGCAGGAAATCCTGTAAATAATTTTTCGTGTTGTTCTCCTTTTGCGTCCTGCCATGAAAGCTTTACTTCTTTTTTGCGCGTTACATGTCCCCAGATATTGGGCACTGAAAGACAGCCTTCTAACAACTTTCCTTTCTTAGGTTCCTGCCTGCCGGCAGGCAGGTTTTTTCTAACTTTTGCAGAATTAGAAAAATTAGGAACGTTTTGATTTTGAGACTCTTCAATAATTTTTGGATTTATGTATGTTGTAACTTTTGATTTTTCAGTTGGCTTCATTTGAAAAATCTGAAGTGGTAGTCCTACCTGAGGAGCAGCCAATCCTACACCCACAGGGTCAGTTGTGGCGAGTAATGTTTCAGTCATTTCCGAAATTATTACAGAAAGTTTCGCATCAAAATGCTTTACTTTTTCCGACTTATGAACGAGTACTGGGTTTGGGACGATTACTAAACTATACATACAATTGCTACATTATAATAAAAAGTAATGATTTGTGCTAGTTTTGCTGTATAGAATCAAGTAGCTCTTGAGATTGCGTGTCTGCTGGATTTATATTTTTGAGAACATACTCTAACTGCTTGGTTGCTTCCTGTAAGAATTCCTGTTTTTTAATTGGGTCTGTTTCTTTTGAAGCATCTTCTTGCCTGTATACTGCAATTGCATAACGAGGGTCTCTATAGTTTGGCTTTAACTCTATTGCTTCATAGAGAGTAGCTACCGCGCGTTCCTTTTCTCCATTCTGTCCCAACAATAGACCATGATTATATGCAATTTTTGCGTCACTTGGGGCTAATTCTCGTGCTTTTATAATAGAATCCAAAGCCTTTTGGAAATGGGAGGGGTCTGTTTGAGACAACATAAAGAACGTCTGAATTCTGGTTTTATAAAACACTACGTTTTTAGGATGCGCCGCAACAACTTCATCGGACAGTTTTATAGACCTGTCGATTAACTCTGCAGCTTGCGTGCTTTGATTTTGCTGTACCAGCAATACGCCAAGTGTTGCAAGATTAAGAGATAATTCATTTCTGAATAGATCTTCTTGCGGTGCCAATTTCACAGCATTTTCTAAGTATTGATTAGCTGCTACATATTCTTGCGCGCGGTTTAAATTATATCCCATGGAATAATCTTGATCTGCAAACCAAAGATTTAGTAAAAACAATTCAAAATATAAACACACAATTGCCACGAGTAAGATGCCTGCTGTTTTTGGAGGGGGAACGGTGTGTATAAATTCCTCTTCAACTTCCTTTTTATTTTTTTGCATAAGCGTTAATGCAATGATTGGAATTAAGAAAAAATATGCATTAACAATTACAACAGAAAATCCAAAGAAGTTGGAGACAAGGATAGAAATGTATGATCCAGTAAGTCCTGCTACTAAGAGAAAATGCAATGGAGTATTGTGAGTTTTTTGTTTAATGCTGGTGAGTAGATATTTTGCGGATAAAAATAAAAACCAAACTATAAAAAGAATATATGTGCTAAGTCCCACAATGCCTGTGGTGGCCAAATAGTTTAAGTATTCATTATGAGCTTTGTTGTACAGATAATCCCACTCTGACAACAAATTGTGTTCCACAGGTTTTACCTGGTAATATCCATAAGCAAATGTTTCAACACCAGACCCAAATAATGGGTTCTTTTTAAATAAATCAATTGCCCCAGTCCATACAACTAATCGAATGTCGCCTGAATCAGAGCCGCCGCCTTCAAGTGCTGGAATACTTGATTCAGCAGGTGTTACTAGTTGAGTTGTTTTAGTTTCTGCATTACTAAATCCTTTTATAGACAAAAACGAAAACCTGTTTGCTAGCGGATTACTTAAGAAAAAAGCTAAAAGGAAAAATCCAATACATACGGGAACTAATATTCCAAATCCAATTTTTTTAATTGCTTTTTTGCGCCAAAAATATGCACTACACAGAAAAACAAATATTCCAACTCCCGCAATTAATCCTAAAAATCCTGATTGGCTTTGTGACCATAAAAGCTCAATGAACAGAAAGAATCCAAGCAGTATAAACGCTACAGGAGTTAAAAAGCTTTTAGAAATTTCAATAGGCCTTTGTGTTTCAAAAAACACAATAAATTTGTAAATTCCTATTGCCAAGGATATTGGAATAAGAATTGAAAAATAAGCGGCAAGCCAATTAGGCTGTCCAAGTGTTGAAAAAAGTCTAACTGTAGGTTGAAATGCATCTGTCCAGCAGGATACATCAAAAGTACCTCGGAATACTAAACAGGTTAAATCATTTCCAAACCGTGATGGGAATCCCCAAATGGCAACTGCCAAACCTGATAATAAGCTTATGAAAAGAAGTTTGTAACTTGGAGAGGTTCTTACATCCTGGTATTCTTCAGATTCTCCAAAAACCTCTAGGTTTTTTGCATGCACTGGCTTGTTTGATTTAATCTTTTCCGTCAAATTTGCCGCGAATGCATAGTATAAGAATATGTATGAAATAAGGGACAAGAGGCCCCCATTAAATCTTGTGTAGTATCCCCAAAAGGAAACGTATGGATCCATGGAGAAGGTCGTTGACAGAATTTGTGACAGTAAAAAGAGAGCGATTGGAATATCAAGCGGTGTTCTTTTAAACACAACTTTTCCAAGTATAATCATTTTGGAAATCCAGAGAAATAAAATGAATAGGGAAAATCCGTAGAGCACAAATAACTTATTAAATTCAAACAGTTCAAGTGTTTTTGGGAAAAGTACAAGAGGGACTAGGAAAAAAATCGCATAAAACGAATACAATATGCCTTTGTTTAAAATTGATAAATAATTCCTCATTGGGATCTAGTAATCCTCAAAGTGTAGCAAATAAAGCATAAAAGGACAAGCAGAGTTGAATGTAAAGATTTAGCATGATAGATTATACGAATGGAAAAGGAGATGCTTCTTTTAGGTCCGGGGAATATCAAAAAAGGAATTGATGAGAACAAGCTTTACACAATTGGATTTATTGCAACTGGTGTTATAATTTTGGGAGTTGTGATTGTGATTGCCGTAAGTTCTCCAAAGCAAAATACTAA
>CAYRYY010000005.1:0-258 GCA_964428715.1 uncultured Gammaproteobacteria bacterium
CAGTTAGCTCCCCTTCTTTTAAATGTGGATAGTGCTCAAAAATGTATGATGAAATTATAAATGACAAAATACTATCCCCTAAAAATTCCAGCCGCTCATTTGATTCAGCTGCGTCTGGCGATTCATTTAAAAATGACCTATGTGTCCAGACGCGGTCATACAATTTTTTGTCTTTAAATTCAGGTAAATTCATGATTATTTTTGACTACTGTCTTTGACTAATTTTCCAAGTGCACCATTTATAAAAGCAGGACTGCT
>CAYRYY010000005.1:283-8538 GCA_964428715.1 uncultured Gammaproteobacteria bacterium
AATTCTTTAGCAAGTTCTATAGCTTCGTCAATAATTACCTTTTCTGGTGTATCTTTTTCAATAGTGATTTCATATACGGCAAGACGCAAAATGGCAAGATCTACTTTGTTTATATTATCAATTGGGAATTCTGGCGCAATAGTCTCAATATGTTTATCAATTGCGGGTAGGTGCTCCATGATGGGTTTGATTACTTCGTCTTGAGGCTGATCGTGAGGAAAGCTTTGTGCAAAAAGGAGCTGAACTGTGTGTTGGCGTTTTTGATGTCTAGGATCGTTTGATGTTTTCATGAACAATGTATATTGTTCGAGCAAGACAAGAATAACATTCCCTTCTTGTTCGAAGAATACAAATTAAATTATATCACCTTAGCGCCCTTGTAGTAGCCGCATGCTTTGCAGACTATGTGAGGTGCGGCCGGTGTGCCGCAATTTTTGCACAAAATAACAGATACTGTCTCCATGGAAATAGCAGCTCGTCTTTTTCCTTGACGTGCGCGTGAATGTCGTTTCTTTGGTTCGTGTGGCATAGATTGATATTATACCTGATTTATGTGATTGAATTCAATAGTGACTAGTCAGGCAGGATGTTTTTGGTATTTTCCTGCTCTACCCTTTTTTTAAGAACTGGGTACGTTTCTAATTCTGGAAAAATTTTTTCAGCATCCTTTTTGGATTGCAGTATTAATTCAAAGTCAGAAAATGAGGCTATTTTGAGGTTATGTGACCCATGCTGCTGTGTTCCATAAATTTCTCCAGGGCCTCTTAACTTTAAATCCAGTTCTGCTAACTCTGCTCCTACATAAATAGTTTCCAATGATTTGAGTCTTTCTTGCGTTTTTGCATTTTGAGATTCAGTATAAAGCAGGCAAAAAGATTCACGTTGCCGCCTTCCAACCCTTCCTCTTAGCTGATGAAGTTGAGCGAGTCCAAACCGTTCTGCGGCTTCAATAACCATAATAGTTGCATTTGGAATATCTATTCCCACTTCGACGACCGGAGTTGCCACCAACACATCAAATTCTCCTTTTTCAAACCTTAAAAGCACTTCATTCTTTTCTTTAGCCTTTAACTTTCCATGAAGCAGACCAACTTTAAAATCCTTAAACACACTCTTTGAGAGTCTTTCGTACTCTTTGGTGGCTGCTTTGATTGTTGTAGCACTCTCAGATTCTTCTATAAACGGGCAGATAATAAATACTTGATTGCGTTGTCCAAGCTCGTCCACCTCTAAGATTTTTTCTTTTATCCATTCATATCCTTTATCCCGTTTTTGATTTGGTGTAAGCCACGTTTTAACCCGTACGCGTCCTTTTGGCATTTCAGAAAGTAATGAAAGTGACAAATCCCCATAAAGTGTTAAAAAAACTGTTCTAGGAATTGGAGTTGCTGTCATGCTTAAAAAGTGCGGACTTTTTCCTTTGGTGCGCAGTACACCCCGCTGTTCCACCCCAAACCGCTGCTGTTCATCAATAATAACGAGTCCTAATTTTTCAGAAAATTGAGTTGTGTGAAGCAAAGAATGCGTTCCCACATGCATATCAAATGGTTTGTCACTTTTTGTTTTCTTACTGCCTGTGGACAGTCCTACAGTTATTCCAAGAGGCTCAAAGAGTTTTGAAACTGTTGCAAAATGCTGATGGGCTAGTATTTCTGTCGGAGCCATGAGTATTGATTGAAAGCCATTTAAATGTGCAATATACATGGAAATTGCAGCCACCACTGTTTTTCCAGAACCCACATCTCCCTCAAGTAGTCTATTCATGGGGATTGATTGAGTGACATCTTTTATAATGTCGTCTATCGCTTTTATTTGGGCCGTGGTAAGTGTAAAAGGAAGGCTTTTAAAAAGCGCATCGATTTCTTTTTGGAATGGTTTGATTTTAAACACAGGAGCTTTTTCTTTTTTCTCCCAAGATTGCTGGCGCAAAAGCGCGCCAAGTTGTACTAAAAACAATTCTTCATAGGAAAGCCGTTTAAGACTAGACGCAACATCCTCAAAATCGGCTGGAAAATGAACAGTATGTAGAGCAGCTGAAAACTCTGGAAATTTGTGTGAATGTAGTATTTTTTCAGGCAAAAACTCGTTTAGCTCTATATTCTGTTTCTTGAGGATTGTATATATTTTATTACGCAGCCATTTGGATGAAAGTCCATAAGTGAGTGGGTAAACTGGTGTAAGACGTCCTGTATGAATTGTTTCCTGTTGTAATGTTTCTAGCACTTCATATTCTTTTACAGACAAACATTTTGTTTTTCCATAAAAATCTATGGTTCCAGACAATGACAATACATCTCCTTCTTTTAAACTTTTGATTAAATATGGCTGATTAAAAAATCTGCATTCAATTCCATCAGTGTCGTCTTCAATTTTTATTTTTTGAATAGTAAAACGCCTGCTTCTATACTCATTCTTAAGACTTGTGATAATCCCTTTAATGGTTACCGTTTCTGACAGTTTTGCGTCTGCAATTTTTGACACAATTCGCAAATCTTCATACCTTTTAGGAATGTGATACAGCAGATCTGAAATAGTTTTAATTCCTAGTTTTTCTAGTTTTTTAGCCTGCAGTTTATATGCTCTATCAAGAGTTGTAACATCTGTGTTTAAGTCCATGAAGATAAATTAATAAGAACCAAAAAAGAATGGGAGAAAAGAACTTATGATAAGAAGTAGTGACGCTGCGATAATGATGGTTTTTAAAACCCACTTATGTTCATGAAAAAATTGCATATTAAATAATCTTTAGATATTTGTGTTTTCCTATTTTTAGTATATCACCATCCTTGAGTGTTTGATTAACTGTTTCTAAATTAAGTTTTTCTCCATTTAATTCCAATCCTCCCTGTTCCAGTAAGCGTTTTGCTTCAGACTTGCTTTCAACCGAGTCAGAATCCACAAGAATATCAAGGATACCCTTGTCTCCTTCTATTTTGTATTCAGGAATATCACTTGGCAGCTCTTTGTTTTGTACGGTGTGTTGAAAATTCTCAGATGCTCGTGCTGCTTCATCTGCATTGTGTAATTCTGTCACAATTTTTAAAGCCAATTCTTTTTTAAGGATCATTGGGTTTTCGCTAGCCTCCAGTCGCTTTTTAATTCCTTCAATCTCTTCATATGTTGTGTCAGTTGCGAGTAAAAAGTAATCAAGAATTAAATCGTCTTTTAAGCTCATTACTTTTCCAAACATGTCAGTAGCATTGTCCTCAAGCCAGATTGCATTTCCCCATGTTTTACTCATCTTGCGCCCATCAGTTCCTATTAAGTAATCTGTTGCTAGCACAAATGATTCTCTACCCTCTAAGTCTTTAATAAGTTCGCGTCCTGCCTGCATGTTAAATGTTTGATCGGCTCCGCCAATTTGTATATCAGTTTTGAGTTCATATGAATCATACCCTTGCATAACTGGGTAAAGCGCTTCATGAAGTCCTACTTTTTTGCCTTCAGTTAGTCTTTTTTTAATAAGTTCGCGGGACGCAAAATCACCAAATGAAAAATGCTGGCAAAGTTTTACAATGTCTGCAAATGTTAATTTTGAAAGCCATTCAGAATTATGCCTTACGCTTACTTTTGAAAAATCAATAATTTTTGAAGCCTGTTCTTTATAGAGTCTAAAATTTTCCTGAATCTGCTCAGAAGTTAAAATAGGTCGTTCAGATTCTTTGTCTGAGGTGTCCCCAATGAGTGCGGTAAAGTCACCTATTAAAAAGGTGACAGTGTGTCCCATTTCAGCAAATTTTTGAAGTTTTCGCAGTGGTACAGCATGTCCCAAGTGAATTTTTGTAGCTGTGGGGTCAATTCCCATGTAAATATTAAGTTTAACGCCCGCTTCAAGCTTTTTTTTAAGTAAATCTGAGTTGGGAATAACGTTTATAACGCCTCGTGTGAGAAGATCTTGCAATTCGTCCATAGGCTCATTATATAGACTCGGATTCCTGCTTTCAAGAAGCCGCTTTTTTTCGCTTTTTTGTGTTGGTTTAGGTATAATATAAGGATGCGTAATTACACAGGCTACTCTCCTAGATCTAGATTACAGCGTTATTCGTCAGGCAAACGCCGCTTTAAATTCAGATTCAACAAAGATCTCCTCTTGTCAAAAGGTTTGAAGTGGGCTTTCTTTGGAATTATTGCCTTAACCGTTATCTTTTTCCTGTACTTCTTGTGGGTATCACGTTCTCTTCCAACCCCTGGAAAGCTATCTTCTGCGGCCAATAAAGACTCAACAAAAATTTTAGACAAAGATGGAGAGGTGCTGTATGCAATATATGAAGACTACAATAGATTGTATGTTCCTTTGGATCAAATTCCAAAAGTGCTTCAGGACGCAACTATTTCTACAGAAGACCAGGATTTTTACACCAATAAAGGATTTTCAGTAAGAGGTTATGCGCGTGTTGTAAAGGATATTGTCGTATCAGGACGCGTTACTGGAGGTTCTACTATTACGCAGCAGCTTGTTAAAAATTTATTATTAAGCTCTGAAAGAAGTGCCACCCGTAAATTAAACGAGCTGATATTAGCGCTTCAGGTAAATAGCCGCTACAGCAAGGAAGAAATTTTAGAACTTTATTTAAACAATATTCCATATGGTGGTACGGCCGTTGGAGTTGAAGCTGCATCTAGTCTTTATTTTGATAAAAAAGCAAAGGATTTAACATTGGCTGAAGCTGCATTTTTGGCAGGACTCCCTCAGCTGCCATCCGTGTATTCTCCATATGCATCAGGTGGAAAAGCATACATTAAAAGAACTGAATATGTGCTAGAGCGTATGAGGGAAGACAAAAAAATTACACGTAAACAGGAAGAAGAAGCTCTCAAGCAAGTAAAAGCATTTAAATTTCCAGAACGCCAGGGGAATTTAAAAGCGCCTCATTTTGTGCAGTATGTCCGTAATCAATTAATAAAACTCTTTGGTGAAAGACGTGTTGCAGAAGGTGATTTAACAGTGAGCACCACGCTTGATTATGCTATTCAAAAAGATGCTGAAAAGATTGTAGCTGATGAAATAGAAAAATTAAAAGGCCTAAACGTAGGAAATGGATCTGTCGTAGTATTAGATCCTAAAACAGGAGCAATTTTGTCTATGGTAGGGTCAAAAAATTATTTTGATGTAGACGAGGAAGGAAATTTTAATACTGCCACAGCTCCACGCCAGCCTGGATCGTCCCTTAAGCCTGTGGCTTATGCTACAGCTTTGGAAAAAGGATATACAGCTTCATCTCTTTTTATGGATGTGGAAACTGAATTTCCTGGAGAAAATCCTGCCATCCCGGGATATAAGCCAGTTAATTATGATGGAAAATTTAGAGGTCCCGTGCAGCTGCGGTTTGCGTTGGCAAACTCTCTTAACGTTCCTGCCGTAAAAGCGTTGGCCAAAGTGGGTCTTAAACCAGTCATGCAAAAAGGGTATGACATGGGAATTGATAACTGGAATCCAACAGCTGACGCACTTCAAAACGTAGGATTGTCATTAGTTTTGGGTGGACGCGAGGCATCGCTTCTTGAAATAACTTCTGCTTACTCAGCGCTGGCCAATAAAGGCACGTTGCTTCCGCCATTTGCCATAGAAGAAGTAAAGGATTCTAAAGGAAAAGTACTTTATAAAAATAAAAGACAAAACGGAGCTCGTGTGCTGGATGAAGGTGTGGCTTTTATAATTTCACACATTTTACTTGATGATGTTGCCAGATCTGACGCATTTGGCAGATATTCATTGCTTAATATTCCTGGTAAAACAGTGTCAGTTAAAACGGGTACAACGGACCAAAAACGGGACAACTGGGCCGTAGGTTACACTCCATCATATGTGGTTGGTGCATGGGTAGGAAATAATGACAATACTCCTATGAATCCTAAAATTGCGTCCGGTACCACGGGGGCAACTCCAATTTGGAACAAAGTTATGGCGCGAGTGTTAAAAGACCAAAAGAATGAAGAATTTAAAATTCCAGGAAATGTTACGGCCATGGAGATAGACGCGCTTGGTGGAGGGTTACCGGTTGACGGTCAATCAAAGCGCACTGAATATTTTATAAAAGGAACAGAACCCAAAACAAAGGCACCAATTTACAAGCAGGTTAAAGTATCTAAGCAAGATGGAAATAAGTTGGCTAACAGTGAGGAAATTTCCCGTGGTGATTATGATGTGAAAGATTTTGTGGTATTTTCAGAAACGGATCCGGTTAGTAAAGATGGAAAGAACAGATGGCAGGAGGCAATTGATGCATGGGTGAGTGCAACATATAAAGACGATTCTAAATACAAAGTACCCACAGAAACATCTGACAGAAAATATGATGGGAATTCAGAGGAAAAGAAAGAAGAAGAGAAAAAAGATGTAACCCCTACGCCGTCTATAACAGTTGCCCCAACATCCGTATTGGGTGTGACGGCACCAGTATCCCCCACCCCATAGCGTGCCCTAGGCTGCTTTTTGCAAATCTTCCAATATTGGCTGAATGCTTTTTGCGTAGTACCCTTTGTGTGAACTTGATGGTATTGCCTGAAGTCTTGTAAGCAAGTTTTGTCTTGCTGTGGGGAGTCTTTCTCCAGCCTTTTCTTCAGTTGCTTTCATACACTCATATGTTGTGCGAAAGGTGCTAAAGATCATTTCTTCAGGTTCTTTATTTGTGCCATTTGGTTCAATTATTGTTGACCATGGATCTAGATCTACAAGGTAAATATTGTCCTCTGGATTTTGTGCGGTATGTCCAAGCATAAACTGATGCGGATCTATATCTGTGAGCATCTTTCCGCCATTTACATAGGTGTCACCCATATACGATATAAGTGATGAATAAAAATTCTCAAATTTTTGGAAATTTTCTTTTACAGCTTCAGATGGAATACTTTTATCGGTAATGTTGTGTCCATGTATCCTATCCGTAACTATATACACGACTGGTTCATTGAGTTCTGTATCTGGAGCCTGCACAATGTCATATGATGGGATACGAATTCCGTACTTGGCAGATAGCTCGTGAGTGAGAGTTTTTGCATTTTTAGTTGTCTGTAATGACTGTTCATGTGTTTCCCCTGATGAATTTACTCTTCTCACTACCTTTTCAGGATTTGCTCCTGAAATAAATATGGAATTTCGAGCATATTCTGGAGCTGATTCAAAAGGTTTGAGGCCTCCTTTAAATGCAGACCGTGGTTCTGATGTTGATTCTGGCATCAGATAATTATAGCACCAATTACCTGATTCGTTTGTAAAGATTGGTTTTAAGAGGGGTCATGGCAATTTGAGAAATTATCTCAAATGTTTTGTCACTAAATGCATGAAGTCTGACGTGACCCAACACAGGTACTTCTATGAAATGTGCCCCAGATAGCATACTGCTCTCTTTTGGCACTACTTCGTCTTTGGTTGCCACCAGACAATATGTTCTGTCTAGGTTTTGAGGTTTTATTTCTTGAATGCGCGCAATATACGTGCTTTTTGGAATCAATCTTCTTCCTATTTTTGTATGAAATGCAAAATATGACATAAACGTTCCTTTAAATGGGGTTCCAATGCTTATAAACGAATCAGTTCTACTCCACCCATCTAAATTATTCAAATATTCATAGCAGGTAAGTCCAGCTGCAGAAATTCCCACCAGACATACATTTTCCAAATTCATATCGTCCATAATTTTTTTGAGTTTTTCAGATGATGTTTCTATATCTTTTATTTCTTTTGAAAAGTTATATATGATTACGTTAAAGCCTTTGTTTTCCAGATATTTTTTTGCTTTTCTATATAAAAAGGGACCAGTAAATGTAGGGGTTAATATGAATACTGTCTTGCGTGTTAATGGTTTTAGTTCAATAAAGGAGAATATATAAGAAAACACATTATACCCCCAGTATAATATTTCTATAACCCAACTAATAAGTATTATAAATGGCTGTTTCATGGAGATTTATGAAATTTCAGCTTGCAGTTCTTTTTGAAGAACAGAAATGATAACTTCACGAATTTGTGTAATTTCTGTGTTGGTTAAACTTTTTTCAGGGCTTTGGTACGTTATTCTAAAAGTTTTTTTGTCTTCATAGGTATCAAGTAACATGACGCTTACAACAAGAGAGCTTGCACTTTTTATAACATCAACAATTTTTGCAAATTCTATAGTACTGTCTAGTTTAATGCGCAAGTCTTCAATGGCTGGCGGAAATTTTGGAACTGGTGTATACGACTTTTTAAGTGTTGCGTGTTTAATAAACTCTTCATAGTTAATTTCAAAATCTATTACATTTTTACTTAGAACTTC
>CAYRYY010000005.1:8548-25614 GCA_964428715.1 uncultured Gammaproteobacteria bacterium
CATCCTGAGCTTCACTTTTTTTAAATTGTATGTGTTTTATCCCTAGGTCTTTTGCCAATGTTTCAATAATCCCTTTCATTTTTAAAAAGTCGTAATCATGGCTTTTAATAACTCCTGCAAGCATTAATTTTTCATGTGGCAGTTCTGCGTTTTTTTTGTGATATACATTTGATAATTCAAAAACTTGAATTTTCTCAATTCCTTTGTTGTCAGGTAGCACCTGAAGAAGGCTTGGCATAAGAGATGTTCTTAAATATGCCATGTCGGTTGTTAATGGATTTGAAAGCTCCACAGCATCTTGTGATTCTATCTCCAGCATGTCAGCAGACACTAATGAATACGTATATACTTCAGTAAATCCCCAATACTTAAGAGCGTTTTTGACCCTGTTTTCCCAAAAGAATGCATCCTTTTCTAGATTTGCAATGGCTACATGCTGCATGTTTGGCAAAATACTTGGAATTTTGTGATATCCGTACATGCGTGCCACTTCCTCTATAATATCTTCTGGAATTTCTATATCATGTGTTCGGTAAGAAGGGGGAATTACTTTCAAATCTGAACTGGTTGTATTTATTGTAAAACCCAACCCTTCCAGTATGTTCTCTACTTGTTTTTTAGGAATTTGGACACCAATGACAGAATTAATTTTTTCAAAAGATACAGAAATTGGCTTTGAAACTTTGTTTTTATGATACTCATCAAATATATGCCCAATTAGCTTTGCGTTTGCAACCTCAGTAAGTAGTTGAATTCCTCTGCTGAGTGCCTTGATTCCTAATTCTGGATCTACGTCTTTTTCATTTAATACTGCAGCATCAGTTCTAATGTTAAGACTCATAGAAGCATCTCTAATTTTTTTAGAATCGTTGTTGTCTATAAACAGCATTATGCGCTTTGTGCTGTCAGTTACACTGCTATTTGCAAGCCCCATAATTCCTAAGAGATCAATGATTTTGCCATTTGCGTTGTCTGCTACAATCTCGCCGCCTAGCAGTGTATGTTCTTTTTTGTCGAGTGTTATAATTTTTTCACCTTTTACAGCCTCACGTATTCTAAATTCGTTTGACACTTTGTCTGCATCAAATGCATGCATTGGATGACCCAGTTCGCGCATTACGTAATTTGTGACGTCCACAACATTATTAAGAGATCGTATATCAGTTGCCTCCAGCCTATCTCTAATAATTTGCGGTGATTTTCCAATTTCAACTTCCAGAATTGCTGCACAAACCCTAGAACACAGCTTAGGATTATTTACAATTTTAATAGGAAAGGAGTTATTGTCAGGTTTGTGGTTTGGAATATCTTTTTCTATATATTCTGCTTCAATTCCTTCAGAGTTAAGTGCAACGGCTGCCTCACGGGCAAGCCCTGCAGCTGACATCATATCCACTCTGTTTGTAGTAATCTCAATATCGTATAAGTAATCAGTTCCAAGTTTTTCAATCCGCTCAAATGACGCACTCTTAGCACTCATAGTCTCCCCAATTTTTTGAGGAGTTGCCTTTGTTTTTAAATGTTCACGTAGCCACGAGTCTAAAATTTGTATATTCATGTTATTTTAATAGAGAGAAATTTCCAGTAATACTGTTAATTGTTTTTTTCGAACCAGCAACTGCAATGCCTAAAAATTTTAATTCCTCAACTGTTTTGCTTTTTAATTTTTCTTCATAATCAATATAATTTTTGGTTGTTTGAGCAGCATCTGTGATGTCTACAATTAATAAATCTTCAGATGTTTTATATGTTTTAATTGATTTTATTTTTTCTTCAGATGATTTTAATATTGGAAGTGGGGTATTTGTGAGTCCCATGTGTTTTAACCCGCTCCCATCCATAAGATCTTTATCAATCAATCCCTGAATTTTTTCTCCAAGTGTTAATGACAAAACTGCAGCCGTGTTAACAAGAAGTCCGATTGGAAGTTTCTCGTCCAAGACTATAACCATTTTAAAATCATCACTTACCTTCATATGCATTAAAATTGCTGTAAAAATCTCAAATCATTAGTATACAGTGTTCTTAAATCATCCAACACTAATCCCTCACGCATCATAAGCACTCGTTCTACTCCCCAGCCTGACGCAAATCCTGTATACTTTTGAGGATCCAGTCCGCAGTTTTTGATAACATTTGGGTGTACCATTCCTCCTCCTCCTAATTCCAGCCAGCCCTCTTTGCATAAATTACATCCTTTCCCATTGCAAATTCCGCAGGAAATATCGGTTTCAAAAGATGGCTCTGTAAATTGAAAATGATATGGTCTCATTCTGGTAACTCGGTCTTTTCCAAACCATGATTTTGTAAAGTAATCCAATACTCCTTTCAAATTTGCAATGGTTATGTTTTCGCCAATTACTAATGTTTCAAACTGGTGAAACATTGGCGTGTGGGATACGTCAGACTGTCTCCTATAAGTTTTTGTGATATTCAGCATTTTAATGTTTACTGACTCATTTTGTGCTTTTGCCTTTTTAGTCATTTCACGTATTTGTCCGGAAGATGTGTGTGGTGTCAAAAGCATTTTTCCATGTGTTTTATGTGGCTCTGAATTTATAAAAAACGTTTCCCAGTCGTCGCGGGCTGGATGGTTTTCTGGAAAATTAAGACCCCCAAATGCATACCAGTCCCACTCCACTTCTGGATATCTAACTCTTTCAAATCCAATGTGTGAAAAGATCTCTGTAATTTCAGATATTGCCTGAGTTATGAGATGCAAGTGCCCTAATGGAGGATTTATTCCAGGAAGAGTCACATCTAGATTGCTGGTTGTGTGTTTTGAAGAAACAGCACCCAAACTTTTTTCCTGGTCTAAAATCATCTCTTCAATGGTTAACTTAACTTCATTTCCAAGTTTTCCAATTTCAGACCTGCGCTCTGGTGGAATGTTTGTAATTTCTTTAAGTGCTGATGTTAGTCTTCCGCTTTTTCCCAAAAAATCAAGTTTAACTTCGTTTAATTCTTTCAAGCTTTCGCTTCCAATAATTAAACCCGTTGCGTCATTTTTAATACTTTGTAGTTGTTGTAGCAATTCTTGATCGTTCATAGTTATGTTATGTCGTAAGAAACACGCACCATATCTTTTTCCTGCTTTATCTTTCTTATTATAACTTTTTTAAGTGTAGAAAGGTTGTCTACATGAGTTCCACCGCATGGCACCCCAAAATCACCAAATAGTACAATTCTTGTAGGTTTTCCGGAAGCAATGTTTTCAGGGACGTGGCGGCAAAATTTTCCGATTTCATTTTTTTCAACAAATTTGACTGTTACGGGAATTGATTGCTGTACTTTTTCATCCATAATTTTTTCAAGCATTAGTTTTAGACTTTCTTTTTCGTCCTCTGACATACTACCTTTGTATTCTACATATGGACCTTGTGGAAAATGGTATCCCTTTGATGGTATCCATTCAGGTTTTACCTCATACACTGCCATGTCCACTAAGTGCCCTCCTGAGTGAAGTTTTGCATGCTGTTGTCGTCTTTCTTGGTCTATTTCAAGTTCAACTTCTTCATTCATTTCAAAACTTCCCGATTCAAAATGCCCAATGTGTTTTACTACTCCCTCAAAATATCTTACCTGTTCTACAATAAATACTCCGTTAACAGATTTTATTTTCCCAGTATCATATGGTTGTCCTCCGCCTTGCGGATAAAAAATTGTGTGATCTAGTACTACAATGTGTTTTCCCTGCCTGCCGGCAGGTAAGGCATCCTCCTCAAGTACATCAACAATTTTTGCGTGTGTTTCAAGTGCGTCCATTTGTTCTAAATATGTGAGTTTTGTCATGTATGTGTGCTTGTGTTTTACTCTTCTAATTTATATGCTGCATTAAATAGCTGTTTCCAGATTCCTTCAATAAGATCTCTTGAAATATTATATTTCTTTCCCTTTTCCTCAAGTATAGTCAGCAATGCTTCTTCTCGTGACCTATCAATAACGGGTAAGTTATTTTGTTTCTTATACTCCCCTACCATTTGGACTATTTCAAGGCGTTTTGCAATAAGCTCCAAAAGATTAGAATCAATCTCGTCTATTTGTTTTCTGTATGTATCTAAATCAGCCATATTATGATAATGCTCCGAGTATTTTTATACTTGGGCAATATTGTTTAAGAATAGTGAGTGTCTCCTGCAGCTTAGTACTATTATAAGCCACATCTACCTCTACAAAAAAGTGGTAATCCCAGGATTTATCGCGGCTCGGTCTTGATTCTATATTTGACAGGTTAATGTTTTCGTTTGCAAAAACAGTTAAAATGTCTTTCAAAATTCCTACCCTGTTGTATACGCTTAAGAACAATAGTGTTTTGGAAGCATTTTTTAATCCTTTGCTGGATTTTGAGATGACAAAAAATCTGGTTGTGTTAGATGTATTATTCCCTATGTCAGGAACTAACACATGCAGCCCGTGTGCTTTGGCCGCTTCCCTACTCGTTACAAAACCTGTTCCCTTTTGGTTTTTATACTGTTCAATGTCAGACACGGTACTTCTGGTTTCAATTTGTGCGGCATGTGGAAGTTGTGTAGCTAAAAATTGAGAGCATTGAGCAAGTGCTTGCGGATGAGAATATATAGAAGCAACACGAGTCATGTCTTTCTCAGCACTTGCTAAACAATGATGAATTGGCACATATAGTGATCCTATTGTGTGCGTAGTGCCAAATGCCAGCAAATCAAATGTTTCTCGCACGGCTCCTTCAATTGTATTTTGTGCAGGAACAACTCCATATTCTGCTGACCCATTTTCTATCATTGAAAATACATGAGCTATGGTTGAGGCAGGAATAAGCTTTGTGCTTTTTGTAAGTTTTGCAGCAGCATGCGAATAGGTGTGCTCTGGTCCTAAGTACGCTACCTGAGAAGTTTTTTTAATTGATGAGACGCTGGAGGATGTGTAGCCTGCAACCAGTTCTCGTTTGTTTTTAAATTCTTTTTGTATCTCTGTTATCTTTTTTTCGAGCTTTTTTTGATCTAAAGACCTAACAATTTCCAGCAGTGAGCTTGCGTTGTTTAAAAATTCTTTAATGATGGTTTTGCCTATCGGGTTTTGTGTTTGAATTTCTGAAATCAGCGCTGGGTCAAGTGATAGAACTTTATTAACAGCCGACAATTGGGCAAGATATGTAGGCGTTGAAAGTTCTGCGTGCCTTGCAGTATTGATCGTTTGAAAATATGCCAGATTTATAAAATGAGTCAAATTCTGAATTACTGCCATATGTGTGTCGTGTGTTGTGCTATCTAGTTCAATAATTCGCGCGCCTTCGTGTTCAAAAAGGGATAGTATATGTTTCATTTTTTCGTGATTTTTGTTTGTTGTAATTATCACTTGGTTTCTTAAATCATTTGTGTCAGGACCAAATAAAAAATGTAGAGACATATGTGGTTGCAAAATGTTTAAAAAGGCACTGTGGGCGTTGTGCATGCTGGATGACAAATCAATAATGACAGCAGATTTTGAAGCTATTTTTGATGCTTCTAAGATTACTTCAGAGGACTTTGAAATGGGTACTGATATAAATAATATGTCAGCATTTTTA
Organism: uncultured Gammaproteobacteria bacterium; assembly: GCA_964428715.1. Lineage (GTDB taxonomy): Bacteria > Patescibacteriota > Microgenomatia > Levybacterales > GWA1-39-11 > JAGORM01. The sequence continues at coordinate 14,091 of CAYRYY010000005.1, forward strand.
ATGTTTTCAACTTGAAGTTTGCGTCCAGAGATGGTAGGTTTTGCGCCATGTTTTCCTAAAAACTTCTCAAGCCAAGAACCCATTTTACCTGTTCCTCCTATAATGTGGACTGACTCTTTCATAGGTTTTGTGCTTTGTGTCGCAGGTAGTGATCTATAACAACAAGTGCTGACATCGCATCTACGATTGGCACTGCACGCGGCAAAACGCATGGATCATGTCTGCCTACAGCTTCTAGTTCAACTTTTTTATTCTTTTTATCAAGCGTGTTTTGTTTTTTTGAAATGGTTGATACTGGTTTGATTGCTACCCTAAAGTAAATTGGCATGCCCGTTGAAATTCCGCCCAAAACACCACCTGCATTATTAGTTTTTGTAATAACCTTTCCGTTTTTAACTAAAAATTCATCATTATGTTCACTACCATAAAGACTTACGCTCTCAAATCCCAGACCTATATCAAATCCCTTTACAGCGTTAATGGATAACATTGCTTGTCCTAAAGACGCGGACAATTTGTCAAATACGGGTTCACCCAGTCCTACAGGTACATTTTTTATAACACCTCTAATGACTCCTCCTATAGAATCCCCCTCAGCTTTAACACTTTCTATGAGTTGTATCATTTCTTGAGCCTTTTTGGGATCTGGACATCTTACAATATTTTGTTCAATGTTCGCGGGTTTCACTTTTAAAAAGTCTACATCCGTTTTAATGCTGCCCACTTGTTCCACATAGGAGTAGATTTCAATTCCTAATTTTTTCAAATACTCTTTTGCAATGGCTCCTGCAGCCACTCTGCCTAACGTTTCCCGGGCTGATGCGCGTCCGCTACCCTGCCAGTCACGTGCACCATACTTTTTTTCGTAGGTATAATCTGCATGTCCTGGTCTATAAAGTGTTTTAAGTGTGTTATAGTCCTGCGGTCTTGCGTCTTTATTGTAGGCAACTAGCATTATCGGTGTTCCAGTTGTCTTTCCTTCAAAGACGCCTGACAAAATATGAATTTTATCCTGTTCGGCTCTTGGGGTTGTAATTTTGCTCTGTCCTGGTTTCCTTCTGTCTAGTTCTTTCTGAATGACTTCGTCAGAAATAGTAATACCTGGAGGGCAGCCGTCCACTACAGCTCCTACGCCACCGCCATGAGACTCTCCAAATGTCGTCACTCTGAACAAGTGACCAAATGTGCTTCCAGCCATATTATTTAAGTTTTTTGAGGATTTCAGCAGCCACTTCCTCTGGGGTTTTTGTGTTCGTGTTTACCATGTATTCTGAAAAATAGTCATACAAAGGTTTTCTAAATTCAAAAAGCTTGCGTGCTTTAAGTACATTTTTAAACAAAGGCTTGTCCTTGGCACCCTTTAATCTTTTTTCAACCACATCAAATGCAGTTTCCAAATACACTGTTTTTCCGTTTTCTGTTAAGTAATCAATAATAATTTTGTTCATGACAACTCCACCGCCTGTTGAAATTACCACATCTTTTTGACTTCCAATTTTTTTGGCTACCGCAATTTCCAATTCTCTAAACCGAATTTCAGAATCCAATTTAAAAATTTCAGAAATTGTTTTGCGTTTAGACATTTTTAAAATCAAAGAATCCATCTCTACTGCCTTTTTTCCCAATTTTTCAGCCAAAATTTGAGAAACGGTTGTTTTACCGCTTCCCATAAATCCAATAAGTACTATGTTTTGTCCTTTTTTCATATTAAAGTGTTCCTTTTTTTACTTCTTCTCTAAATACTTCAAGTGGTGCATTGTGTCCAGTTGCCCTCTCAAATTGTCCAATCGCTTGGTGAACTAGTATGCTCCTTCCATCAGCTACCATTTTTGCTCTGAGTTTAGCTTCACGTTCAAGCTCTGTTTCCTTAATGCCCTTGTCGTATGCCCATTCTACAACAGCATGATCTTCAAGTATTCCGTTAGCTGGTAGAACCATGCTTGAGCCAGTTGCGCTGACAATAACGTCTGCTTCAGCCATGTCTTCGACTGTAAGCTCTGCCAAGTCAAGTATAGATATATTTGCTCCCTGCTTTTCAAAATCACTAACGAGTTTTTCTAGAACCTTCTTTTTCTCCTCATCTTTTGTATCTCTTGCAACTACTATGATTTCCTTTGCTCCTTCTTGAAGTGCTCCAAATATGCTTGCGCGAGCAGCTCCCCCAGAACCTGAAACCATGACCACTCCATCTAGTTTCCCGCCTTTTTCCTTAACAGCTTCTACAAATCCAATATAGTCAGTGTTCGTTCCAGAGGCAAATATCTCATCTCCATTTGGAGACTTGTCAATGATAATCGTATTGACTGCTCCTATGAGTTCTGCAGCCTGATCTATTCCACCATTGAGATATATGAAATTACCAGCATCATCTTTTGCCATGACATCTTCTTTGTATGGCTTACCAACACTAATGAGCCTGAAGTTGTTCGACGGATCCAAAAACTCTGCCATTTGTTTTTTAAAATCAGGCTTTTCCACTGAGTACTCTTTATACTCATAGCCTTGGACACCCACACTTCCATATCCAGCAGTGTGCATTGCAGGTGAAAAGCTGACATAGCTGTGGTCTTTTAAGACTCCACATCTAAATGTTGTATCGTTCTTTTCGGCATTTCGTGTCATATCTTTTTTAGGTCTTGATCCTCCCATGTCATCAAATCTTGCTAAACTCAGCATATTCTCTCTCATAATGGTAATTTTGTCAATTGAACTTTCTTGACAATATATTGGATATATCCAAAAGCTCCTTTCTTGTAAGTTGTCCTGGAGCTGAGGCATCGGCTATGTTGTCAGGTGCAAAAGAAAACACATTGCCAAGTAACATTCCGCAAATTCTTGTGTAAATTCCGCACTCCCCCATGCCTAGAATAATACACTGCTTGTGTTGCTGTTGGAGTCTTACAAGAATGTGTAATAGTCTTATCGCGTCCGTTTCTGTGTTGCAGAAAGCTGAAATTTTGTAAATTGCAGGACTGTATTTTTTCATGTCGTTTAAAACAGTATTTAAAAATTTATCTGATGGGGTGAGCTCGTAGTTGTGATAAGACAAAATAAGTGAAAGTTTGAGTTTTTGTGAAGCCACATATAAAACATCATTTTTTTGTGTTTTTATATCAAAATCAACAAGAGTTTCTGATCCATCCAATGCACTTAAAATACTATGTTTAAGCGCCTTGTCCATAGTTGGTTTCTCAAGCTTTTGCCTTCGAAACAGCACAATCAGCTTTTCTTTGTGTATTTTTGAAAGGCTTTTGACAAATTCAGTATCTAAATCCTGTATGTAGTCAAGCCAAATCTCAAAGTAATCATACTTTGATTTGTATTTTGAAATGACGGCTAGTACTTCTTTTTGAGAAGGTTTAATAATTGGTATACAAAATTTTTGTTTCATGGTTGGATTATACTCCAAAATTTTCTAATTTACTCCAAAATTCAGGAAATGTTTTATTTACCACATGCGGATCATTAATTACTGTTCCTGGGAGTCTTGCTCCTGCCAGCGCAAACGACATAGCCATTCTATGATCTCCATACGTGTCTATATTGGCAGCCTTGGGATTTCCTCCAAAAATAGTTAGCGTGTTTTTAGTGGTCGTAGTTTTTATTCCCATCTTGGACAGCTCAGTGGTAACTGCTGCTACCCTATTAGTTTCTTTGACACGTAGCGTTTGAATTCCTGAAAGACGTGTTACTCCATTTGCAAATGATGAGAGTACGGCCAAAGTTTGGACTTGATCTGGAAAATTTTCCATGTCAATTGTCACGGGTTTTATAGAATTTCCTGAAATAGTTATAGAATTATCCTGTTTTGTGATACTGTTTCCCATATTTTCTAACACATCAAAAAACAATCTGTCTGCTTGTGAGGACTTAGAATTTATATTATTGATTGTGACAATAGAATTTGTAAGTACGGCCAAGGCCGCAAAGTAGCAAGCGCTTGAAATATCCCCTTCGACAACATATGGTTCTAGACGTTTATACGTTTGATTTTGAGGCATTACAAATTCTTTATAATTTTTGTGTGTTGCAAAAACTCCAAAATCCTTCATTATTTTAAGAGTTAAATCTATATAGGGTTTAGATACCAGTTTGGACGTAACTTTTATTTTTTGTGCATTAATAAATGGAAGAAGCATTAAGATAGATGACAAGTATTGGCTGCTCGTGTTTCCTTTTATTTCAATACACTCCCCTGCAAGAGTTGATTGCTTTATGAGTAAAGGCGGAAAGCCTGGGTTTCCTAAATAGGTGATGTCAGCACCCAGTGCCTTGAGTGACTCAACCAAATGCCCAATGGGACGTTTTAATAGTCCATCGTCCCCCGTAAGTGTTTTTTGTCCGTTTGTAATACACAAAAATGGAAGTAAAAAACGCATGACAGTGCCCGAGAGTCCAGCATGAAGCGTATATTCTTTTTGATTAGATTTTAAGATACTTCCTGAAACGGTTATGGAATCTGCTTTTATGGAAATTTTAACACCCATTGTTTCAAGGCAGCGCACCATGGCAGTTGTATCGTCACTAATGAGCGCTTTTTCAAGCAAAACTGTTTCACTGCACAAAGCAGCTAGTAAAAGCGCTCTGTTGGTTATGCTTTTTGATCCAGGCACATGAACGCTGTATGACTGTTTTTGCATAGCTGTTTTGTTAATTATTTTCATATATAGGCACAAAAAAACCTCCCTGGAAGGAGGCTCTACATTATCTTTACAGTAGAATACCCCCTAAAGGGAAGTAAACTTAAAGTAAAGTGACATTGTGTGTTTGCTCATGTATTTAAATATTATACTTATTTAGAAACTTTTGCAACTATTGCTTTGAATGTTGGATTGTCGTTCACAATTATATCAGCTAATATTTTTCTGTTGATTTCAATTTTTTGCTTTTTGAGGGCATTCATGAGTCTACTGTAAGATGTTCCCTCAATTCTAGCTGCCTCACCAATTCTTACAATCCAGAGCTTTCGCATATCAATCTTGCGTCTTTTACGGCCATGAAATGCGTATACTCCAGCGTGCAGTACAGCTTCTTGAGCCATCTTGACTAACTTTCCTTTTGTGCCGCGATAACCTTTTGCTTGATTTAAAAGCTTATTGTGGCGTCTTTTTGATACTAAACCTCTTTTAACTCTAGTCATATATTTATACTCCTAACAACATTTTTACTTTCTTTGCAAATTCACCAGTTAATATTCCTGGTTCTTTTTGGCGTCTTAAGCGAGCTCGGGACTTAGAAGATCTTTTGTGACTTCTGTATTGGTGTTCAAACATAACTTTTCCGGTTTTAGTCACCTTAAAGCGTTTGTTTACCGAGTTCTTGATTTTGAGTTTCTGTTTTTTTGCTTTCTTCATCATTGTCCTTTCCTTCAAGTTTTCCTTTTGATAAAACAACTACCATTTGCCTTCCTTCCATGTGGACCTCTCGGTCAACTTTTGATACATCGGCCAACTTCGTAATTACTTTATCTAGTACAATTCTTCCCAAATCCTGTTTTGTTATAGCTCGTCCCTGAAACCTGATAATAAATTTTACTTTATTTCCGTCAGCTATAAATTCTCGTGCCCGCTCTATTTTAATTCCTAGATCATGGTCATCAATAAATGGTCCAAATCTAATTTGTTTCGTTTCAGCTACATGAGCATTTTTCTTTTCCTCTGCTTTCTTCTTTTTCTCTTGATACAAAAACTTCCTATAGTCAATTAATTTGACCACAGGTGGAGTTGCTTGGTGTGCAATTTCAACTAAATCTAGATTTTGCTCTAACGATAGTTTTAATGCTTCTCCAATTGGCAACACCCCAATTTGCTTGCCTGTGTCGTCTAACAACCGTACTTCTTTGGCAGTTATTTGGTTATTGAGCCTATAGAACTTTTGCGTTGGTTTTCCTCTATATCCTGTTTTGAATGCCATTATGTATGTCTTTAAGAAATGATTCAAGCTCAATAGTGCCTAAATCTTTTCCGTCTCTTGCCCTTACTGAAACATATTTTTTTGAATCAGTTAAGCTACGCTCCTGTTCTTTCTCCCCTATTATACATAGAAAGGGTACCTTTTGTAAAGTGTGGCTACGTATTTTGTTATTCAGCGTTTGGCTTGATATATCAAACTCAACGCGAATTCCATTTTTCTGTAGCTCATTTACCACTGTTTGAGCGTAATCTACAACCTTATCAGATATAGGTAATATAGCTACTTGAACAGGAGATAGCCATAAAGGAAAAGCACCTGCGTAGTGTTCTGTCAAAATTCCAAGAAATCTTTCAAATGATCCATAGATTGCACGGTGGACCACAGCGGGTGTTACAGCTTGCCCTTCATTGTTTGCATATTGTAGTTTAAAATTCTTTGGCTGCTGAAAATCTAGCTGAATTGTTCCCGTTTGCCATTCTCGCCCTAGTGAGTCTTTCATTAAAATATCAATTTTTGGACCATAAAATGCGCCTTCTTTCTCAACTTCTACAAACTCCTGTTTTGAGTTCACTAGTACCTCTCTGAGTGATTTCTCGGCTATATCCCAGTCAATGGCTTCTCCCATGAAGTTGTCTGGTCTAGTTCCAAATCTTAATCTATATTTTAGGCCGAACGTACTATAGAGAATTTCAATCATTTCCATGATTTTTCCAAATTCGCTTTCTACCTGATCCTGACTTATAAAAACATGTGCATCATCCTGGTGAAATTCGCGAGCTCTAAATAGACCATTTAGGGTGCCTGAGAGTTCAAATCTATGAAGTGCCGTTGTTTCGAAAAGACGCATTGGCAGGTCTCTATAGGAACGTGTAGTCATTCCAAATATTGTCATTGCATTTGGACAATTCATAGGCTTTATACCAAATGTTTCGGTACCCTCCAGTAATTCCTTACTATCCCCTCTTATAAATGACATAGGGGAGATAAACATATCATCTCTATAGTGAAACCAGTGACCTGACGTTTCATACAGTTCTTTCTTGTTTATTATTGGAGTAGATACTTCTGTATAGTTATATTTTTTGTGAACTTCACGGGAAAACTCCAGTAATTGATTATAAAGAGTGAAACCCTTGGGAAGCCAATACGGCATACCAGGAGACGTTTCTGAGAAAACAAACAAATCCAGCTCTTTTCCTAGTTTTTTGTGATCGCGTTTTTTTGCTTCTTCCAGCTGGTTTAAGTAGAGATCCAGTTCCTCTTGAGTGCCAAAGGAAGTTCCATAAATGCGTGTTAACATTTTGTTTTTTTCACTTCCGCGCCAGTAGGCCCCTGCAACTGACAAAAGCTTGAATGCTCCTATGTCTTGTGTTGGATTTTCACTATGCCCTCCCCTGCACAAATCTTCAAAATATCCTGCTTTATAAAGCGTTATTTTTTCTCCTTTTTTCTCAATTTCATCTATTAATTCCATTTTGTATGGATTGTCTTTGTAGATTTCGCGGGCTTCTTTGCCACTTACTTCACGGTTTTTAAACTCTTTCCAGTCAGGAAGAGTTTTTACCATCATTTTCTCAATTTTTAAAAGATCTGCGTCCGTTATAGGATTTGTAAAATCAAAGTCATAATAAAACCCTGATTCAATGGCTGGACCGATGGTTATTTTTGTGTCAGGCCAAAGTCTGAGTACGGCTGCAGCGAGTAAATGAGCCGTTGAGTGCCTTATGTTTTCTAAGTTTTGCGAGTCTTTCATTGTGTTTATTATCCTACACTTGAGGCTCGAATGCTAGTCTCTTTCAGGGGTCGGTGTAGGAGTTACAAATGGAAGGTTTTCGTCTCTACCTTGTTGTGCATCTCGGGCAATATCTGCAATAAAACCTCCAATTACAGGAATAAAGTCAGACTTTGAAACTATAAATCCCAAGACTGCGATAAATAAAATCGCGCCAAATGCTGTACCAACGCCCCAAAAGACACCTCCCATGAAATTATTAACAATAATTTTCTTTTTAGAAAGTGGATGTGATGTTTTTTCGTACTGCTGCATATGATATTAGTATAGCAAAAACCAAATCTTCGCGTTTAGTTGTTAATTCACTGAACCTGAAGCTTTTCTAAATCGTTTTTTAATTGCGTAAGTGATTCATACTGAATGCTTCTAATTCCAATTTTTTCAGCTCCTTCTATGTGTGTCTTACTGTCATCAATAAATACTACATCCGCTGGATTTAAACTTAATTTATCCAGCATTATTTCAAAAATTTCTCTACTTGGTTTTGTATGTCCGACTTCACTAGATATTACAATTTCATCAAAATACTTTTCTAGCCGGTTTTCAGACAGAATATCACGAATATATTTCGATGGTGCGTTTGAAAGAAGTCCTATTTTATAGTTGTTTTTTAGAGCTTTAATAAACTCAACCAATTCAAGGTCTACCCTGGAAACAGACTCAAATTCAGCAACTATTTCTTCATATGACTGTCCGCTGAGAGTGCTGAGTGAGTTCAAAAACTCCTGCAAGTTAATTTTTCCACTATCCATTGCGTCAACCACGTTTAGAAATTCACCCTCTCTTTTATATCCATGGTTATGAAGCCACGCTTTGTATGGGTCACTGCGTATTACGTCAAAGAAGTCAAAAATAATTGCCTTTATCATTTTGTGTGTAGATTGGTAAGTTTTACGTCAAACGGTGCGCGCACTTGGGATTGATACCCGTGACCCCTTCAATGTCAATGAAGTACTCTGCCTTTTTTAAGTTGTGGTGGACCTAACAGAACTCGAATCTGTGACCTCGTCAATGTCAATGACGCGCTCTAACCAACTGAGCTATAGGTCCGAAATTTAAAAAAGTCTTTCTACACTGAGCTATGCGCGCTCAACACACAATTTTAACAAAACATTGCTGCTTGCACAATCAAATTGTCCCAAGGGTGCACCCTTGGGACAAGCTTTGCTCTACATTGAGCCTTTGATACGCGCTACAAGCGTTATAGGTTTTTCTGGTCTAACTGGTACTCCATCTCTCATTTTTAATGGTGAAAATACAGTGAGGCCTGATTTCAATAAATCCATGGGGACTTCATTTTTTGTGATTCCCACGTCACTCGTTCCCTGAATAATTGTTTCAACCATTTCTTTTTGGCGTCCATGAATTCCAACAAATTCAAGTGTTATAAATGGATTAAAATGCGGTCCTCCAATTGCGTCATACACGTCAGCTGCTGTTTGACCATGTCCTACAACAAGAATGCGGCCATTTGGTCTATTAACAGCAGGAAGTGATACAGCACTGTTAATACCGTCTAGCGGCAGCATTTTATCTACTAGATTTGCATGTACAGTATGAGCTTCGGCTAGAGTGCTTCTGCCTGCCCCGTTTCTAGAAACGACACGTTCTGATTGTAATGATTCTTTTTTCATTTATATTCACCTCCTTTCAAACCACAAAAAAACCTCCCGTGCGGGAGGTCGTGTGGTGTCACTATTGCACTGCTTTACCTCCCGTTTAGGGTTGTAAAATAGTACCAATATGTGTTTACGTTCATAATCATATTTTACACAATACGCGCTTCCTGTCAAGAAATTCTAACTTCTGTGAGCCATTTTGAGTACTTTGCGTCTTTTCCGCGGACTATATTAAAAAACACTTCCTGAATATTTTTTGAAACATCTCCCTGTTCTCCGGTGCCCACAGTTCTTCCGTCTACCTTATTAATCCATGCAATTTGAGCAGCTGTGCCTGAGAAAAATACTTCATCAGCTATGTAGAGTTCAGACTTATCCACTGCGCGTTCTGTAACTTCTATCTTCATGTCATTTGCAATCTGCATAATGCTTCGTCTGGTAATTCCTTCCAAAATGTCTTCACTGACAGCTGGTGTTATAAGTTTTCCGCGCCTCACAAGAAATATATTCATTGCTGACCCCTCAGCCACATGTCCTGAGGAATTTAAGAAAATTGCCTCATCAAACCCCTGCAAATGCGCGTCTTTTTTGGCCAATGCAGAGTTAATATATCCTCCTGAAATTTTAGCCCTACTTGGAATTGCATTGTCACTTATTCTTTCCCATGCAGAAACGCCCACAGATAGCCCCTTGTTAGTAGGCAGATAATCTCCCATAGGGATCATATAAAGCGCAAATTCAAAAACTGAATCGCGGTCCAGATTTGGTGCTAAATTGAGGCTGCCAGCGTACGCAAATGGTCTAAAATACACATCAGTTTCAGGTTTGTTTTTAATTACTAAATCTGTAACAATTTTCTTGAGTTCCTCATGTGAATACTTGATGGATACACCTAGAATTTTAAGAGACTCTAGAAAACGCTCTATATGATCATCCATTCGGAATATGTTTAGCGTTTTTGAATCCGCATTATAATATCCGCGCATGCCTGAAAAAATGCCAGTGCCATACTGAAGCGCATTAGTCATAATACTGACTTTAGCTTCCTCGGTAGGAATAATCTTTCCCTCAAAAAAAGCAAATGGACAACTTGTATTAGTCATTCCAGTTATTGTACTCTGATGGTTTAAAAAAATCTAGGCTTTTATATAAAAACTGGACCAAATTTAAACCCTTCTGGTAATGGCATCTGCGGATTTACTACAAATTGTATTCCGGCGTCCATTCTGACGTGTCCTTGTGGAACACTTTTTCTTTCCACGATTTTAGTTTGATCTTTCGCTGGTATTTCAGCTTGTGGCTGAATAGGCTTACGGATTTGGGCCAGACAAGGATCAAATTGTCCTGCACATTCTTTTCTACTCATATATTTCCCCTCCTTTCCATTGCATATTTTATAGAGTCATTAATTATAGGAATTTGCATCGCAGCTTCAGGGTTTACAAAATTGGCATCTTTAAAGCTTTTTGTAAATGGATTTGGGATGTTTTCGTGTTTCAGCACTTCATTAACGATTGCTCTATATATTAATCCTATTGTTGTATTTCCATCGGTACTATCTGAGAATGGACGAGGCTGATATGAAATGGTTTTTGGTCGTACGCTTGAAGAGGCGACAACTATATCAAACAGTGGGCTAGTTGTTTCGTCTGTCTTATAAGCCTCATATGCACTTTGCCAAGGCGTGTGATGTATGCCTCTCTGGAGCGTAAACATTCTAGATAGCTCTTTTCCTACTGGGGAGATAGTGATTCCCATAGCTAACTCTGATGCCATCTTAGTTTCTGCTGGTGCAGGATTTGGAATATCTTTAATTAAGTCAATTGCTCTTGTTGTAAATACTGATCTGTATTGCTGTTCTATTCTGCCTTTTGCCCGATCCTGGTTATTGTCTACGCTTGGTACGCCATGAACCGTTTGTCCATGCTGACCTTTCATAACAGCAATTGCCCGTTGAAATTGTTCCATATTAGGCGTTGCGAAATAAAACCCTTCTAAGTTAGACGGCATATCCTGCACCATAGCGTGTAGTGTTATGGGTTCGCGCTGGACAATACCATCATTACCTGGCCAGGTTGCAACACCACGTATGTACGCGCCCATCCATACGTCTGAAACCTGCGGTCTGTTTACCTGCACCTCAATTGGTTGTGTTGTTATTTCTGCCGTTCTGCTCATATTTAGATACTTTTTAACCACA
>CAYRYY010000005.1:25624-31210 GCA_964428715.1 uncultured Gammaproteobacteria bacterium
AAAAAAACCTCCCTTTTGGGGAGGTCGTATTTTCACACAAAAAACCTCCCCTACCGGTTGGTAAGAAGAAGGTTAAGTGCTACAACTGTAATTTTTGCGTTCATAGTAAAGATTCTATCAAATGTTTTAAAAATGTCAATACGATTTAAAACCGTGCACAGTTTTTAACTCAGGGATTGATGTAACTCCACGAACTAAATGCGGATATTTATTTTCTGGAAGGGAGCGTGCAAAGGAATGTAACGCGCTTTCAGCTGATCTATACAAATGTTCTTTAAACTCATCAGTGTCTAGTCTTGCAAATCCGTGTGCAGCATTAAACTTATTAGCAATTGACCTGGCATACTCCTCATCATATATAAGGCTAGGCACCTCAGTTCTTTGACAATATCTTGATCTGTGATGTCCATCAGATATAAAAAGTCTCAGGCCAGTAGGTTCTTTAACGGCTACGACAATCTCAGGATTTTGAAGAATGGTGAACATTCCTTCTTTACTTTGCTGCTGTGCCCGAACCCATCTTTCGCTTTTGGGGCGGTATTCTGCTTTGTCCTGCGTTCCAAATAAATAGGGTTTAGGCACTAAAAACTTATATCCCAGCAGATGGTCGTACTCTTCCATTATTTCCTCTCTGGGTCTTAACGCTCTTTGAATTGTTATGTTTTTTGTTTCTACATTCATAAAAAAAATAAATCCATTCAAAAATAATTGAACGGATTTGGATTAACTGTCTCTAAAATCTTATATGTGCTTTTACATTTGGTTCGCGTTTTAAAAATCCAGTCTGAGTCATTAACCGTGCTACCTGCAGCGCTCTTTCTGCAGTAAGTCCTACGTCAGCGCTTGCGTTTTTAAAATCTATTTGCGATGGCAGTTTTTCGCCACCCGTTTCAGCAATGTATGCTAGTGAATACACTCGGCCCATTTCGGCTGCAAAACCCTGCCCGCTTGTGTCATTTGACAAAATTAACCCTTGTTTATACGCTGCTCCAATAGCCGCGTCCACATGCCCGCCAGGAACCTCTGCGGCACTTTTAAACGCATCCACCCAATTAACTGGCTCATATTTTTTACATTGTTCTGTTTTCATAGTTTTTTCAACACAAAAAAACCTCCCTTGTGGGAGGCTTATAAGCATAGTATCGCCCCCCGGTTTAGGAAGTAACAATAATAAGCATGTTTACAAAATTTGTCATAACAATATAGATATTCTAGTACCGTAAGTATTTCTTGTCAAGAAGAAGTTATCCAGTCTGCGTGGCTGCTGTGCGTTCGTTATTAAGCGTGAAGGATGTTCCATGCTTTTTTGCCATTGACTTGTATTGCTGCTGCTGTTTCTTGGTTTTTTTCGTTTGCAGCCATGAATTTCCTTCTTCCATTCTGATGCGTGCATTTCGCAAGAGAGACAAAACAAACGTAAAGAATGTCTCGTGATATTTTCCTGCTTTAACTATTCTCTGCTCAACAATTACTGATTTAAATGTGTTTTCCAGTTCTTTGCTTGCATCCATCAATTTTTTAATCTCCTGTCTGATGTCATCTACCCGCTGTTTCGTTTCCGCATCCAGCTGCGCGCCAGGAGCAATATCCGCATTTTTAACAGTTCTGAAGTACTCCATGTGCGCTTCAGTCTGTACTATCGCTTTTTTGGTTTCTGCTGCTTCTTTTTTGAGGGACTGTGCTTCACCAGGTTTTAATTCATGTGTATATGAGCCTGAAAGCTGGCCTACTATATCTTTTGCGCTTCCGCCAAGTAAGTCTTTCCAGATAGAATCAAGTCCTGCGTTGGAAATATCGGAGATAGAGGCGTTAACGCTTGTGTGTTTAGCCTCGAATGAATCTTGCGAAAATTTGTGTTTTACTGCCTTTTTTTGCATACCTTGTGCCTTGCGCGTATTATACCCTAAAGGCACAAATGTTTCAAACTGTACGGTAATATACACCGTTAAACAGTGCAAAAATTAATATAACTAAATTTTGAATAAGATGTCAATAGGAAGTAACAATTGCAAGAATTTTTGAGGAAGAAAGTTAGATTTTAGCCAAGAAATCCAAGGTTTTTTGCTGTCTAATGATACTTGCTAAAAAGTAAGGGTTGGAAAGTAGTTGCTGTTTTTGATTTTCATCCTGAATTCCAGCTAATGCCTCATCTATATCTGTTTTTTCAACATTAATGTTTTCTGTATCAGCAATTTTGCGTAAAGTAAATTCTATAGCTAAATCACTTTTGGCCCTACTCTCAGCTTCTGTTTTCATATCCTCTGCTGTTTTACCTCTGGAATTAAGATATTGGTCAAGGGTCAATCCTAGTGATTTTAATTCATCTAGTGTTTGAGATAGCAGTCTTTGTGCCTCTTGTTCGTATAAAACTTTTGGAATTTCAACCTTTGAAGATGCGGAAACAGCCTCCAAAACTTCATTTACATTTGGTTTCACTTCTTCTTTTCCTGGTACTGCAATTTTTGTCTTAGCAGTTACTTTGGCGACCTCAGCTTTGTAATCACCCAGAGTGACGTCAGGCGCTTCGCAAACTTCAGCGGAGAATACTAAATCTGTTCCATCTTCAAATGTTTCTACATGTACGCGTGGAGTGATAATTGGAGTTATGTTCTGTGCCTTTACAGCTTCATTGTAGGATTTACCTAACACTTCTTTTAATACCTCTTCCTGAACAACCTCTTTTTTAAGGTACTGTTCGGCAACATTTCGTGGAGCGGTTCCTTTTCTAAATCCTGGAGCTGTAACTTCTTTGACAAGTGTATCCACCACTTTTGTGCGCGCTTCCTCAACTGTTGTCCATGGAACAGTGATTTTAAGAGTGATTGTTTTGTCGTCGGCTATTGTTTTTTCAACTTGCATAAGGAACTATTATACGAAACTTTTAACTGGAATGCTAGTCTGTGCGGATGAGAGGACTTGAACCTCCACGCCTTACGGCACATGGTCAAAAAAAATGTGCCATTGATGATTCACAGATTGAACCGATTATATTGAATTTTCAACATTTAATGCGAGCTCTTAAACAACAGTTGAATTTTTAGAAAAAATCCATCATATTAAATTTATTCGTAGGTATTTTAATTCTGGTTATTGTAATTCCAAATAATACAGCAGAATATATAAGTAGATATGAAGGTATATCACTCAAAGAAAAAAACTAATCTTGTTGGTTCCAAACGAACTACTTCTTTTTTAAAAACTTCCCTTACAAATAAAAAAAGGAGACCTTTTCTAATTGGATTTTTGATGTTTATTCTAGTAGGTGCAGCAGTATTCCTGTGGGCTTTTCAACCTCACACGAGCTTTAAGCCAGAAAATCTAATAACCCCTACTTTTCCTGATTTTATTTACAGCTTTAGAGCAGTAGACCCTCAGTATGAGGGGGATCATGCTACATATATTTATAGATATGATCTAAATAATAAGCAAGAAAAATATCTATTTACCATCCCCACAACAAAAACTCGCTTTCTTTTTCGAATAGAATTATCACCTGATGGAAAAAAGATAGCATACTCAGTTTCTGAAGATTCACCTTCTGACAATAAACAACTCTGGGTAATTAATTCAGATGGTACCAACCCTAAGATGGTGTACCAGTCAAACAATTCTGCAATCGCTTATTTGACATGGTCACCAGATAGTAAAAACTTAATTTTCTATGATAATGCCTCATCTCCCCAAGCGACACCATATATGTTGTCACTGGATACAGGAACGGTAAAAAAAATGAATTTGCTGGCAGGTACACTTGAGGGATGGTTTTCAAACAACAAGCTTGGCTTTACAGAGGCAAATCCTACAAACGGAACATGTGGTGAATCTCACTGTTTTCCCACACATAAGGCGACCTTAACGGACTTTGATGGTAGCAAACCACAAGTATATGACCCTGTAAAAAATGACATATCTACTAGATACTTTTGGTTGAAAGATGGAACTGGCCTTATTAAGGCAAATCAAGATGGACTTACTCACTATGATTTTTCAACAAAGAAAGAGGTAAAAATTTCAGAAAAAAGTGGCATAGACTTAATGATGTTTCCAAAATCTAAATCAGCTATTCTCTTAAGAGGTGAAAAAGGAGGAAGAGACATATATAGGTTGGATTTATCAACCAACAAATTGACTAAAATTAAAACTCTTACTGGCTACCAAGCGGATTTAAAACTAATATCAGACGATGAAAAGTATTTTCTTGTGAGTTATCGCATTGTTGATTCGACCTCGGGATTTACAACTGACGAAGGCATTATGATTTATGACATGAACGGAAACCTCATGAAGCAAGCCCCACTCACCTATTATCATAAAGAACCTATAGGTTTTGTGAAGTAGATAGATGCATATTTGGTAAGTTTGACGCTAGAAACTATTTCCCTTGTGCCCGGGAGAGGACTTGAACCTCCACGCTTTTAACGGCACATGGTCCTAAACCATGCGTGTATACCATTTCACCACCCGGGCAAATTTTGCGAACGTTCTATTTATCTAAAACCAAGCGTGTATACCATTTCACCACATCCGCGTATGAGATATTATACAATAGTTGCTTGAAGTAATCGAGGCTGACTTGTTTTACACAGTTTAGGCTTTTCTGAGTTGAAGTCTCAATGCTGTCTGTGGTCTTCTTTCTCTTACCTTTTCTTCAACTGGTACTCCTGGTGTCCATTTATATACAACTTCTTTACCTGTAAAAAGATCAAGATATGTAGGGGTTTTGCGGATGTTTGCTTGATTTATCTCATCTTGGTAGTAAATTCTACTTGGAAGATGTAGTGTTGTAGTTACTTCCAGCGTATCATGGTCTACAACGCGTACTGTGTCCTGGAAGCTGATATGTCTACCTTTTAAATCAAAAATAACCTCTGAGGTGCCTGGTTTTAAAATTACAGGTTCTTGTTCAATAATTCCAAAAAGATAGGATGTGCGTTGTTCTATAGTCATGTTATTATTATAGCCCTATATATTTTGGTCATCAGATTTATTGGGAGTTTCTTGTTCTGGTTTGGGTTGGAGATATACTAATCTGGCAGGTGCTAGATTTATAGCTCTGGTCCAGGGCACATCTAAATGTCCATGTTCATCTTTTGGATAAGGTGCATTTACAGAAAATAAGTCACGTACATTTTCTCTATCAAATGAAGCAGCTGCTTCTATAAGTTTTGAAGCTCCAGTTTCATTATCAGTAAATGATGCTAATAAATGGTTTCCAGCGACATTCCATGTAAGTGCATACTCTTTTTTATCCCGTGATGTTACTAGATAATTTCCTGAGTCTATTTTCTCCACTGAGACTTCATCCGTAATGGTATCGGGTTTCCAAGCATCCACATCTTCAAATGCTGCATTGACATCCCTTTGTAAATAAATTAATGGAACACTATTTGTGTCAGTCGGATGTAAAAAATCACCAAAATATATACTATACAATTTGCCAATATTATAATGTTGTGAATCATAAAGATATGTTATATTGCCTAAGTTTGAATCATGCTCACTATCAGTTAATTTGCTAAAACCTACATATGAAGTGAATGATCCTACCAGCATATTCGTTTGAATAAGACCTCTCGTTTGTGAAGT
>CAYRYY010000006.1:0-12562 GCA_964428715.1 uncultured Gammaproteobacteria bacterium
CAAGTGACGAAGTTATTGTAAAAAATATAATAACTCCTACTCCCTAATTTTATACAAAACGGATTGACCATCAGTACTTCTAAAGATTTCACTTCCTAACGTCTTGAACTTTTCCTCGTTGAGTAGCGGATATTTTTGACGCTCAAGTTCTCCAATGTATATATAGCTAATTTTGTAGGTAGCAATAAGTTTTTTTGTATCCGCTGCATTTCCTTCATAAAGCGTTTTCACTTCCTCAATTCTAGGGGATGGAATATCATAGCTTCCTCGCCATAACCATTCATGAACAGTCCAGCCTAGTACTGTTGGAAGACCAGTGTTTGATGAAATTCTTGCAAAGTCTGTATAGGAATCTCCTTGTGCTTCAAGAATTATCGGCTGATTTGGGATCAAACTATTTATAAAGTTAATTGTCTCGTAATCACCAGGATGCAGGGTTTTAAGATACGTTGTTCCGTCAATTCCTTTATATGTTTTAAGTTCTCCATAATATGACGGAACTGCAAAATACGGATAGAGAAATACGAGAAATAAAAGCAGAATGCTAACAAGTGCAAAACACACGCGTATCAGTTTGTGTCCAAGTGATTTTGTTTTTCGTCCAATGATGTCAATAATGACATACGCTGAAACAAGACTCAAAATCATAAAAGATTGATACACAAGTTTAAACATAGTATTTGCTCTATAATGCTGCGGGTAAATATCTTTTGCGTAGATAAATTCAGGAACAATAATAAGGATTACTGCAAGAATAATTAAAAGAAAGATAAATATATGTGTTCTGAATTCACTCAGTTGCGTGTACGTATTTCGCAATGAATGAACAAATATAGCTAAAAATGAGACTATAAAAAAGAAAAAGAATCCGTAAAGTGTAAACAACTGATAGAGTGGTGAGCGCTGACAGTGGTCCTTTTCAAAAAGAAATGGTCCAAGTTTGCCTTCAATAAATTCTCCACCAACTGCCTTGTGGATCTTTAAATCTGTTAAAAAATCTGGTGCACAGATGACTCCAATACCTGAAACAAACGGTTTAAACGATATGGAAAATGGGAGAGTAAAAGCAATAAACAATACAAGAGTGATGCCTCCTACATACAGCACATTTGTTAAAAATTTCCTCAATTCTTCTATTTTTTTAATTTTTTGTATGTGAAGAATAGTGTGTTTTTTGTAGAATTGCAGTTTTACGTTTTCCCAAAATACATAAAGCAAAACTAGTCCAAATAAAAACATATATATTGCGCTGTCCCACACATTTGTCATATACATGACGGCCAAAAGTAATGAGAAGACTACAATTTGCAGTTTGGAAATTGTCCTCTTTTTAACAATGGTGTACAGAACTGCAATTCCAAAAAGCACAAATGGAATATCTAGCCCATGGCCATGAAGATCAGAAACAACAAAAGAATAGAGCGGAAATTCATGAATCGTGTAGGGGATAAACCTCGTTGCATTTGGATACCAATATCCATTTGGAAATAGGTTTGGCAAGAAAGTTAATCCCCAGAAAGGAACTGGCTCCTCTCCGTTATAAGACGTAAAAAACGCATAGATTGTGTGCAAATTTCCAGACAGTGAAATGAGTGCTCCTCCCAAGATTCCCCCAACAAACGCTCTCTTAATACCTTTGTCTGACAAAAAATTAAACACGAGTGAAAATCCGCCAACTGCACAAAATGCAAAGAGTGTAGCCATCATAAGATTATAGGTAATGCTTGGATTAATCCCTGACAGTTTTGTCAAAACAGCTGTTGATAAGTGCCCAAAGAAGTAGTAATTAATTGAAAGTGGAGTAAACCACATGTCACGCGGCGGAAAGTAATCTGCTCTGAGTATTGAATTAACAAATCCAAAATCCATAAACTTTTCAAGTCCGTGAATGCTTGGCTCAAATCCTCGTACATAACTCCATACTGCAAGACACACAAAAAAGAGCAACTCTTCAAAGATAATAATTTTTGATAATTTTACTTTTTGTTTGTGCAAAACTTTTCTGTAGATATAGATATTGACTAAGAATGCTATTGCAAATACGCCAAAAACGCTAAATGTTGTAAACGGCAAAATACGAAGTGTTCCAAAAAGTAAAAGGGTATATGAAATGATGATAATTCCAATTACTTTTGAAAAAATATAAAAAGAGTCTTTAGAATCAGGAAAGAGCAGTTTTGTAAGTGGGAAAAATCCAATACCTATTGCAAATAAAACGACCCACCATTGAAAAATGTAGATAAAATCCTGTGTCATAAATGATACTCTATTATATAGAATTGCAAGTGATTCTGCGAGCGTAAAACACCTTATACCTGAATCCAAGTCATCCAGTAGAAATAAAAAACAATATCTATGACTGCTATACAAAAACTACTTACAAAAAGTAAGAGGTTTATTTTTTTACTATAGCTACATTTCTTGAAAATTGTATATAAGGCAAGCCCAATAGCAAAGTATAGTATAGGAAGTACAATTAGTCCACGTGCTCCATTTGGAGGATACACGGTAAGTATTTGAGAAAATAGTAAACCAGTGGCAAATATGAAAAGAAATGGATAGTAGGTTTTTAAGTGTTTTATAAGTAGCAAAAAGCCGATCCAATACAATGGGATTAAGAAAACAGACATCATAGGAAATACTAATGGGATATACCTTGCGTTTTCTATGTGACCCGTAAATCCAAATACTGGAAGCATGAGAATCCAGGTTTTAAGTGTTGTTGCGACTTGGTATAGGTACACCTGTGTCATGTGCGTATGTTCCATATACGGAAAACTCACATGTGTTATGGAAACCACTGAATTTCTTAGCATATAAAATTCGTAATTGTTCAAGATGTAATGAAGCCAAGGGAGAGATAAAACAAAAAACACACTTATAAAAACTGCAAAAGGAAGAATGAGTTTGTATTTTTTCTTAGCAAGTATTTCAATGATGTAAATTAAAAAGCTTGCTGCAATATAAATTTCTCCTGAACGATATGTATAGAAACATAATGATGCAAAGATTGCAGAAAGTATTGAGAGTACGACTGAGTACTTAGTGTGTTTTGCAGCAAGTAACGTAAATAGGAGAGTTCCTAAACCAAGTACTACAGCATGAATTACATTCCATCCTACTCGAGAAAATTGAAGATAAAAAAAACTGCACTCAAATAAAAGTGATGCAAGAAATGCGCTTTTGGTATTTGTATACATTCGTAATAAAAAAAAGAAAATAAGAATTCCTGCAATGCTGTAAATTACTGAACTAATTCGTTGAGCAAGTATAGTGTCAATGTGTAGTGTCAAAATTAAGAGGAGTGCAGGATAATAATCAATAAATGCTTGACTGCCATCCCATTGCGGTTGTGCCGGATTAAAGTTGTTATTTTTTATAGCGCTTTGAATATCCCGTGCATACGCGGGCTCATCAACAATTATTGGCGGCAAACTCTCAAGCTTCCATATCCTTTGAGGCAGAGATAGAACTACAAGAATTCCGCAGATTATAAAAAGCTTATATAGTTTACTGTGTACAATTTTGTGTAATGTCATAAATAGTGACTCCGCTTTTACTATTTTTATATACAGGAGTGAGTGTATGTAATAAATTTGGGTTAATCATTGGAAAACCGGTATCAGGCGGATTTGTCGTGCGCAAAAAATCAGCTTTTTGCTGCTTTACAATTTTGCAAAATTCAGTTGCGTTTCGTGCTGAAAGCACTGCGTCAATATATTGCCCTCGTGCATTTGTATCATATCCTTGACTCCATGCAAAATATGGCCATCCAAAAAGAATTTTTCGTCCAGCAACACTTTCAATTGGCACGAAGTATGACGTGTTTATAAATACTGAATCAGGTGGTGTGTTTTGCATAATCCATTTAATATCAGGATTATTGTGATAATCTCCTAGAGTTACCTTTGTGTCATTATAGATTGGAAAAAAGTCCATGACTCCAGACATTATGAGCAGTAGGGTCAAAACAATTGCCAATAGTTTAAGAATTATATTTCTTATCCATAACAAATATATTGTGTATCCCGAAAACATTCCACCTATTAACATGAAATAATTAAAAAATTTGTGATTTGCTGCCATCTCGGGTGAAAACTGAAATACATTTCCAATTACAAAAAATGCAAAAAAAGCAATAAATATTTTTTTAATCTTTTTTGGTGCAAGTAGGAATCCTACAGGAATGAGTAGGGTATGAAGGCCAAGATTTAACGTCCAGTAATTCAGAAATGAAGAAAGAGTGACAGGTGCTGGAGTTAAATATCCAGGCTTTATTAAAAGTGAGAAAACACTTCCTTCCTGATTCATGTATCTGTATTGCGGAAACCCAATAACGGACGCAAGAAGTAAAATAAGAAGCGCAGAGGGTCTTAAGACTGGAAAAAGTACGGCAAGTATAAAAATAACAATTGCCGTCATTCCAAAAGCTGCTAAATGAAAATAAAATGAACACCCGAGTAGAACTCCCAAAAGTATCGTAACACTTATACTTTTACTGTTTTGAGATGTAAGTATAGGTTTGAGAAATATATAAACTACAAAAAGTGAAAATGCAAAAGCCGCGGCCAGATGTCTTTGATTTGTATAAATATTCAAATTCCAAAACGCCGACACAAGACTGTCTCCATAGTACGGACTGAAAGACAAAAAGCTTGTACTTGATATAATTTTGTAAAATGAGTCAATTGTTATCGGATTATCACGGATGAAATATAGAAAACTAAAACTTCCATTACATACAAAAAACAGAACTGAAAGGACTCCTACTAACTTGGATTTGAAAAGTGATTTTCCAAATACATACAGCATTACAAGAAGTGCAAAAAACAAAAGAGCTGATGGGATATTTAGTGCAATATGTAGAGGAATCCCAATTCGTTCAAGAAAACCTACAAATGCATAAAACAAAAAATGATAGTGAATTGGTTCGTTTGCAAAAAGCGGATATTCAGGAGGAAAATTCCAGCCAAAGGAAAATGAACGAATGAGCGGGATATGTGACCCAAAGTCAGACCATGCCTTTGATGCGACTACAATATTCCCATCTTGATAGGAAAAGGTGGAAAACATAAGCCAGTAAGAAAAAATAAAAAGAACTGAAAAAAAACAAAGAAGTGGAAAATTTTTAGGAATAAGTTTTTTAAGCTTTTTCATGAGAGATACGTTCATTTATGCGGCTACAATGTCAGCAATTTTTTGACCTAGTTCAACAGCATAATTTGTACCTCTATCCCATGGATACACTTGTTCTATATTTGCTAAATACACATGTTCTAAGGGTGTCATAAATGAGGGTATATGTTTTGAATAATTTGGTGGGATAATTGGTTGTGCAAAAGGTGCCCTAAAGATTTGTGAACTTATAATTTGTGATTTATATTCAGGGTTTATTGCTGAAAGCCATGGATCATATAAATCAAAAAGTTCTTTTTCAGACATCGTAAAACGCAAATCAGTTTTTTCCATATAATTTCCAATATATAGTATGTGTTCATTGTTGTAGTGTCTTTTGTCCATAAAATTTGTATGCTCAACAAGTGCTAATATTGGTGATTTCATGTCGCACATAGACAGCCAGTAGGTGTTGTCAGTAAAAAATGGAGTCTTTAGTCTTAAGACCATGTTCATTGCAGCAATTCCGGTAAGTTTTCCTAACTTTTCTTTATATGATTCAGGGAGTGATGGCGCAATTTTTTTAAACAAGAAAGATGGAGTAGTTATGATTATGGAATCAAATGTTTCAGTCTGGGTTTTATTGCTTGTAACTTTTTTGTAAGTTATTGAAGTGCTGCCTTTTGATGATACCTCTACTACTTCAGTTTCATAATGAAACTTGCCTTTATTTTTTTCAATCACTTTTTGAAGTTTGAGTGCAAACTCTAAAAACCCGCCTTCTGGATATGCAAGGCTTGGCGTGCGCTTGTAAACCCTCGCCCAAAACCATGCAAGCGACACAATGGAAGCGTATTTTCCTAATTTGTTATCCATTAAAGGTTGCCACAACATTTGATATGAAGTCTTTCCCATAGTTTTGTAAAGGTACGGTTCTGCTTTATATTTTTCCAAAAATTTCCAAAACGGATTATATCGCAAAAGCCCAAGAGATACTCCCATTCGCAGTCTGTTAAAGACACTTAGTTTTGGAAACTTTAAAACCGAAAGCGGAGAATCAAGCTGATAGATATTTCCTTTTACAAATGAAGATGTGATAGGCCGTTTGATTACAACACGATGGCTGATTTCGGAGGCCAAGTTGAGTACATGTTTGTCGTTTGTAAACCAATGATGATAGTGAGATTCAAGGCTCCAGTCCCATCCTTTTTCTTTATACCCTATGGCAAGACCGCCCGGTTTTGAATCGAGTTCAAATAGTGTTACATCAAATCCTTTTTTTGTTAAATAATATGCTGCCGATAGTCCAGTAAAACCGGCACCCACAATTGCAATTTTTTTCATTATTTTGAAAATCTAGAGCATGAATAGGAAGGCTGACCCTGTCACTATAAAGAGAATAGAAAGCGTTGTCAATATAATGGCGGCTGTATTATCTCCCGTTGGTGGAAGCTGACCTTGCTGCGGAGAAGAAGTTGCTATTGCCACAGGAGTTGTGGGAATTGGTGTTGCAACTGACGTGAGCAGTACCGCCGTAGGAGTTACCACAATACTGGGAGTAGGAGTTGTTGTTATTCCTGACGAGATACTAGGGGAAAGGCTAGGAATTGGCGTTGACGTAGGAGCAGCGGTTATGGTTGGAGTAAGGGACGCAGATGGCGTTGCGCTCTCCGCAATCTGAGATCCTGACGCAAACACTTGGAACGAAACACTTCTTTGACTTGTTGGGCTTGTTTGGGATGCGGTTATTGTTCGTGTTCCAGGAGCAATGCTTGTGCTTGGTCGAAATGCCCAGTTTCCAAGTGAATCTGATCGAATTTGTGCTTCAATATTTTTTTCAGAGGTGATTACAAGACGCACGGTTGTGTTAGGAGATGCTGTTCCTCTGAATTGCGGACGAGCATCAATAAATGCCTGATTTGGTTTTGGAGCAAGTATTGCAAGTGTTGTGTTTCTTTGTGTACTTGTGGGAAGTGCCAGGAGGGAGGCAGCATCTGTACTTACCTCAATTTCTTCGCTGGCTACAAATGAGTAATTTTGAGAAAGAGTAATAGGAGGGATTACTTCTCCTGGAACATACTCATACGTTATTTGAGAAACAGCATTTTTTTGCTGAGCTGTAATATTTATGGGAGTCTTCGGGCTAATAGCTATTGGCTCAAGCGTATTTTTTTCACGAATATTGTTTGCTGAAATTCTATAATTTCCCTGAGCATCAGTTACAGTTCCAACAGGAATGGTATTGGGTATTGAAAAAAGCACCAGTGTATCAGATCCGGGTGTCCCGTCAGGTGCTATAACACTACCACTTAGTGGATAGGTATCGGAAACATTTGTAGTGGTTTTTGATGTTGTCACTGAGTACAATTTCCCTTGATCTAGGTAGTTTTTTCCATCTGACAAAATACTAAACGTGTAATTGGTTTCAGGAGTGAGTGAATTTACCGTTATGAAGTGGGTAAGATATGGCGTGTTTCCGCTTGTATCCCGTTTGTCATACACAAGGGTTGGGGGGTTTGTGTTCTGAATATTAACCGCGGCCACTGTAGGCGCATTGGTGGTAAAAGCGAGAGTAAATGATGTATCAGTAGCATTTATAACATGCACATTTTGCGGTTCTTGTTCAGGGGATGCTTGGCTTACGGTAAATACACCTTGGCGTATAAGAACTGATGTTACAACAAGCCCTCCTAAAAGAATTAGTAAGGCCATAACAGTTGGAATACGTCTGTCGAAAAAACTTTTTTTCATGGAACTAGATTAATAGGAATAATATCACCGGATGCTGTACTGAGTTCGGACGAAACAGATTGGAGAGACTCATTAAATGCTGCTGAGCTGCTGGCAGGTGTTTGTCCATCTGCGTCTGTTGGGAGCACAATTGTTTCAGAAAGATCCGTTGGAACAAACGTTCTTTGCTGCAAATTGGTGATAGTTGTAATATTAAAATTTGGAGAAATAGGATCAATTTGTTTTGCGACATTGGTTGAAATTGTACTTTGTGTAAAGCTGTTGTAGATTGACACAAATACCCATACCGCTATAACGATAGTGGTTAAGATTGCAATATTTACTAAGTTTTTTAACATATATTAATTAGCAACGTTGGGTAAAAAGTATGCGCTGCCTTCAATGTTTGCCTGCATTGCTCCCTGTGTGTTTCGGTCGGTAACAACACGGTTTAAGCCAATAGCCCTATTAAACGTAACAAGGGATACGAGAAATGCTTGGATATCCTTTTCTTCTCCTAAAACAGTTATCGTGAAGTTATATGAGTAGAGTGTGTTGTTGGCGCTCAATGGAAAGTCGTCGATTGTACCTGTTTCTAAACTATTAACAGCCAAATTGTGTGATTGGGCAATCTTTTGAACTTGGCGTATGAGTGCAGGAGCTTGGGGTGACACCGGGATTGCTTCATAAATAAGCTCTAGATTTGGTTCAATCTGTTTGTATTCTTTGTCAAGATTTTTAAGTGCCGATAATTTTTCCTCAAGGGACGACAATACGATTTTATTATCAGCAAGCTGTTTTTGAAGATTGGCAATAATTGAAAATGCTGGACGAAGTGCAAAAAAGCCAAAAAATGAAACTGTTAAAAGCGTAAGCAGCAAATACACATATGCGGTATTTTGTTTTTTGTTTTGAATATTCAAAACAGTTTTAGTTATTTTTGTACTTTGTAATAAGTTGTTTTTCATGAGTCAAGACCTGTATCTTTCATTTGTGCAGTTATTTTAAACTTAATTCCTTGCTCCCCGCTTTCAACTTCATCCAGTGAAAGTGAAGTGGTATTAGGATTTTTCTTGATAATGTCAATTAATTTATCCAAGGTGAAGATGGAATACACTTGACCATCAATACTTACACTATTTTCTGTGGCTGTTATGTTTCCTGACAAAAATTCTGAACCGCTCAATACTGTCGAAATTTCATTAATGAATGATACATGTGCCGCTGACGCTTGAGAAATAGTCTGAATTGAATCAAGTCTTACCTGAAGGTTTCTGTACAGATTTTCTTTTTTTAGCTGCGCATTAACAAATCCTTGTTCTCTTTTTATTTGATCGTTGAGATCTGTAATTTGCCTATCGATAATAAACCTGAAGGCAAGAGCACCAAGTGTTAAGAGCTCAACGACAACAATAATGATTTTTCCCGAGTTTACAGTCCACTTTATGAGAGCGCCCGAAGTGCTTTCGTCGCTTCTTTTTCCCAAGTCAATAGATAGCCGTGGTGAATCTGGCTGCATAGATTTAGTTTAGAGAGTTTTGTGGGGTTTGTCAAAAGAAATAAGGAGTAAAGCTACTTCTTTTTTGCTGTTTTTGAAGGTGTCTTTTTCTTGGTGGCTTTTGCTTTAGGTGCTGTTTTTTTAACAACAGAAGTTGTGGAGGCTGCACTTGCAGGATTTGATGTTTTAACTAAAGAGGATTTTGTGCGTGCTGCTTTATTTTTGTGAAGAATATTTTTCTTAACAGCTTTATCAAGAATTGAAAATGCCTTTGAGATAGATTCTTTAGACTGATCCTTCTTTGCTTTTTTGACAAGCTGAGCCAGAGTATCTCTAAACGCGTCATTTTCTTTTTCGCGCTTTTTGTCTTGTCTTAATTTTTTAATTGCTGATTTAATTACTGGCATATTTATTTTTCCAGTAACATCTGTTTACTGGCATACCTAGGTTCACAAATAGCAATTATATCTATAGCTATTTGAAAAAAAATTCTTTAGGAATAATGTATTTTCCTAAAGACAGAGTCTATTGTACCATGCTATACTTGAAAAAGAAAGATCTAAGCTCGAAAACACCTCACACAGAGGCTAATCTATTTCTTTGGTATTTTGCACTATGAATAACTTGTTTCAAAAGGGGATTGGGGCATTGGTTTCAAAGCAGACCAATATTTTCTCAGCAGCCCTTTTTATAATTCTTACAACCGTTTTTTCACAGTTTTTGGGACTGTTTAAATATAGGATTCTGGTTTCTTATTTTGGAGCCTCAAACGACTTGGGGGTATTTTTTGCGGCCTTTAGGATTCCAGACTTCATTTTTCAGGTGGTGATTGCTGGTGCTTTATCCACCTCTTTTATTCCAATATTCTCAGAGTATGTAGGGCTTGGTAAAAAGAAAGAAGCGTACAATTTCACGTCATCTCTTATATCACTAGGCGTTATTCTCTACCTTATTATAAGTATATGCGTCATAGTCTTTGCATATCAGCTTTGCATGCTGGTTGCTCCAGGATTTTCTGAGTCAGAGTTATTGCTCATGTCTCAGTTCATGATTATTATTCAGCTGGCGCAAATATTTTTTATATTAGGTACCGTATCTACTGCAGTACTGCAGTCTTTACAGCATTTTTTAATTCCAGGGATTGCAAGCGCATTTTATAATGTGGGTATTATTGTGGGCCTTCTGCTTTTTGTGCCAATAATGGGTATATATTCAGCTACAGTTGGCGTAGCCATTGGATCAGTATTGTTTTTCTTGGTACAGCTTCCAATTTTGTTTCATGCGGGCTTTAGGTATAAACCAACACTTGATCTCTCAAATGGTGTCATGAAGATAATTCACTTAATGATTCCGCGTTCCTTCACGCTTATTATTACTCAGTTAGCAATTACAGCAAATGTATTTTTTGCATCATTTTTAGGAGCGCGCAGTTTGGTAATCTTTGATCTTGCTCAAACTTTGGTATTAGCGCCTGTTGTGTTATTTGGTCAATCAATTGCGCAAGCATCATTTCCTGCATTGTCCCAAAAAAAGAACGATAAAAAATCTTTTGATGCAATATTTACTGCGTCATTCAATCAGATATTATATCTAACACTTCCTTTGTCAGCACTTTTTATTGTATTAAGGATTCCATTAATTAGACTATTTTTTGGAGCATCCAGATTTGACTGGTCGGCAACAGTAGACACTGGAAGAACACTCGCCTATTTTTCCGTATCCATTGCCGCACAATCTCTTATCTATTTACTAGCTCGTGGTTTTTATGCGCATAAAGACACAAAGACTCCATTGATAGTTACAGTTATTGCGGTAATCGTAAATGTATCCCTGTCTTACTACTTTGTTCTGCAGTTAAAACTTCCTATTTATTTTTTGGCAGCAGCATTTTCAGTATCAAATATTTTGGCAGCTCTAATTTTGTTTTTCTTGCTAGATCACAAGATACAACTTCCAAAAGGACAAATAATTGTGTCAGCTATTAAAATTTTGATTGCCACTCTTATTATGGGTGTTGCACTCTATGTGCCCATAAAGTTACTTGATCAGCTAGTTTTTGATACGACAAAAACAATCAATCTTATTATGTTAACTGGGATTGCATCATTTGCAGGACTTGTAACCTATATCTTCTTTACTTGGATATTTGCAATTCATGAGGCGCGCTATGTCATAGAAGTTATAAAAAAGTTTAAAGACAGAAAGAATTTCTTAAAACAAATTGGAGAAATTATTGATGGACCAAAACCTAATTTATAGCTTGAATTAATTATCTGTTGCATTTTAGGTGTATTTCTACTACCATTAGGGAAACTCTTACTGCTTATAGGGCAGTTTTTCTTTTTTAAGAAAGCCTTGTTATTTATAAACAACAGAATGGCAATTCGAATAGAAGTGGTAACGCACGTTACCGATACAAGAGCGGTTGTTCGGAAAAATAATTTTAATTCTTTGCTTAAGCACGGAAAGATTCATGACGTAGAGATTATTGATGTCTACACGATTGATAAAAAACTAACTCCCTCTCAGATTAAAAAGATTTCAGACATGCTTGCAAATCCCGTTACGCAATCTGCCAATACTTCAAAAATTCTGCAAAAAAAGGAAGTCTCCAGGTGGGCGGTTGAAATAGGATATCTTCCAGGGGTAACTGATAATATAGCAGCAACCACAAAAGATGCTATTGAAGATCTGTTATCGGTTACTTTTCAAAAAGACGAAGACGTATATTCATCTCAAGTAACAGTATTTTCAGGAGAAGTATCACGAAAGGAAGTAGAGATGTTGGCTAACTCTCTTGCAAATCCGCTTATTCAGCGCATTGAAATACAAAACAATCCCGCTTTGCTTAAAACGGTTGTTCCAAGAGTACGGCTTAGATCAAAGCCTTTAGTGACGCAAGTTAATCTTCAAGTACCGGACACTGAACTTTCTGAAATTGGAAAGTTGGGTATTGAAAACAAAAACGGTACAAGACGCGGTCCTTTAGCACTAGACCTTATGTACATGAAAGCAATTCAAGAATATTTTAAATCCAAAAAGAGAAAACCAACAGATATAGAACTTGAGTCAATTGCGCAAACGTGGTCAGAGCATTGTAAACATACAATTTTTGCCGATCCGCTAGACGATATAACAAAAGGACTCTATAAAACATACATTAAGGGAGCAACTGAGAAAATCAGAAAAGAAAAAGGAAAGAATGATTTCTGTGTATCA
>CAYRYY010000006.1:12572-13280 GCA_964428715.1 uncultured Gammaproteobacteria bacterium
AATAGTCCCTCGGCCCTTGATCCGTTTGGAGGAGCTGTTACAGGAATTGTTGGTGTAAATAGAGATGCAATAGGATATGGCATGGGGGCAAAACCAGTTATAAATGTATATGGGTTTTGTGTAGGTAATCCAGAGGACAGTCGAAAATTATTTAAAGATAAAATGCTGACCCAAAGCATGTTATTGCCAAAGCGCATTTTGCAGGGTGTTGTGGACGGTGTTAATTATGGGGGTAATTGTTCGGGTATTCCAACCCCTCAAGGATTTGTATATTTTCATGACGATTACAGGGGTAAGCCTTTAGTTTTTGCTGGAACTGTAGGATTAATTCCTCAAAAAATTAATGGAAAATTATCTCATCTTAAAAAAGCAGAAAATGGTGATTATATTGTCATGGTTGGGGGGCGCGTTGGAAAAGATGGTGTGCATGGCGCAACGTTTTCCTCGAGCGCACTTGACTCAAAAAGTCCAGCAACTGCCGTGCAGATTGGAGACCCCATCACACAGAAAAAATTAAGTGATGCAATTATTAAAGAGGCGCGTAATATGGGACTTTACAATAGTATTACAGATAATGGAGCGGGTGGTCTTTCCTGTTCAGTTGCTGAAATGGCTCGCGAAAGCGGCGGGTGTATAGTTGACCTCAACTCAGTTCCACTTAAGTACCCAGGGCTTGAACCGTGGGAGATTTGGATATCAGAATCTCAA
>CAYRYY010000006.1:13290-17763 GCA_964428715.1 uncultured Gammaproteobacteria bacterium
ACGAATGACATTGGCAGTGCCTAAAAAGAAGTGGAAAAAATTCCATGAAATAATGAAAGATAGGGGCGTTGAGGCAACTATTATTGGTAAGTTTACAAATTCTAAAAAGTGTCTGGTTACCTATAAGACGAAAAAAATAGTTGACCTAGATATGGAATTTTTACACAATGGTTTACCTCAAAAAAAACAGATATCAGAGGATTTTCAAAAAGAATATTCTGTGTCAAAAATTCCGCCTATTTCAATAAGCAGTGTTCTTTCAGAATACATGGGGGAATTAAACCTTTCAAGTACAGAATATATAGTTGGACAGTATGATCATGAAGTGCAAGCAGGTTCTGTTCTAAAACCAATTCAAGGAAGAGGACGGGTGCTTGCAGACGCATCTGTTACGCGTCCTCTTCTGGATTCTGATCGGGCAGTTGTGCTGTCTCAAGCACTGTACTCAACATATTCTGAACAGGACGCATATAAAATGGCTGCATGCTCAGTTGATACTGCAATCAGAAACGCTGTTGCTGCTGGCGCCGACATAGACTATTTATCCTTGCTTGATAATTTCTGCTGGTGTTCGTCTACTGATCCAAAGAGGTTAGGTCAGCTAAAAGCAGCAGTAAAAGCGTGTTTTGATTTTGCTACCGCATATGGCACACCGTTTATATCTGGGAAAGACAGTATGTTTAATGATTTTAAGGGATTTGATGAAAAGGGGAATGCTATTAAGGTGTCTATTCCTCCAACTCTATTAATCTCTGCAATTGGTGTTTTAAAAAATTCCACAAAAGTTTCGTCTCTT
Organism: uncultured Gammaproteobacteria bacterium; assembly: GCA_964428715.1. Lineage (GTDB taxonomy): Bacteria > Patescibacteriota > Microgenomatia > Levybacterales > GWA1-39-11 > JAGORM01. The sequence continues at coordinate 14,087 of CAYRYY010000006.1, forward strand.
GATTTTAAATATTCTGGTGATTTAATTTACTTACTTGGTGAAACGCAGGACGAATTAGGAGGTTCGGAGTTTTTGCAATTCATTCAAAAAAAGACAAAAAAAGAAATGAGTGGAATAATTCCAAGTGTAGATTCTGCAAAAAACAAAAAACTGTATAAAAAACTCTTTTCCAGTATACAAAAAGATCTTATTAGTTCATCTATTTCTCTGCACCATGGTGGGTTAGCCAACGCACTTTTTAGAAGTGCAATTGGAGGGAAAACGGGTGCTGAAATAAATCTTCAAGGACTTTTGGGGAATGCAACATCTGACTACAGTGCGCTGTTTTCTGAATCACAAGGAAGAATTCTTGTGAGTATTAATCCAAAAAACAAAACTGAATTTGAAAAAATAATGAAAGGTAGCGCCTTTTTACATATTGGAAAAGTTACAGATGAGCAGATATCAATAAAATCACGACAAGGAAAAAACATATACAAAGAAAATATTAGTGCTATTGAACAAACATATAAAAGGAGGTTTAAGTCATACTAATGAAACCAAAAGTGCTGGTATTTGCGGGTTACGGTTTGAACTGTGAGGAGGAAACACAGTTTGCGTTTAATTTGTCCGGAGCAAATGCCACAATAATTCACATTAATGATGTGATTAAGAATAAAAAGCAGATGCGGGACTTTCAAATAATTGCTTTTCCTGGCGGCTTTTCATATGGAGATGATACTGGATCAGGAAATGCATATGCGCATAAAATAAAAAACCATTTATGGGATGAAATTGAGCGGTTTGTAGCAGACAAAAAGCTAATTATAGGAATTTGTAATGGATGCCAGATTTTGGTAAACCTAGGACTTGTTCCAGCAATTAATAATGCATATGGAGTTAGACAAGTTGCACTATTACATAATGACTCAGCTCGCTATATAGATAGGTGGGTTGACTTAAAGGTTGAAAGCATTTCTCCCTGGCTTCAAGATATTGACACGCTTTCTGTTCCAATTGCGCATGGAGAAGGAAGACTCTTTGCAGATGGAAAAATAGTCAAAGAGCTGCACAAGAAAAAACTTATTGCTTTTACCTACACAAAAGGGGAGATGTCTACCTTTCAAAATTTACAGGCAAATCCTACAGGAACAGCAAAAAATATTGCAGGATTAACTGATGAAAGCGGCAGAGTTTTAGGAATGATGCCGCATCCAGAGCGGGCATTATTTTTTACGCAACTTCCGAATTGGACATTTTTAAAAGAAGAGTATATGCGCCAAAATAAAAAAATACCCGTATATGGGCCAGGTCTTAAAATATTTCAAAATGCGGCTGCATATTTTACATGATGAAAAATAAAACATTTAAAAAAATTGCAATTGTTGGAGGAGGACAACTTGGAATGATGCTGCATCAAGCAGCTCATCCGTTGGGAGTTGAAGTAGCTGTACTAGACGCAAGAGGAACAAGTGCTCATCAGGTGGGAGCGTTGCTTGTTGAGGGGAGAATAAACAATTCAGATGATGTTCTAAAACTTGCAGCTACTTTTGGAAAGAATGCCCCCATAACAATAGAGGTCGAGCATGTTGCAATAGATGCGCTTCAAAAATTAAAAGATGAGGGATTTGTAGTACATCCTAATCCTGAAACGCTTCAGATAATTATTGATAAATATTCACAAAAGAAATATTTAAGAACACACAAAATCCCTGTAGCTGATTTTGAAGAAATAAAAGACGCAAATACCGTCAAAAAACTTCTTGCAATCTGGAAGGATGGGTTAATTCTTAAAACAAAAAAAGGTGGATTTGATGGGAGAGGCAACTTGGTTTTAAAAAATGAAAAAGATCTAAAGCTGTTAAAGGCACAAGAAATGCTGCTTGCTGGCAACTTATATGCTGAAAAATTATATCCATTTAGAAAAGAACTTGCAGTAATTTTAGCAAGAGATGTATTTGGTAATGTCGTGTCTTATCCAGTTTTTGAAACGATACATACAGACAATATTTGCAATATGGTGATTGCACCGGCTCGAATTTCTGATAAAGTAAAAAAGAAAGCAGAAGAGGTAGGACGTTTAACTTTAGATGTTTTAGAAGGAGTGGGAGTTTTTACAGTCGAAATGTTTTTGGGGTCAAATGATGAGGTTTTGGTAAATGAAATAGCTCCAAGAGTTCACAATTCTGGGCATTTAACAATTGAGGCAAATAAAACATCTCAGTTTTCCAATCATATAAAGGCGGTTACTGGACAAAAATTAGGTGATGTAGATATGGTCGCGCCATATGCTGTTATGATAAATATCTTGCGTGGTGTAGGGGTGAATAAGCCAAGTATTGAAGAATTTAGTTCTAGGTCTTTTATACACTGGTACGGAAAAGAAGGACGGATGCCGCCTTTAGATCCTCGGAAAATTGGGCACGTAACAGGCCTTGGAGATTCTTTTGAACAAGCGTTGCAAGCAGCTCAAGAAGCGCATAAGAAAGCGATGGAAAACACACTATGAAAAAAATAGTAGTTGGAATTATTATGGGAAGTGACTCAGACTTAGAAGTAATGTCAGATGCGGCCAAAATTTTGGATGAATTTGATGTGCCGTATGAATTAAAAATTGTCTCAGCACACAGAACACCAGATCGTATGAATGAGTACGCAAAAAATGCATCTCAAAATGGGATAAAAGTAATTATTGCAGGAGCAGGAGGATCAGCTCATTTGCCGGGAATGACTGCGTCTCATACGACACTTCCTGTTATAGGTGTTCCAATAAAAACTAAAAATCTAGATGGACTTGATTCACTATTGTCCATCGTGCAGATGCCTCCAGGAATTCCAGTGGCCACTGTGTCTATTAATGGAGCAAAAAATGCAGCATTGCTTGCAATTAAAATGTTATCCATTAGCGACAATACACTTTCATATAAATTAAATGAATATGCAAAGAATTTAGAAACAGAAGTTTTGCAGAAATCTGAAAAATTAGAACAAATAAAATACAAAAAATATCTAGATGAAAAGTGAGATGATACTCAAAAAAACTAACATACAGGGATGTGGAAAAAGAAAATCTGGTAAGGTTCGCGACTCATATACGGACTCAAATCGAATGATACTTATTACAACCGACAGAATTTCTGCATTTGATGTAGTGCTGGGATATATACCTCAAAAAGGACAAGTATTAAATTTATTGTCACAGTTTTGGTTTGAGAATACGGTTGACATTATAGAAAACCACATGATTTCAGTGCCTCATCCTAACGTAATGGTTGTAAAAAAGGCAGAGCAAATTCCTGTCGAAATGGTTGTGAGAGGGTATATCACTGGTGTTACAAACACTTCAATTTGGGGGTCATATGCCAAGGGAGAGCGCAAAATTTATGGAATACAGTTTCCAGATGGACTTATAAAAAACCAAAAACTAAAAAAACCTGTTATAACCCCTACTACAAAACCTGAGTCAGGGCACGACGAGAGACTTGAAAGAGATGATATTATTTCAAAAAAAATTGTTCCTGAAAAGATATATAAACAAATGGAGAAAGTTTCCCTAGAATTGTTTAAAAGAGGACAAAAAATTGCGTCAAGAAATGGGTTGATTTTAGTAGATACAAAGTATGAATTTGGGCTGATTGATGGAAAACTAGTTTTGATTGATGAAATTCATACACCAGACTCCTCAAGGTTTTGGATTA
>CAYRYY010000006.1:17773-19621 GCA_964428715.1 uncultured Gammaproteobacteria bacterium
TTCTTGCTATTATGAAAAAAATTGAGACTGATATGGATTAAAAAAACATATAGTAAAAAGTTCAAAGAAGGACTTGAGCCAGATAATTTTGATAAAGAGTTTCTAAGATTGTGGTATAAAGAAAGAGGATATACAGGGGATGGGAAACCTCCTGTAATGACTTCAGATTTTGTGCAGCAGGTAAATACAAGATACGTAGAAATATATGAAATGCTAACAAATAAAAAGTTTGTTTTTGAGAAGAGTTGCGACAATGAGTCAATTCAGAAAGTTTTAAACACACTATGACATTCAAAGAAAAATGTGCAGTATTTGGTATTTATGGACCTACTCTTGAAGCGGCAAGATTAACGTACTTTGGACTTTATGCTCTCCAACACAGAGGCCAGGAAAGCTCAGGTATTTCTTCAACTGACGGGAATGAAATCAAAACACACAAAAGTATGGGGTTAGTTGCTCAAGTATATACAGAAGAAATATTGGATAGCTTAATTGGAAATATGGCAATCGGGCACAACAGGTATGCAACTTCTGGCGGCTCATTTCATGAACATACTCAACCCTATACAGATCACGACAACTTAGTGTCTCTTGCTCATAATGGTAATTTGCCAAATGTAGAGAAATTAGAAAACTTTTTAAAATCAAAAAAAATAAAGACCGCTCATTTAAATGATTCAGGACTTATGCATGCAGCAGTTTCCTATTATTTAAAAAATGGAGAAACGCTGGAGCAAGCGCTCACAAAACTTTTCCCCTTGTTTACTGGTGCTTTTTCGCTTTTAGTTATGACCAAAGACAAAATTGCGGCAGTAAGAGATGCTTATGGGATTAGACCATTATCTATTGGAAGAATTGGAGGAGGGTATGTGGTGGCCTCAGAAACATGTGCGATAGATACAGTAGATGGTATTTTTATTCGCGACGTGAATCCTGGAGAAATGGTAATTATTGACGAGAATGGATTAGTGTCCCACGCGTTATCAAAGCCTCATCAAAAACTAGACATATTTGAGTTTGTATATTTTGCGCGTCCGGACAGTATTCTTTTAGGAAAAAAAGTATACATGGTACGAAAGAATCTAGGAAAGTTATTAGCGAAAGAACATCCGCTGGAAGTGGACGTAGTAATTCCCGTTCCTGATTCATCTATTCCTGCAGCAATTGGATATGCTGAAAGTTTAAAAATACCTTTTGATTTTGGACTTGTTAAAAATAGATATATTGGGCGAACATTTATTATGCCTGATCAAAAATTGAGAGATCGCGGTGTTCGTATGAAGTTAAATCCAGTTAGTGAAATATTAGCGGGGAAAAGGGTTGCGATAATTGATGATTCTATTGTACGTGGTACAACAAGTAAGCAAATTGTAAAAATGGTAAGAGACGCAGGGGCACGTGAAGTGCATGTATTAAGTAGTTGTCCTCCCGTGAGATATCCTGATTTTTACGGAATTGCAACACCTACACAAAAACAGCTCATCGGTTCACAAATGAGTATTGCTGAAATAAAAAAATTCATTGGCGCTGATTCTCTATCATTTTTATCCTATAAATCTCTTATTGAAGCAACAGAGCTTTCAGAAAACGTATTTTGCACATCTTGTTTTACAGGAAAGTACCCAATAGATATTGGAAAACACAAAAAAGAAATCAAGAAGATAACATTTAAAGACTCATGAAAAAATTGGCAGTCCTCATATCAAATACTGGAACAGGTACAAATCTACAAGCAATTATTGACGGAATAAAGAACAAAAAAATTCATGCAGAAATTGTGGCAGTTGTGTCCGACACACCTGATGCAATGGGTTTGGAACGAGCAAAGAAGTATAATTTGCCTATAAT
>CAYRYY010000006.1:19631-21462 GCA_964428715.1 uncultured Gammaproteobacteria bacterium
CTTGATATTTTAAAAAAAACACATCCAGACTACATATGTCTATGCGGATGGAAACAATTTATTACCGATGAGGTGATAGATTTTTATCCGCAGAAAATTCTCAATCTTCATCCAGGTCTTATTCCAGATGATTTGACTTCAATTGTTAAAAACCCTGATGGAACAGATGGTCTTTGGAATAAAGGAAAATTAACAGATGCGGCTATTGGAAATGTGATAGATCAAAAAAATACGTATGCTGGATCGTCTATCCATTTTTTAACTCATGAATTTGACTTCGGTCCTGTACTAGGGAGATGTTTTGAAAAAGTGAATGTTGGTGATACAATCACATCACTTTATAATCGTCTTAAAATAAAGGAGAATAAATTGTATCAAGACGTGTTAACTGATTTATGCAAATAAAAAACATTTTAATATTAGGTTCTGGTGGACGAGAAGAAGCATTAGCCGATGCGTACTCTAAAAATAAAAATGTTAAGGCTGTATTTATTGCTCCAGGAAACGGATTAACAGGATTTCGAAATAAAAAAGTACGAGCATTACTAGACACTCCAGTAAATGATTTTAAAAAAATTCTTCAAGCGTCTGAAGCACACAAAATTGACTTGGTAGATGTTGCCTCAGACGAGCCATTGTCTTTGGGTTTTGTGGACATGCTCCAAAAAGAGGGCATGCATGCGTTTGGTGCATCAAAAAATGCAGCTGAGATAGAATGGAATAAAGAGTGGTCACGTGATTTTATGAAAAAGTACAAACTTCCAATTCCACAGTACGTTAGTTTCACAGATTCAAAAAAAGCAATTTCATATATAGAAAAATTACCTGAACAGCCTCTTTATGTAAAAGCCTCAGGGTTAGCGCTTGGAAAGGGTGCCCTATTTGCGGCCAACAAAAAAGAAGCAATTTCAGCGGTAATGGATATGAAAAAATTTGGAAATGCTGGCAACACCTTTTTAATTGAAGAATGTATGGTTGGCGAAGAGTTTTCATTATTTGTGTTATGTGATGGAAAAGATTACGTAGTTATTGGAGCCGCACAAGATCACAAAACAGTTTTTAATAAAAACGTAGGACCTAACACAGGAGGTATGGGGTGTGTATTCCCGGGTTTGGTCGTCACTTCTAAAATAATTAAAGAGTGTGAAGATAAAATAGTTAAGCCATTTATGAAAGGGATGATAGCTGAAGAAAGACCATATAGTGGTGTGTTGTATGTAGGCGGGATGATAACTCATACAGGAATTAAAATAGTTGAATTTAATGCAAGGTGGGGAGATCCTGAAGCAGAAGTAATTCTGTCTGCGATCAAAACTGACTATCTTTCTGTTATTGAAAAGATTATTGATAAGAAATTAAAAGGTGTAAAAATTACACTGGATCAAAAAACACGCGTAAGTGTTGCGGGTTGTGCGTCAGGATATCCAGATGACTATAAAAATGTAAAAGGCAAAAAAATATTTGGGTTAGAAACAGTTTCAAAAAGGGCATTATTATATGGGTCGGGAATTGCAAAACACGAGAAAAATCTACTAGTAAATGGGGGCAGAATTTTTCATATTGTGGGAGTTGGTAAGGATGTTATTGAGTCACGTGCTCAAGCATATTCTGAAATTTCAAAAATCTTTATAGAAGATAATAATTTACATTTCAGAACTGATATAGGATGGAAGGATGTAGAGCGAAAAATAACATGAAAAAGATTACATATAAAAATTCGGGTGTGAATTATGAAGTCTTGGACCCTGTTAAAAAATTTGCGCAAGACGAAGCGCTGCTTACAGGAAAGAACTTAATAACGCATAAGTTTTCTGAAGTAACAGATACCAGA
>CAYRYY010000006.1:21472-29541 GCA_964428715.1 uncultured Gammaproteobacteria bacterium
GGCTCCAAGGTGACACATACATGGCAACGGTTATTGAGGGTTTGGGTACCAAAAATTTAGTTGCAGATGCTGTAATGACTAATACTAAGACCTATTATGAAAACATAGGATATGATACAGTCGCATCTATTATTAATGATTTGATTTCTGTGGGCGCTCGCCCTTTAACAGTTCATGCATATTGGGCAATAGGAGATGCCGAGTGGTTATCAAACACAAAGCGCATGAAAGACTTGATAAAAGGATTTGCAAAAGCGTGTCATGACTCAGGTGCATCATGGGGAGGAGGAGAAACACCAACACTTAAAGGAATTATTGATCCAAAGACAATTGATTTAGGAGGAAGTGCTGTAGGTTTTATAAAAAAGAAAGAACAGTTATTAACTGACAAAAATATAAAGGTAGGGGATAGAATTATTTTTATAAAAAGTAATGGAATAAATGTAAATGGACTATCGCTTGCGCGTCAGGTGGCCTCCAAACTTCCGCAGAAATATGAAACGAAACTCAAAACAGGTAAAACATTTGGGCAAGAACTATTAAACACCACACACATTTATGCAAAATTACTTGCTGATTTGTTTGATAACAATGTGTCGGTACATTATGTCTCAAATATAACAGGACATGGATTACGCAAAATTATGCGCGGAAAGGGTGCATTTACTTATGAAATTGAAAAGGTGTTTGAGTCGCCTGAGCTGTTTCAGATTATCCAGAAACATGCTGGTTTAACAGATTATGAAATGTATGAAACTTTTAATATGGGGCAGGATTTTGCTCTTTTTGTGTCACCCAAAGATGTTTCAAAAACTTTAGAAATTATTAAAAAGCACAATTTTAGGGGAATGGACGCAGGAGTTGTTGCAAAAGGTAAAAAACAAGTTAAGATAATTCCAAAAAATATCACGTTTGACGGGTCATCACTTGATCTGAGATAAGATGCTTCTCTTAATTTCCTTGTATAAGCTTAACTTCTCCTTTATAATTCATAAAGTTAAGCTTGCGGTGCTCATTGCATTGCGCGCCTAAATTCTCACATGAGCCAAAATAATATTCGTAACTTTGCAATTATTGCCCATGTGGATCATGGGAAGTCAACACTAGCAGATAGACTGCTGGTTATGACAAATACTATTCGCAAGGAAGATATAGGCGAGCAGTTTTTGGATTCCAGCGCAATTTCAAAAGAGCGCGGAATTACTATAAAGTTAGCTCCAGTCCGAATGAACTATTCGTTAAATGGGCAGGATTATGTTCTAGATCTCATTGATACTCCAGGGCACGTAGACTTTTCTTATGAAGTTGTCAGAACTCTGTATGCATGCGAAGGTGCTGTATTGCTAGTGGATGCAACCAAAGGAATTCAAGCACAAACTGTTGCCAATCTTAATTATGCTAAAAAAATAGGCTTAACAATTGTACCAGCCATTAATAAGATTGATCTTCCAATGTCTCGAGTGGATGAGGTTGAGAAAACAATGGTAGAAAGTCTTGGATTTGAGAAAAGTGAAATACTTTATATTAGTGCAAAAACTGGAGAGGGGGTTGAGGATTTATTGGCTGCTGTAATTGAACGTGTTCCTTCGCCTTCTGGTGAGTTTTCGGAGCCGACACAAGCATATATTTTCGATTCAGTATATGACGAGCACAGGGGCATTGTAATTTTTGTGAGACTCGAAAATGGGAAGATTAAAAAAGGTGACGAAATAGTATTCTTATCAGATAATTCACGCGCTTTGGTAATGGATGTGGGATTTATGAAGCCTACCTTTAACTCATCTGAAGAATTAGTAAATGGTGAGGTGGGATATGTCATCACAAACGTAAAGGATATTACTCAAGCAAAAGTAGGAGACACTATGACAACAGTTAAAAATCCAGGTGTAGCACTTCCTGGATTTTTGCCGCTCAAGCCATTTGTATATTTATCCATTTATCCCTCCAGCAATTCTGAGTTTCAAAATTTGAGAAAAGCAGTGTATAAAATAAAACTAAATGATGCAGCGTTAACTATTGCACCAGAACACAGCACCATTTTTGGTCCCGGTTTTAGATGCGGATTTTTGGGATTACTTCATTCTCAAATAGTTATTGAACGGTTAGAACGTGAAGAAGGTGTGGATGTATTTACAGCTCCTCCAACCATTGAATACAAAATTGATGGGAAAAGTATTACCAGCCCTAAGGATTTTGATAATGGAGCTTTCGAAATGCTGGAACCTTTTATTGATGGAGAAATTTATGTGCCGGCAGAGTATGTAGGAAATATTTTAGAAATTGTAAACAGCAGACGCGGGAGGCAAACAAATGCAGAATATTTTGAAAGTTTAGTAAAACTATCCTTTGAAATGCCATTAGCGGCAGTAGTATATGATTTTTATGACAAGATAAAATCTGCTTCCTCTGGTTACGCGTCGTTTGATTATGATATTAAAGATTTTAGGCAATCAAAGCTTGTAAGAGTTGATATCTATGTAAATGAACAAGTAATTTCTGAATTGTCTTTTATAGTTCATACCACAGAAGTTGAGTCATTTAGTAGACGTATTGTTGAAGTATTGGCTTCAGAAATTCCAAAACATAATTTTGTGATAGCGGTACGTGCGCAAGTGGGTGGGAAAATTATAGCATCAGAGCGAATATCAGCGCTTAGAAAAGATGTTACCGCAAAGTTATATGGAGGAGATAGGACTAGAAAAGATAAATTGCTTGAAGCTCAGAAAAAAGGAAAAGCTAAAATGAAAACTATTGGAAATGTAAACGTCCCCAAAGAAGCATTCCTCAGCGTTTTGAAGGTATAGGATTTTTTCTTACAGCTGCTTCCCAAGCGTTTAAAATTATTTCACCAGCATCTTTTCTTTGTGATGTAGTTAATTCTCTTCCATTATTCCTTTGATGATCTACTGCAATAAGTCTTCCTGATTGTCCCAAGTGAACCTCAAAGGCGCTTGCAAGTTGATAGGAAGATGGTTGCGGAGGTATATCTGGCTCCGAATAATTTAAGTGTCTTTTCCAAATATTAAATCCAATGCATCCGGATCCATTCTCATCTAGTCCAGATCTAAACTGAATTACAGTGTTATGTTTCCCGTCTGTTTGTTTTTCTCCATTTCCCACATTGAAAGTTCTAATTTCTTCTCCCTTTCCATAAATGTTAATTAAAAGTTTCAATCCATCTTTTAATTCTTGAGGAGTTGGTGCGGGGCCATTTTCATAAATTCTTTGTTCAGGTGATGCCATGAGAGCATTATATACCTGCGGGCTAAAATATCAAGTAGGTGCCTAGAGCAGGAAGAAGACGCCTGTTAGAACAAGCATTCCCACAACACCAATAATGGCTAAGCTTGTTTCAAGAATTCCTGTAGGTGGAACCGATCCCTGCCCTCCAGGTGCACTATTTTGATTCACTCCTCCTTGGTTGATGGTTCCGCCTGTGGTGGCAGTACCTCCTCCTCCGCCAGTACTTCCAGTTCCTCCTCCGCTTCCTGCAGGTGCTGCTGAAACAGTTATGGTTTGGGAACAGCTGACTGTTTCAGACACTTGTCCATTCGCGTCTGTTAATGTAACAGATGCAGGGTATGTTCCAGGATTATTATAAGTATGTGAAATTTGAACATTTACATTTGAAGTTCCTACGCCTCCTGCTTGAGTTACCTCCTGAACTACCCCGTCACCAAAGCTGAAAGTTGCCCTACTAATTGTGCCAGATGGATGATTTCCAGATGCTGTGAGTACGAGTGAATACGGTGCTGTTCCTACAGCAGATCTATCCAGAAAAAGACCTGTACATATTGGTTTTGGGGCAGGGGTTGGGCTTGTAGCAATTCCTCCATTGCCCCCATTACTTCCCCCATTGGAACCGCCATTTGATCCACCGTTTGTGCCTCCATTTGATCCACCATTTGTTCCGCCATTACTTCCTCCGTTTCCCCCTCCATTCGTTCCCCCTCCGCCTGCCTGAGCAATAGTTACACTGCTGGACTCTGTGCTATTGAGTACATTTTCCGTTTTTCCATCAGTACTTGCTACGCTAAATACTTGGGATGCTGCTTGATCAAAAGTGACCAGAGTGGGTGTGCCGGATGTAGTATCTAGTGCTTTAAGCGTAAGCGTTGCAACCTTTGTTCTCGTTTGGATTGCTTCCTCTACATTATTAGAAGTAGATGCGGTAAGCGTTACTGTACCGCCAACGACCTCTGGTTCCACGAGTGTCACGGGGAGAACTGCTGCATTTTTCTGTAATGACACGATTTCTAGTTTGTCGGGGTCAACTTGTATGGTCATTTCAACTATGGATACAAAATTTTCCCCTGGGTCGGCATAAATATCCAGTGAGAAATTCTGGTTCACTGAGGTATTGATTGTAGCTGGGCTAAAAGAAAGGGTAGTTGTGGGAGAGGCAATAGATTGCAGGTCTGTTTGTCTTTTTACAATAAAAAGCGTAATTGGGATAACTGCCAGGAGCAGAAGTATATTCCCTAGGATGAAGTATTTATTTTTCAACAGATTCATAAAAAGATGCAAAATCCCTTGATACCAGCGTATCCAATTTGAAGATTAATGTCAACAATTCAAACAGTATTATATGTAGTTGTATATAGGGGCTTGACAAACAAGGTACTTTTTTTTACAATTAGCAATCGATAGTCTTAATTGATAGAAATATGAAAAACACAACCGCCGCTCCAAAAATCAAACCACTTTTCGGCAACGTACTCATAAAACCATTGGAAGCTGAAAACAAAACAGCAGGTGGAATTTATTTACCAGACAATGCAAAAGAAAAACCAACAATTGGTGAAATAATGGCAATTGGAGATGGAGATGTGACTCCAAAAGGTGATAAGCACCCTATGGTAGTAAAGGTCGGTCAAAAAGTAATGTATAAAAAATGGGGAGGAAATGAGGTAAAAGTAGGACATGAAGAATGGACAATCGTTGATCAAAAAGATATTTTGGCAGTAATGGAGTAAGGAGATTAATATATGTTCAACTCATGAGTACATGAGCCTCAACATATTTTTTCTAAACAAATTATTAGATTAAAAGGAAGTTTATAAAAAATGGCAAAACAAATTATTTATTCAGAAGAAGCACGTAAAAAATTAAAAGCAGGCGTTGATAAGCTGGCAAATGCCGTGGTTACAACTCTTGGTCCTAAAGGTCGAAACGTGGCAATTGATAAAAAATGGGGTGCACCAAACGTAATTCATGATGGAGTAACTGTAGCTAAAGAAATTGAGCTAGAAGATCCATTTGAAAATATGGGTGCGCAGTTGGTGAAAGAAGCAGCTTCCAAAACAAATGATGTAGCAGGAGACGGAACAACTACAGCTACAATCCTTGCAAGGGAAATTGTTAATCAAGGTTTTAATTCGATTGCACAAGGATACAATTCTATGATTTTGAAAAACGAATTAGACTTGGGATTGGCTCTCGTACTAAAAGCTATTGAGGGGATGAAAAATGAAGTAAAAGGTGATGATGTTCTTAAGGTTGCAACAATTTCAGCTCAGAACCCAGAGATTGGAAAACTTATAGCCCAAGCTTTAAATAAGGTAGGAAAAGATGGAATCGTAACGGTTGAAGAAGGAAAGGGAGTTGAATTTAGTATTGACTACAAAGAGGGAATGGAGTTTGATAAAGGTTACGCGTCTTCTTATTTTGTGACCAACACGGATCGTATGGAAGCTGAAATTACTGACGCATACATACTTATAACTGACAAAAAAATCTCAAATCTTCAGGAATTGCTTCCATTTCTTGAAAACTTTATAAAAGTTTCTAAAAATCTTGTAATTATTGCAGACGATATAGAGGGTGAAGCTTTGGCAACGCTTGTGGTCAATAAATTAAGAGGAACATTTAATGTATTAGCGCTTAAAGCTCCAGGATTTGGTGATAGACGCAAGGCTATGTTGGAAGATATAGCAGTGCTTACTGGCGGAACTGTTATAAGTGATGACACAGGACGCAAATTTGATAGTGTAACTGTAGAGGATTGCGGACGCGCTGAGAAAGTAAAATCCACAAATGAAAACACTCAGATTATTGGCGGAAAAGGTGAAAAAGCAAAAGTTAACGCTCGTATTGCTCAAATCAAAGCAGAATTAGAAAGATCTACTTCAGAATTTGATTCTGAAAAATTGTCAGAAAGACTGTCAAAACTATCAGGTGGAGCAGCAGTTATAAATGTGGGAGCGGCTACTGAAGTTGAAATGAAGGAAAAGAAGGAGCGGGTTATTGATGCCGTAGCTGCGACAAAAGCTGCACTTGAAGAAGGTGTAGTTCCTGGTGGAGGGGTTACTCTTTTTAGAGCGCGACAGGCATTAGTTACAGGTTCATCAAAACTCGAGATTAGTAAGCAATCTAACGTTAAGCAAACAATTGAATTTACCGAATATGGTAGTGAAGGTTCAAAAATATTATTTAATGCCCTCATTGCTCCTATCGTAGGTATTCTTGAAAATGCTGGAGTTGACAAGGTAAAGACACGAAAAATATTACTAGAACTTAGTACTAAATCTTTAAATACTGGATTTGATGTAATGGCTATGAAAGAGGTAGACATGATTGAATCTGGAATTATTGATCCTGCTAAGGTTTCTAGACTTGCGCTACAAAATGCAGTAAGTATTGCAGGTATGATTCTTACAACGGAAACCTTGATAACAGATATCCCAGAAAAGAAAGACTCTCCAGCCGGTGGCGGTATGCCAGGCGGCGGTATGCCAGGTATGGGCGGCATGGACTTCTAACTTTTAACTGATTCTTTTACCCACTTTTCATAACTATCATTTGCGGTTGCGTCTACTTTTATGATTTGGGGGATGTCATAGGGCAGAATTTCCTCTAGCGCCGCTTTCACTTTTTCATAATTTTCACTTGTCGTTTTTATTATTCCTGAAATTTCGGAATTTTTTTGTTTTTCACCGTCCCAGACGTAGAAATTAGTAACTGGGAAGATCTCGACGCAAGCGGCTAATTTGTGGTCAATTAAATAATTTGCGGCCTTTTCCGCATGTTCCATTTGCTCAAATGATACAAGAATTAAAATCATAATTGAATTATATCGAATGCATCTCAATTAAGCTATAATCTGAATATATGATTGATGTGCATTGTCACTTAAATTTCTATAAATTTGACTCAGACTATGATCAAGTAATTAAGGACGCATTAAGCGCGGGTGTTACAAAGATAGTAAATACTGGAACTTCTGTTGAGTCCAGTGCTAAGGCTGTTGAGCTAGCTTCAAAGTATCCGCAGCTATATGCAATTGTTGGAATCCACCCTCATCATGCAGATAAGACTGATGCCAAATATGAGGGAATTCCCGCTGAAGATTGGTTGTCGCAACTTGAAATACTGGCTAAAAAGCCAAAAGTTATTGGAATTGGTGAGATTGGAATGGACTATTTTAGATACAAATCCAATGGAGTAGTTGAAAAAACGCTCCAAGAAGATGCATTTAGAAAACAGATTGAATTATCAATCAAACTTGGCCTGCCGCTTCAAATACATAACAGACTTGCATGGGATGATACGTTAAATATGCTTTTAGAATACAAAAATCAGCTGCAAGAGGTTCCTGGGATGTTCCATTGTTTTTCAGGAAGTATTGCATTTACAAGACGCGTGCTGGATGCAGGTTTTTATCTAGGATTTGATGGGAACGCAACCTATCCAGGAATTCCACCAGGAGAAGACACATCACTTTCAGAACTTATAAAGTACGCACCAGTGGATAGAATCTTAACGGAAACAGATAGTCCATTTTTGTCTCCCCAGACACTTCGTGGAAGTCGTAATGTTCCTCAAAATGTTATAATTGTAGGAGAATACATAGCATCTCTTAAAGGTATGCCTGTGGAAAAAGTAAAAGAGCAAACGCAAAAGAATTTCGAGTCTGTTTTTGGAAAACACATACATGATTAATACCTATTTAAATAAATTTTTTACTCGTTACCCTCGGAAATCAATCCGCTTTCTTGAAGTTTTACCTCCCTTAACAGCATTGTTTTTGATAAGCGTTCCATTTTGGGGAGCATTAGTTTTTCCAGTAG
>CAYRYY010000007.1:0-25830 GCA_964428715.1 uncultured Gammaproteobacteria bacterium
AACCTGTTTCAAAAATCATGAAAAACTGGACAGGAAAACCTGGATATCCATTACTCACCGTAGAATTAAAAAACGGAAAAATGTCTGTAACTCAAAAACGATTTTTTGCAAGCGTATTTTCTCAGAAAACTACGGACAAAACACTTTGGCAGGTTCCTTTAGAATTCGTGTCAAACAAGAAGGAAGATGGCGCACATTTGTTAACCAAAGACCTGCAAAAATTTGCTGTAAAGAATAGTTCGTGGATTAAATTAAACAAAAATGAAACAAGTTTCGCACGCGTTAGATATTCCAAAGAATTATTGGAGCGGCTTCGAGATCCAATTTTGAATCTAGATGAAAATTTATCACAACAGGATAGGTTTGGGGTTGTACGTGACACATTTGTATTATCTGAAGCGGGTCTAATTTCCACCGATTTAGCTCTGAAATTGTCTCAGGCATATATGCATGATGAAAGTTATATAGTGTGGGCAGATATTGCTGAGGAGTTGTCTAAGATCAAGAATTTATTGTTTGGAACAGATGCGTATGAAGATTTTCAAAAATTTGGATTAGATTTGTTTTCAGAAATAGGGGACAAAGTAGGGTGGGAAAAAATGAAAGACGAAGATCATTCCAGAACTTTGCTCAGAAGTTTAGTGTTAGGATTTTTGGGGAGTAATGGAGACAAAAAAGTTATAACTCACGCTAAAGAATTATTTAAATTGGATCAGGAGGGTACAAAAAAGATCCCGTCAGATTTGCGTAGTATGGTGTATGTTCAGGTGGCAAGAAACGGCGGAGTGAAAGAATACAATCTCTTTTTAGAAAAATATAAAAAAGAAGAGTTTCAGGAAGAAAAAGACAGATTGCTGCGTGCGTTGTGTGCGTTTAAAGATCCTTTAATTTTGCAAAAAGTACTAGACTTTGCATTTACCACAGATGTTAAAGCTCAGGATTCATTTAAGGTAATTGCGTTTGTTGCAGGTAATCCATATGGGCGAGATTTGGCTTGGAAAAAGACAAAAGTAGAGTGGGACAATATAGCTGTTAAATTTGGCGGAGGTCATTTGTTTACCAGATTTATTAAGCCATTTGCAGTATTCACAAACGTAGGGGACGCGAAAGAAATTCAAGAGTTCTTTAAACTGAAAGATTCCAAAGGACTTGAGCGCACTATAGAGCAAGTGCTGGAACAAATCAAAAGTAATGCAGAGTGGAAGAAGAGAGATTTAAAAAAGATCCAAAAATTCCTCAAAGAAAACTAATCTGATATACTTCAGAAATGTCTACGTTAAAAACAAAAATTAATCAGGAAGAAGTTTTGTCGTTTCTTCAGAAAGAAATTGATCCTCAGATAGATTCTGTTGAATTTTTAACTGGGGGAGAAATGTCCCAAGCATTTGGATTTAAGAGTAAGAATAAGGAATATGTAATTAGATTTTTCAAATGGGATGATGCGTTTAGGAAGGATAAATTTGCACATGATAATTATTCATCAGACAAACTTCCAATTCCTAAAGTTTACGAGATAGACAAGTATTCAAATGAATTATTTTACTGTATTTCAAGCCGCGCAAAAGGAATAGTTCTAGATCTGTTAAGTCCTGGGCTGCAAATTAAGATGATGGATGAGGAGATAAAACTCATGCACGCAATACATAAAACAAAAGTTGTGGGTAGCGGATATGGGTGGTGGGACGAGAACGGAAACGGAATGCATGGCAGCTGGAGAGATTATGTTTTATATAAAAAAGATGAAGTTTATTCAAACTGGGAAGCATTGTATAAAAATTCGTTTTTAAAAAAAGAAATAATTGAAAAAATATATTTGAGAATATCTCAACTTACTACATTTTTACCAGAAGATAGATATTTAGTTCATGCGGATCTAGGCTGGAGTAATGAAATCTCGGATAATACCAATATTACTGGGGTTTTAGATTGGGGCAATTCTGTGTATGGAGATTTTTTGTATGATATTTCCTTCAAGCATTATTGGTCTTCCGATTCTAATTTTTTGGAGAAGTATTTGCATTCAGTAGATAGAAATTATTTCAATCTGGATAATGCTGATGAGAGGATTAGGTGCTACATGCTACATATTGGGTTAGGCGTGTTGGGATTTTTTGCACTCTCCAATCAAAAAGAAAAGTATGACAAAGCGCAAAAGAGAGTTGAGGGACTTCTTTCAATTTAACCTCAAAACAAGTATAATAACAACATATGGTAGTTCAGGAATTAAAAGGTGGAGCAACTTGGGAAGAAGACGGAAATCTATTTCGTGTTATAACCTATGAACATGTGAAAATGGGGCGTGGCAGTGCAACTATTAAAGTTAAGGCCCGTAACGTGCGCACTGGAGCTATCATTGAAAAAGGATTTACCAATGGCGCACAGGTGAATGCAGTAAATCTAGACAAAAGAGAATTCCAATTTCTCTATAAAGATGCAGACAGTGCTTACTTTATGAATCCTGTAACGTTTGAACAAGTTACAGCTCCGTTAAATGTAATAGATGGCCATGAATATTTACAGGACGGTAAAAACGCAACGTTAGAATTTTATGGTGATGAGGTTTTGGGTGTAGTACTACCTCCAAAAATTACATTAAAAGTAGAGGAAACGGATCCAGGAGTTAAGGGAAATAGTGCGTCAAATATGTATAAAGATGCAACGCTTGAAAATGGGATCAAAACACGTGTGCCGTTGTTTATAAACATTGGAGATTTAGTTATAGTTGATACTCGGGATGGCAGTTATACTAAGCGGGCGTAAGTGTCTTCCTCTTTCTTCTGTGTGTGTTCTGCGGTATTATAAGTATACCTATGAGAAGACTTTTCCAACACATAACCACCCACGATTTTGCTGTACTTTTACTCGACAAATCATATGTTAGCTTTTTGTTGTCCGTTGTATTTTCTCAGGTCGCATTCAACATGATGAATGTGGTTTTAATTTTTCTCGTTTTTAATTTAACCTCTTCAAATTTTCTAGTTTCCATGATTTTGTTAATCTCATTGCTTCCACAAGTTTTTTTAAGTTTTGTAGGCGGAGTTATAGCTGATTCTAATAACAAAAAGAGCATACTCATTCTTGGCAACATAGGACGTGCGTCGGTTGTATTTTTACTTATCTTTTTTAATTCCACTGTAGCTCTTGTGTACCTATTCGCATTTTTAGTGTCTGTAGTAACACAGTTTTATATTCCAGCAGAAACACCAATTATTCCAAAATTGGTTCCTGAAAAATTATTGATTGCTGCCAATTCATTGTTTGGACTAGCGCTTTTTGGCTCAATTTTAATAGGTTATGTCATAGCTGGGCCTATTTATGCTGCACTTGGGAATTCATATGTGTTTATTGTAGTGGCACTGCTTTTTGCTCTAGCTGGTTTTTTTGCTCATTTAATTCCAGATTTTGCATTAAAAATTACTCCACTCACAGTTAAAAAAAGAGTAAAAGCGCAAGTGCAAGAATCACTGCAGTCGTATTTTATTGGGACATATAAATTGCTGCTGGAAACAAAGGGGGTCGCGTCCTCATTTATTTTACTCATTGTCTCCCAAGTAGTGATTATGGTTTTAGCAATTATTGTTCCAGGATATGCAAATGACATCTTAAAAATTAATGTAGAAAATGTTTCTCTTCTTCTTTTTGCCCCAGCGGCTCTTGGAATGATTACAGCCGCATTGTGTATTGGAAGTCTGTTTAAAACAGCCAACAGAGATAGGCTTATGGATATAGGACTTATGTTGTCTGGAATTGTTTTATTGTCTCTTCCTTTTATTTCCTCAAGTCCTGTTGTGTTATCTATTAACTCTTATAACTCACTAGTTCCAAATTTTTTACACACAAATACATTAGTTATCGTTTCATTTTTATCTTTCTTTGCAGGAATTGGAAATGCTCTTATTTTTATCCCTGCGCAAACTACAATTCAAGAACGAATACCTGAAAATTTTAGGAGTAAAATGTATGGGTTACTGTTTGCAATGATTGGTTTATTTTCACTTCTTCCCATTGCGCTTGTTGGGGGATTGGCTGATAACATTGGAGTAAATACCGTATTGGTTATAATTGGCTGCCTCATATTTTTTGGTGGCGCTATATATATTGCGCTTTCAAATGTTGCAAAGATATTTGTGAAAGCTTCTTAGATTATGATTACTGTTTTTGTTTTCATTGTATGCCTTATCTCGTCATTATTTATACTTTACATGTTAACAAAACATGATTTTGTGCTGGCGCGTAAAAGTCTACTACTTCAAGAAATTTTTGATACAACACTTGTAGGGTATATTGCCTTTTTAATAACAGGGAGGGTATTGTACATTATATCTGTTCAGGAGTTTAGCTTGTTTAATCCATTGCGTTTTTTTCATATTTTCAAATTTCCGGGAACCTTATTCTTAGGGGGATTATTAGGTTTTGGGCTAGTAATTTATTATGTATTTCGAAAGAAGAAAATATTAACCCGGCTGTATGACATTTATGCGTTAAGTCTGTTTCCAATCTTTTTATTCACATTACTATTCTCGTACAGTAAAGGAGACTTTTTATATTTTAATATTCTTATCTTTTTACTTTCTTGTTTGTTTATGGGGATTGGAATTTATTCGTATAAAAATTACACATTAAAAGACGGCAGTATTGCATTTCTTTTCGTGTGTTTGGCCACCGTATTGACAATCGTTTCAGAGTTTTCAAGCAGTAGTAGAGTAGTGTTTTCATTTTTTACCATATCTCAAGTGATAAGCATTATCGTGTTTATTATCTTTTCCTCACTTCTTATAATGCACGAAGGTATTGTCAAAACCAAGAAGAAATAATATATGGAACCACGCATTATATTTGAAGATGAAAACCTATTAGTAGTTGATAAACCTGCGGGTGTAATTGTGAATAAAGCAGATTCAGCCAAAGGGTTTGTTACGCTTCAAGACTGGGTCGAAACTAAATTTGCAATTCAAAAATCAAAGAAATTATCTGATCAGGAAAAGTCAAAATATATCGTTGATGGGTATAATAAATACGATGAGTTTATATCAAGATCTGGGATTGTACACAGATTAGATAAAGAAACATCTGGAATTATTTTGATTGCAAAAAATCCTGAAACGTTTGTGAATCTTCAAAACCAATTTAAAAGTGGAATTGTTTCAAAAACGTATACCACTTTAGTTCATGGAAAAGTAGAGAATAAGACGGGTGAGATTGATGCGCCAATTGGAAGATTGCCGTGGAACAGGATGCGGTTTGGTGTATTTCCAGAGGGGAGAAGCGCTCAAAGTGAATATAAGGTGTTATCTTACAAACAACACGCAACAGGAAAAACACAAGAGATATTGACGCTTGTTGAAGTATACCCAAAAACTGGAAGAACACATCAAATTCGGGTTCATTTTCAATACTTAAAGCACCCCGTATTTGGTGATGAGCTATATGCAGGACGAAAAACCGGAAGACTAGATAGGCAAGATTTAGACAGACATTTTCTGCATGCGTCAAAAATTCACATCATACATCCTACAACAAATCTTGCAACTGATTTTGAAAGTATATTCTTAAACAAATTGACAGATGCGTAGTTACTAAATGAAGATAAAAATTAAACACACAAGTGAAGAGCCGTTAGAAGAGCAGGTAGTAAAACCTCGTGCCCGAAAAAATCAAAAAGCAGTTGGTAATGCGTCAGACAATAAAAAGAAAAATAATGTGCATTATATTTTGTATTTTTTAGCCGCTGTATTTACATGTATTGTATTTGCACTTATTTTTAGAACCATTGTAATGGTTAAAAACAGTACATTTTCTACTCCATCATACGCAGTTCTTTTTTCATCTAGCACACCTTTTTTGCTTGCTGTAGATACAGACTCTAAAAAAATGTCAATTATAGAAATTGATTCTCCAGAATCTGTTTCCAGAATTCAAAAAAGTATGCAGTTAAAAACTCCAATAGATGGGAAGATACATAAAAAAAATGGGGAGCTGTATGCTGGTGAATACCCGTCAATAGGCTTTTTAATATCTGCATTTTTCAGACCATGGGAGTATAGTTTTGATGGAATGACCCCTCTAGATGCTCTGAAATTGACTCAGTATGCACTAGGAATTCAGGATAAGGACGTTACGCGTTATGAAGTATCCCTAAATTCAGATTCAGAATTGGAAGGTATGACTCAAGATGAATTATATGACACATTTAAAGATCCAGTTCTCATAAACGAGCAGCAGAGTATAGAGGTTGTGAATGGAACGGGCAAAGAAGGTTTGGCGGGGCAGGTTTCACTCTTGCTCAAAAACACAGGAGGGAATGTAGTGTCATTAGGTACTTCTGAGGAGGTTAATCGTTCTACACTTTACTCAAATCAAAACTCTCACACACTTACAAGAATTTCTCACATTCTCGGAATTAGTCCTGAAATTGATCCTGATTTTGCATCAATTTCTGACATAAAAATCATTTTGGGGAAAGATTTTGTAAAACGTATTCAATAAGCAGTATAATACTTGTATGACACTTATAATAACAATAACTGTAATATTTATTCTGTCGTTTATATGGGCTTTATTCTCTTTGAGAGGCGAAATCATAAAACCAAAGGCGCTTAAAAAAATAAAGGAAGAACTGGCGCGCGAAAAGATTTTGTTTAAAAGATAGAATCCTTCTTGCCGACAGAATTCTTCTTACAGATAAGTCTTACTCGTCTTGGTTTTGGTGGGAGTTTGAAAAAGACGCTTGGTTTTTGAATTTACTGACTTTTTTTGTTTCTTTTATAAAAATTGTAATACTCTTTTCATCCACGGCTTTAACACAAGCTGAGTATTCATTTCCGCCCTTCATAAAAGTTATAAGACGCATAGATACATTATCGGGCAGCATTCCCAAATATTTTTTGTCGTTTGATTGAGCAAAAATTTTTGAGCGCTTCACAACAATTGTAATTGGATCGCCTGGTTCAAAAAGAGATAATGTTTTTTTGTCTGCTACGTTTTTGAGCTCCACAGTTTTTGTTTTTCCAGCCTCCTCTATATACGTATCAGTTGAAATGGTGTGGGTTGAAGGAACAATGCCATCCTTACCAGATTTAGAAACTGTTTCGAGCCGTTTTAAATTCTTAACTGCAATCGGATTAGTTTTATCAAGCACTATTACCTTTTTATATGTGTCGCGCGCCTTGTTGTATTTGCCCAGCTTCATAAACGCAAACCCAAGTCTATTTAGGGTGTCGATGTCTTGCGGATTTAAGGTTAGAATCTCTTCATTTAACGACTTTGCTTCTTCCCAATCATTTGAAAGGGCTTTTTGAATTGCGAGTGTCTTAAGGGGTGTAGTCATGCAAGTGAAGTGTTTGTTATGACTTCTTTATTTGAGATATTTTATGTAATTTCCTTGAAAATGTCAAGCTGAAAAGAGTATAATTGTTGAATCTAAGAGAGTATTTTTTGCTCTTGAACTTGAATTTATGAGCGGACATTCAAAATGGTCAACAATTAAGCGGCAAAAAGGTGCAAATGACAAAAAGCGCGGGGCCCAATTTACCAAATTGGCTAATGCAATTGTTATTGCAGTGCGTCAAGGTGGCGGAATAGGGGATCCGGAAAGTAATTTTAAACTAAGACTCGCGATTGACAAAGCCAGGACATTTAATATGCCTAAAGACAACATCGAGCGGGCAATAAGCAAAGGAAAAGGGGATGGCAGTGGAGGCGAGCTGCACGAAATGCTTTACGAAGGATTTATCTCAGGAGGGGCAGCGGTTATGATTGAGGCAGTAACTGACAACAAACAGAGGACTGTGTCAGAGGTGAAAAACGTACTTGAAAAATCAGGAGGAACTATGGGAAATCAAGGTTCGGTTTCTTATTTATTTAATAGAACTGGGGAAATATTTGTTCCCAGTCATTTAAAGTCACCAGATGAACTATTTGAATTAGCGCTTGAGCTAGGAAGTAACGATTATATAGATGAAAATGGAGATGTTATTTTTTATGTTGAACCCAATACACTTTATGCATCAAAGAAATTACTTGAGGAAAAAGGTATAGTAGTAGAGGGTGCAGAGTTGGTTTATAAGCCACTCGCCACAATAGAGCTGGATGAATTAGGTGCCCAAAAGGTTGCAGCTATTATTGAGAAATTAGAAGATTTAGGTGACGTGCAGACCGTATCTACGAATGTTATCCTATAGTATTATGATCGTATGATAGTTTATTTGCCTCTTTATTAAAACATTATGCATATATTAGGAATTGATCCAGGAACAGGCAGAACAGGGTGGGGAGTTATAAAGGTAGAAGAGGGGAATAAAATAACGTATGTAGCTCATGGATGCATTGTAACCACATTGGATGACTTAATGCATAATAGGCTCAAAATTCTTCACGAAGAGTTGTCGCATATTATCAAAACGCATACACCTGTAAGTATGGTAGTGGAGCAAATATTCTTTGGAGTGAATGCAAGAACAGCTATCTCAGTGAGTCAAGCAAGAGGAGTGATTCTCTTAACAGGCGCTCAAAGCAATTTACCCATTCATGAATACACCCCAATTTCGGTTAAGAAATTAATTTCTGGAAGCGGAAAAGCGGAGAAGAAGGACATGCAGTTAATAGTTCGAGAATTGCTGAATTTAACAGATGACGTTTTGTCCTTTTCAGCAAAAGATCATGCATTTGATGATGCAGCAGATGCCCTCGCGATTGCCATAAATCACGCATGGCGTGAAATAGGATATGTGCCAACTGACATACGGGTACTAGTGGCAACTGACCTAAAACGTGAGAAAAAAGAACAAGCAGCTATTTTAAAAAAAGAAAAAGAAAAACAGGGGAGTGGGGACTTAAAAAAAGTTATTAAAAAAAAGAAAGTTAAGAAAAAGAAATGAAACATTTTGGTCGTTTGTTTAAAAAAATGCACTTTTCAATCCGCAATCCATTTCGCTTGAAGTTTCCCAAGGTAAAATTATTGCGTTTAAGTAAAAGAGGGAAGTTTGTAGTATCTGTATTGCTTTTGTCCGCGGCACTTTTCTTTTCTGAATTTACAACCGGCATTGTTGTGGTTTCATTAGGATTTGTTTTATCACTGGTGACAGTTATATTTTTATATCTCATACTCAAAGACGATATTTCTAAAAAATCGCATTTTTTACCAATATTAATTCTCCCATTTTTCTTTACGTTGTCATTTAGTCTTTTTTATTCACTTATTCCAGCCCGTTTACTCACGAGAGTACTGTTAACTGGGGTATATGCGTTTGGTGCGTATTCGTTGTTCTTAACGGAAAACATTTTTGCGATTTCGTCTCTTAGAACGATTAACTTATTAAGGAGTGCCCGCATTGTTTCCTTTGTGATCACAATTTTTGTACTATTTTTCCTATTTAATATCATTTTTTCATTGCGTCTGCCTTTATATGTGACACCATTTTTAGTGGCAGCAATTTCATTTCTTATGTCGGCACAGTTTTTATGGTCATATTCGGAAAATAGAGAATCGGGGCGGGAAGTGTATATATATTCATCTTGCTTGTCGCTTATGATGGGGGAGTTGGCATTCGTTTTGTCCCTATGGCCAGTTACTGCAGCTATATATGCAATTTTTCTAACTGGGCTTTTCTATACCTATTCAGGTTTGTGTAATGCTTGGCTTGAGCGGAGGCTATTTAAGGGTATATTGTGGGAGTACATATGGGTAGGCGCATTGTCAGTGTTATTCTTGCTAGTATTTTCTAAATGGGGAGCATGAGATAGAATTTAGAATTGCGAATTTAGAATTTATATAAATCACAGTGCAGCAAATAAGAGAAGAATAGAGGAGTATGTTATATTTTTAGCCTCAAATGATATAGTTTGATACTAGTTATTTTACATCCTATAATAATAAATAATATCCTATAATTATAATGTGGATAAGTTCTTAGCTTCAAAAAAGTATTTTCACCAGCCTCAAATTAGCCTCAAAAAAGACATTTAAAAGACGAAAACTTTTCACGACCCTACAGAGGGTGCCCGATGCACATTCTTACATAGCTAGATCTCTATACATGTGAGTACAAAACGAAAAAAATACGAAACGGTATTCTTTATCGGTACCCTAAAGTAGTGTAGTTCGAGGCTATTTCTTTCAAAAAAGATCGATAAATCAACAAAAAATATACTCAG
Source organism: uncultured Gammaproteobacteria bacterium (assembly GCA_964428715.1). Lineage (GTDB taxonomy): Bacteria > Patescibacteriota > Microgenomatia > Levybacterales > GWA1-39-11 > JAGORM01. Next base: position 10,153 of record CAYRYY010000007.1, read on the forward strand.
TTCTGTGCCGTATGTCAATTGTTTTCACAGACTGCCAGGTAGGCATTTTGGGACTACCCGGAGGAGGGGTTCAACTGAGGCTAATTTCTTACTAATTGCTGCATATGCAAATATCTTGCATTCGTTATCATGTCCTGTACTGCTATAGAGCAGTCATCCTCGCCTCCGAAAAAGATGTGTACATTATGTCGTACAATAATACTTTTACGACATGATCCACACATGTTGAGAGAGGGGTTCTGTTTTTTGATTATCAATAAATTCATATTAAAATAGATACTTTTGAATTCAATTGCGTACCACATATGCCTATTGTTCTCCCTTTGTCTTATACCCTCAAAAAGCCTACATTATAGGATCATTAAATACCACAGGCTTTTCATGTGGCATTTTATGGCTACAAAGGCAAAATTTACAGATAGGTTAAAATCTGACCTATATAGGTGGTGCTCTCATCATATAAAAGTGTCTAGAATCGCATTGTAGAGGGTCATATTTGAGGCTAAAACTTGCATGGTGTATAATATGATCTTTATGGAAATTAGACCAAATAAGAGCCCACAAATTTCAAGTATTGAGTATGTTCATTCGCGTCTTAGCATTAATCAGGGAACAAAGATGATAGATACTAAATATGGTGAAAGAATTCATTTATCTGATACAGATTTTGAGGTTCTTAAGATATACATACTAAATGTAGGTAATGTGCTTGTATATGCTGATTTTGTAGGGGTTCCTGGATGGCAAAATAAGCCTGAGAACTTAGCAGCTAACCATAGGGCAAGTTTCTCAAGACTGAGGTCAAAACTCTATCAGGTGGGCATCAGTGATGAGAATTTTCCCGATGGATATTTGTTAACAATTCGAGGTCATGGCACAACCATGGTAAACCCAGATTTACCTAGTCATATTCAGCAGTTTAAGCCGTATGTTTATCGATCTACCTCTGCGAGTAAAAAATAGTTATGTCGCACATTGTTGTAATTGTTTCACTCGCTTTGTGAAAAGTTTGTGATATTAACTATATCAACTGAGGCTAACTATTAAAAAAATCAAGATGTAAGCAGGTGGCTATGTCGGAAAATGTGGTCTGCTCCTCTCTTTAGTGTGGAATAACAATTTTGTAGGGAGGCTCTTCTTCTCTTATTTCACTATAAATATTGACTCCATTTTCTAGTGCATCTAAAATCTGCACGAATCTATAAAAAGTGGCATTTGTCCAGCCAAATCCTGATTGGTTGGCATAATGGAAGTCATCTGCTTTGCCGCCAGTTGCTCCATTTATTTTTTCAAAAAATGTACCATGCTCTCTAAAGATTTGTGCATGTGTTGTAAGGTATTTTTTCATGATTCTGGAAGCGTCGGCTACAAATCCATATTTTAGTAAACCAATTACGGTTAAGTACTCTAATGGAGGCCACGCATTTGGATAATCCCATTGCTTAGGCTTTAAAACGTCCTCCAACGACTGTCTGTATCTTATAGGCACTCTTGAGAGGTTAACTATTGGCGCCAAAGATTCTTTAGCAGTAATAGTTAGTCCATATTCAGTTTCAAAAATTGGAAGCATGGATACCATCCTTTCAGCTTGTTCTTTGGATGCCATTCCAGCCCACATAGGCGTAAATCCTGCAAGAGACAAGAATTCACTTGGACGTTTATGTTTATATCCATAATCAAAGAAAAAGCCTTTTTTCTCATTCCACATATATTTATTAATCTGCTGTTTTCGATTGGCTGCAACTTCCCTCCAATGCTTTTGTTCTTTAGGATCTTTCAAGTGCTGTGATATCTTTGCAAAATCGCGCTCATATTTGTACAAAAAGACATTGAGATCAATTGGCAAAAACTCATCACACCTGTTATAAAATCTTGAGGTAAAATCCCAGCCAGATTCTAGTTCAGATGAATGCGCGTATCCTATATCACGGTCACCATACCTATTAAGATTGAAATCAACTACATAATGGTTGAATATATTTTCTGGATCCATCCATACATTCTGGTATTCTTTGACAGCTGTTTTGAATGCCTTTTTAAGCCATGCATTGTGAATTGCCATTTGCGGTGTGAAAATTTTACCTACAGCATTTTTTTGAACATAATTAAAGTACGGGCCATTGTAGGTGTCAAGAATCATTGAGGTAAAAAAAGGCGGTTGAGATCTGCCGGTTGAAGCTGGAGAATTAAAATTAGGAATAATTCCGTACTTGTCATACAGATAAATGAAATTATCTACCATTGATTTCATAAGCCATTCATGCCTGGTTTTAATAAGTCCTCTAAACATAAAGAACGTGTCCCAGTAAAATACATGAGTGAACTTTTTATTATTTGGCACAATAAACGCATTTGGAACGTTTAGTACATTTTTATGCATTCTTTCTTGTGCCTTTTTTTTGAAAAAGTTGAACAAATAATCAGAGTTTTTGGGTTTGACAGTTACCTTTTCCCAAAACTTATCAATATAAATCAGGCAATCTTTGTATTCTTGTGAGGGTGTCATCATATACATGCTAAACAAAAATCTTTCAACTTACAAGGTCATTCATTTTATTTGACAACTAGACCTTTATGTCGTACATTATTACTACTCTACTCCATGAACACGGTCTACGATTTAGAAAAGTACATAAACCAATTCCTCGAATATTTAGAAATAGAAAAGAATTCAAGTAAGTTGACCATTCGTAATTATAGATTCTACTTGGAGCGCTTTCGTGCCTGGTTTGAGAAGTATCAGAAAGACACAAACATAAAAGACATAAATACAGATGTGATTAGAAAATACCGTGTGTATTTGTCGCAGTTAACTGATGACAAAGGAATGACGCTTAAAAAAATCACACAGTCATACCACATAATAGCGTTGCGGTCTATGCTAAGATATTTGGTTCGCAATGATATGGACACATTGGCGCCTGAAAAAATTGATCTTCCCAAGGCTGAATCACGTTCATTATTGTTTTTGGAGCCTGATCACTTGCGAGAGCTATTTAACTCTGTTGATACGGGTACAGAAAAAGGGCTACGGGATCGCACAATTTTAGAAATGCTTTTCTCAACTGGTCTTCGGGTTTCAGAGTTAACAAAATTAAATCATGATCAGCTAAATTTAAAAACAAGAGAGTTTGGTGTGATTGGAAAAGGAAATAAGGTTAGAATAGTTTTTCTATCTGATTCTGCTGTTTTTTGGATTACTAAATATCTTGAGTCAAGAATGGATCCATATAAGCCTCTTTTTATTAGATATGCAAAAGGTCAGTCTATTGAAAATGATGGTGAAAAAATGAGGCTAACACCCAGGTCTGTGGAGCGGATTGTTGAAAAATATGTGAGAGCGTCAAGAATTCCGGTCAAAGCAACACCGCATACCATGAGGCATTCATTTGCAACGGATTTATTGTCAAATGGAGCTGACTTGCGCTCTGTTCAGGAAATGTTGGGGCACAAAAATATTTCAACTACTCAGATATATACTCACGTAACAAACCCTCAGTTAAAAGAAGTTCACCGAAAGTTTCATCAGGGGAATAGAAAATAATCCTACCTTTTTAAAAAGTCGAAACGGATGTCTCTAATAACTCCTGCGAGAGTCTGTTTTCTATACTTTCCGCCTTTTACCTTAATAAAAGGAGAAGGAATATCAAATTCTATATGTTGTCCCTGTCTTTCAAGAACAACTACCAATCGTTCAGATCCTCCAGAGGTATCAGATCCTACGAGTAATCTTAAGTTAGATAAAAAACTATTTGTCTTTTTTATGTTTGCCCAGTGAGAAACCAGATGGTTACCAACAAATTCAACTGCATCTAGGATTTCATCTGGATTATAATTACCATCAATGTCACTATCTAGCTGTTGGAGTCCTGTTGCAGCCTCAATTCCTTTTCTCCACAGTTTGTCTTCCTGTATTTCTTCTTTTTCAACGAATCCATCTTTTATCGCGAGTTCACGAAGAACGGTATCGTTTGCAACATACAAACCAGTATGTCTTACATATACTTCTTTTAACTCACCTGTGTTTACTAAAATATCTGCTTGTAAATCAGGGTGGCTTATCTCCAGTTCATTTAGTGATAATGCGTGGATTTCACCCAAATTTCCAGTAATAGCCACAGATAAGTTTGGAATTAGGACTTGATGGCGAGATCCTGCAGCGCGTCGTGCAAGCAGGATTGCAAGTGCCTTCTCTGGTTCGCTTAATTGGGATTTGGCTGACTCAGTTACAACAGTGTTTCCTATTCCTAGGTAGTCTTGTGTTTCTTTTTTTACGATTTCCGAGGAAAGGTTTCCATGAGTTGTACGGGCTACTTCAATTCGGTTTTCAATCTGATTTGCATAATAGCTAGTAAATTCTGCACCTGTCCAAACACTTCCTGAATGAAGCATGTCAACCTTGGTTGCAAAAATGGGTCCAAATTCTTTTGCCATAGATGCGAATTATACACTATAAGATGTATAAATGCTATTATTTGGAGTATATTTTAATCACGAAGATGCTAATCTGCTTACCTTATATAGAAAGTAACGCCCATTCTGGCTGTTATTTGATTTTCTCCAGGCTGCAGGTCAGTTTGAGTTTCAGGTGCTCCTGCTTTTAAATTCATAACAGCACTATCCGCCGCATATGGTTGGTATCCGTATCCCTCATCCGCGTTTCTAATGCTCACAATTTTACCCAGTTTAAATCCTGCGGCGCGTGCCCAGTCTTGTGCCTGTATTTTTGCCTGTTCAATAGCTTTGTTTTGCGCTTCAAGTACATATTTCTGTCTGTCGTCAAACGTGTACTCTACTCCGCTTACATTTATGCCAATTGTGGTTAATGCATCAATTGCCTTATTGAGTGTTTCAATTTTCTCAGCCTTTACAGTAGTTGTCACATTTGCAACATATCCATTTTGAGCGTTTTGTCTTATTGGGAGTGCTATTGAATCTGTGGTTGTACTGCCAGTTATTGGATCTGGTTCGTAATTAGGATTTACATAGAACCCAGTAGTTTTAATATCCGCTTCTTTGACTCCCAATTTTTTAAGTTCTTCTATTGCTTGGGTTTGTTTGGTATTGGCTGCACTTCGTGCTGCTTCTTGTGTTGTGCCGCGCTCTTGAATACTAAAAGTAGTCTGTGCTACATCGGGCACTGCAGTTACTTCCCCTGTGCCGATTGCTTCAAATGAATTCATATTTTGGTTTGATCCTAGGGAGAAATTAAAGTAGGTAAACTTATTAAGGAGAAATAAAACTGCAATTATGACGAGAGCAAAACAAGCAGGCTTTAAGAGGTATTCTTTAAGAAAAGTCCTATCAATCATATAAAAAGTGTATAGCAGATAACACTTCCTGTCAACATTAAACTTTTCGTATTTTGCGCCTGATCGTTTCAACTAAGAAATTTATGAAATATTTTGGATAATTTATGACTAAGTCTTGGGCATGCAGATATGCAAAATCTTCTCCTCCAAAGCCGCGTTTAAACATAGAGAGGTTTGAAAACCTATGACCCTCTGCCGCCACACCCCAAAAATTATATACAGAAATTCCACGTTTTTTCGCTTCTTTGATTGCATGCCATTGTATTAAATATGCTCCCGGGTATTGTCTCCCATCGTTGGTTGAAGCACCATAATGATATACAGCTTCTGTTCCATAGAAAATAATAAAAGCTTGAGCGAGTAACTTTTTTTCAAAATATGAAGAATACAATATAGCGTTTCCCGTGTTGGCAAAAACCCTAAACTGTTCTTCTAAAAACTTGAGTGAAAACGGTACAAATCCTTGCCTCTTAGCTGTTTCCATTTGAAGATTGTAAAATTTCTTTATGTCCTTAAAATCCGTAGACTCCTTGATCGTTATTTCTAACTTTTCTGCTTTTCGAATTTCATAACGCGTTGCCTTTCTCATGTTTGCAAGTAAATCCTGTTCAGGTTTTTTAACATCTAGCTGGTTGGTTAACTCAGCATGTAAATGCATAGGGGCTATCTTAAATCCTAAAGTTTTAAATAATTCTTTTGAGAAGTCATTTGATTCCAGCTGGGGACGTACGCGTACAAAACTGCAGTTATGTGTTGAGGCTAGGCTTTTTATTTCTGATTTGAATGCTTTAACGAGTTCTTTATTTGTCCAGTCAAGAATAGGTCCGCCTGGAACCGTTAAGTATTTTCCACGTTTTGCACGCTCTACAACACACAGCATTACTCCCTGGAGTTTTGAGTCTTTAAAAAATCCAGTTCGAATAATTTTGTGACCCAGTGCTTGATGAAACTCTCCCCAGTTCCAACTTTGCAGGAAATTTGCCTCAGGATGACTGAGGATAAAGTTTTCCCACGTATCTTTTTGTTCTATTGTTTTTGTGCTGTATGCCATGTGTTAATTAAAACAGAGATTGACTTAGCGTCTTCTTCTGTGACATTTTTGTGAGTTGGTAAATTAAGTATTTTTTTTGAAATAATTTCAGACTGAGGACATAAACCATTTGTGTATCCAGATTGATCAGTATATTTTTTTGGAGAAACTGGCGAGTCATACCATATATCAGAAACATATACTCCGTGATTTTTAAGAAATTGAGTAAGGTCATCTCGATTGTCTGTAAATATCGGGAAACGAAGGCAAATGGCTTGATCAATTTGTGAAATAAGAAATGGTTTTGTCATACTTTTTTTAATTTCTTTGGCGTATATTTGACTTATTTTTCGTCGATGATGAACGTTTTTTTCAATATCTAAAAACTCGGATATTATGATTCCTGCATGCCAATCAGAAAGTGATTTGAAGGAGTCATTTTTCATAGGATTGGATAGCATATGTGTGTGTTTTAGAAATGCGTGAAGTAATTTGCCAAGTTTTACTTTATAGAGTTTTCGAATACCGTAAGTAAATAATGGATAAAATCTGTCTTGGAATGATGCATCACTGTTTTTTACAGCAGATGGTTTTGAAGAAATTGCAGACTTTGTTTTAGTTATAAGAGCACCGCCTGATACAGCATCAATTACCTTGTCTTGACTAAATGATAATATGACAAAGTCACCTACAGTTCCTGCCTCATTTTTTTCATCATAGGTACATCCAATAGAATGTGCAAGATCCTCAATAAGTATAAGCTTGTGCTTCCTGCATACTGATTGAATTTGATTAATGTTGCATGGGAATCCAAGTGTGTTTTGAATAATTACTGCTTTAATGTTATTTGAAGTTATCTTGTCCTCTAGAGACTCTGCGCTAAAATTGAGTGTTTCATCAATGTCTATAAACACAGGTTTCATTCCAGCTTTTGTGACCGCATCAACAACAGCAATACAAGTAAATCCTGCAAAGGCTACTCCTGATTTGGGAGCAATGCCTGATTTTATAATTGCGCGTGTTATAGCACTGCGTCCTTTATAAAAAAGTTCTACTTCTCCACCGTATGCGAGTGTTAAGCCCTCAATTAGCTTCTTTTTTTTATTTTTGTCATCCTGATATATGGAATTAACTACATATTGAAGGTTATAATTTGATCCCAGTGAGTTAAAAATATTCATTTAAATTCATTTTTGATAATGTCTATCACTTGTTTTGCATGAGTAAATTGCGGAGAGTGCATGGCTCCTTCAATTGGAAAGAGACTGCTTTGCGGGAGTTCGTTTTTAAAAACTTGCGCATCAGTGTATGGTGTGACTGTGTCATTTTTGCCCCAGATGATTGTTACGGGATTTCTTACTTGTGAAAGTTTTGGTGTTAAATCAACGCTTATTAAATTCTTCATTGTCTCTTTCATTACAGGTGTTGCATTCTTATAATCTGACTCCTGTGCTACTTGATAAAGTAAGTTTCGTGCTGTATTAGATGATGTTATTTTTTTCCCAATACTTGAGATAGTTCTAAATATTCCTCGTTTGGCTCTGCTTAAGAAATCATTATGGTATATTCCAGCACTATCTAGTAAAAAAATCTGCTCAAGTCTTTCAGGATATTTGAGCGCAAAAGATAACGCAATCCGCCCACCATTTGAATGTCCCAATATTGATACCCGTTTGTTGTCTGGCAGCATGTGTGTTAGCCATTCTACATAGTCATCTATCGTCCATGGTTTATCTATTGGTGCAGATAATCCAGGAATCGGAAGAAATACAGGTTCTATTCCAGTTTCTTTAATACTTTCCAGAAATGGTTTCCACCTAGAAGTATCCGTAGTCCAGCCATGTAAAATGTACAGTTTATTATCTAGAGACCCCACTTGTGTCTCCTTTCATCCCAAATTTTTTCGCGTCTTGCAAGTAATATCTTTTCTTTTTTATCAAGCAGTAAATTCTCAATTACACCTTCTAGAAACCGTGCACCTTTAAAAAGAATTGTTTCGCCTCCCTTGATTTCTTTTTGAAGTAATTCAAGCACTTCACGGGGATTTTCAAAAACGTCAACAGGAATGTTTTTTTCTAGCTTTTCTTTTAGAATTGGATATGTATATTTTTTAACTCGAGGTCCTAAGAGAACTATGCGTTTTGTGTCAATCTTGAGTAAAAGTTCAGCTAATTTTTCATGTTCTTCCTGTTCTACACTCCCCTGCTCTAGCATGTCGCCTATAACAGTCCATTTTATTTTCGCTTTAAATTCTTGAAACATTGATAGAATGGCTGACATAGACGAAAAATTGGCATTGTATGTACTATCAATTATGGTAATATTTTTGATTCCTCTAAAGAGTGAACTTCGTGCAGGTGAAATTTGCAGATTTTTAAAGGTGTTATCAAACGGCATTTCAAGATAGCTTGTTAATGCTTTACACATTTCAATTGCATAGAATACTTCTTTGGGCTGAAGTGTTTTTAGTCGAATTGTTTCTTTCCCTTGAGTATATTCTGCTCCTTCTTTAGAAATTTTGTATTTACTCAACTTTTCAATCCTTACGCTTTCAATACCTGCTTTCGTTCTTGGAATTTGATTTGTCATAAGTTCTGAATCACCGTCTACAACTGCAAATTTTGAAGTATGTTCTAAAAAGTATCCAAACTCATATGCAATTGCATCCTCTACGCTTTTAAATTTGTGAGGAACAAGCTTGTCAAAATTCATACTGTGAGTTCTACTTGTGGATATCCAAAGCGTTACTTCTGGTTTGAGTATGCTTGCCAAAAACTTCCCTTCTCTCGGTCTGTCTGCATCACATTCTGCTACATAGAATTCTTCTTTGTATGGAGCTTTGAATGCTTGCAGGGGAGCTTTTAAAATAATACTGATCCATTCAATTGGTTTGAGTGTCTTTCTGTGTATGTCTAGAATATCAAATGGAATTCCGATTGCTGAATTTGCATGATGTGAGTAATGTGCCTTGCTGCCAAGCTGCGCTTCTACCATGTTAAACAGCGTTGTTTTGCCGCTTGATCCGGTAACTACAATTACTCGAGGGTTCCATTTTCTAAGCTGTAATTTTGCCCAGAAGGCAAAGTAATAAGCCACGGGGAAAAAAAATATGTCTTTTAATCTACCTATCATAAACATTTTAAGCATTACTATTGTAGCTTGTTTCCCTTGTAAAATCGAGGTGCCCAATTACTAGAGGATGTTTTGATTTATACCTGTTTTTCTACAGCAGTAATTAAGTTTTGGAAAAGGTATGCAAGGTTTACTGGTCCTACTCCACCCGGTGTTGGACTCCAGGCAGATGCAATATCTTTTATTTCATCTACTTTATAATCTCCCGTTAATTTCCCTTCCTCTTTGTGTGTTCCAACACCTATTAATTTTACTCCTTTTTTTAAACAATCAGGTTTTATGATCCCACTCTTTCCACTGGCTGTTATGATTAACTCAGCAGTATTTAGTTCTTGACAGGGGTTTTTAGTTTTGCTATCAATAATAGTATAATCTGCTCCGATTGAGTGTAGCCACTCTATTGTCGGTCCTCCCGCTGTTTCTCCTTTTCCAATGACACAAATACGTTGATTTATCAACACTTTCTTTAATTCCGAGGCTGTTAGCACTCCATATGCCTCTCTGATAAAACGCTGAATAGCCATGAGGACTGGAACAATATATATAGAATCATCTCTAAACCCATCAATATCTTTCAAGGGGGCGATGCCATCTATAACTTTTTGTCTGTCAAACTGCTTAGGAATTGGTCTTTGCACAATTATCCCATGAATATTTTTATTATCATTTAGCTGCTGCATAGTATCCAGTAATTCTTTCTCACTCGTTCCGTCCAATTTTATAAGTGTAGTTTTAATTCCAAGCCTCTCTGCCGTTTTTAACTTTTGAGAAACATAGGACAACCATGCTTCCTCGCCGCCCACAGTTACAATTGCTAACTCTGGGATAGTTCCTTTTTTGTTTAGCCTTGAGATTCGGTCTCGTACATCCTGCAGGATTTCTTCTGCAATTATTTTTCCTGACATTTCCATAGAGGTATTATACTAATAGTGTGCGCAAGAAAAAAGGAGGAGTTGTAGTGATAGATATAAATTTGTTAGATGAGGCCGAGTTTTTTAGAACAGCCTCCCCATGGTCCCCATCCACGCCGTTCTTGAAGCATTTTGCCTCTCATGATTTGTTCTTCTTTAGACGCTTCGTGAGGCATATTGGTTCCTCCCACTCCTCTCCACGCGCTTTCTGAAAATTGCAGACCTCCATAATAGCCGTTTCCTGTATTAATACTCCAATTGCCTTTTGACTCACACTGTGCCAGTTTTTCCCACACATCATCACTCGAAGAAGGTATTTGAATAGGTGCAGATGTTGGTGCGGGTGTGGGGCTTGGACTTGGGGTGATTGTGGCTGTACTAAATGAGTGGGAAATATTTTTTGACGAAAGAGGTACTTGAAGGGATACTTTTGCGTGCCAATTCGTATCCTGCTTTACAAACATTTCTTTTTCTTCGTCTGAAAATGCTTGCGGCGCATGAAGAAAGAGTATTATAAGCGGGATTGAAAGCGCAAAAAGTATTATTGCCAGACGTTCGCCAAAAAACAGCAGTACATTCTGCACAACTCTTTCTGTTGTTGGTTTGGAAGACTTTTCGATGAGATTAATTTCATCCATTTTGTGTTTAGAAAGCCTGAGTTAGTTTATGGTAAAACTATTTCAAGTATTTGTCAAAAAATTCAACAGAACGCGAAATTGCTGTGTTAAAGTTTTGCGAAATATCATGGTCATCTCCTTCATAGAAAAATACCTCTGATTCGATTCCTGCTTTTTTTAATGCATTGTGATAGAGCTGCGACAGTTGATAAGGAACAGTTTCGTCGGAATATCCATGGTGCAGGGATACAGGCGTCTTGTGGTAATTAAGAAAAGAAGTAGCAGATATGGAATTCCAGAATGCATTTCCTAGATTTGGCTCTCCATATTCAGTTATGAATGATTGTCTGCTTGAGCTATTAGAATTCATGGTGGCACTAGTTGGGTTAGGACGGCGCCGCTTTGACCACCATTCAGTATAGATATCCTCATATGATCCCACTACCCCACCCCATATAACAGCTGCTTTGATATCGGGACTTATGACGAGTGCTCGTTGGGTAATTGTTCCTCCCATGGAATGTCCCCACATGCCTAATTTGTCAGGATTTACATATTCTAGTTTCTTAACACTTTCCAAAGCGTTTAGTACATCAGTAGTGTAGCCAGGTGAAAAATATGCCCCCACGGCTTCTCCCTCAGAGGACCCATGACCTCTATAGTCAGATTTAAATACCACATATCCACTTCGCGCAAACGTGTCAACATACGCTATGTAGCGTTCATTTGTTCTGTACTCACTTGGCGGAATATATCCATGATTAAATATAATTGCAGGATACCCATTTTCAGGTCTTTGAGTGGTTGGAATAGTAAGTAATCCATATATTTTTAATCCCTCAGACATATAAGACCCAATATATTGTCTGTAGTTTGATTCCTGAGGCAGCTCTTGTTCAATTATTATTTCCGAACCCGGGTATTTTTTTTGTCTCATACTCTCAATACTCAAGGGGTGCAGGTTTGCAACAACTTTATTTATTTGCTGAGGAATATTAGCCTTTTTGTTGCTTTGTAGATACAAAAAAAGTGCAAAGGCAAAAAGAACGACAAAGGTTATTAAGACTCCAATGCGCATAATCATATGTAAATTGGACTATTCACCGTCCACGGCCGTTGCAGTTGCGACGCGGTCGCCTGTTGTTTTAAAGCGCATAAGGATTACTCCTTGTGCGTTGCGGGACAGAAGCGGAATTGAATTGAGATCAAGTTTTACAATAAGTCCTTTAAGGGACGTAATGATTACTTCACGGGACGCATCTGACAAAATGTTTGAGAATACAATCGTTCCTGTTTTATCAGTTATATTAGCAACCTTTATTCCCTGACCTCCCCTATTTTGATTTTTAAACTCTGATACTTTTGTTTTTTTGCCTATTCCATTGGCAGTTACAACTAATAGACTTTTTGGAGAACTTTTTTCCATGACATCTGCTGCAACCACTTCGTCATCTCCTACAAGTTTTATGCCGCGGACACCCATGGATGATCTTCCTGTAGCGCGGATCTGGTCCTCGCTGAATGAGATTATTTTTCCATTTTTGGTTACCAAAATTACTTCATTTTCACCTGTAGTAAAGTCTACAAATGATAATTCATCATTAGCTTGAATTTTGATTGCTAAAATTCCTGATTTTCTTATATTTTTAAAGTCTTCAATGCTCGTTTTCTTGACCTCTCCCTTTTTGGTTGCCATCATGACAAATTTGTTAGCTGCTTTCTCAGTTGGGTTGTATGTCAAAACAGATTTAATAGTTTCGCCTGCAGGCATATCAATAAGATTGACAATTGCCTGTCCTTTGGCAACTCGGGATGACTCAGGGATTTCAAAAACGCGTGTTTGATAAACCTTTCCGGTATTTGTGTAGAAAAGCACAAAATCATGGGTTTGAGAATATCTGATGTGTTCAATTGCGTCGTCTTCTTTGGTTGTCATACCGCTTATGCCCTTTCCTCCTCTGTGCTGAGTTTTAAATGATGACATGCTTTGCCTTTTTACATACCCAGTTTTTGTAAGTGTTATAACTGTTGGCTCGTTTTGAATCAAATCTTCGTCTGAAAACTCATCAACTTTAGATTTGTATACTTTTGTGCGCCTCTCGTCTGCAAACTTGTCTTTAAGTTTTTCAATTTCACCTTTAATAACAGCTAGCATTTTTATAGGATCTCCCAGAATTGAATTCAGGTAGTCAATTAATTCTTTAACCACTTTCCATTCTTCCTCTAGCTTTTCGCGCTCAAGGGCAGCAAGCCTTCTTAATTGCATATCCAGTATTGCAACTGCTTGGAGTTCGGATAATTTGAATCGTTCCATGAGAGCGGCTTTGGCCGCGTCTGCACTGGCTGATTCACGGATAAGCTTAATAACTGCGTCTATGTTGTTAACCGCAATAAGTAACCCGTCCAAAATGTGAAGCCTTGCTTGAGCCTCACGCAATTCGAATTCAGAGCGTCTAGTCACAACTGAAAATCTGTGTTTTAGATATTCTTCAAGAATTATTTTAAGATTTACCGTCTTTGGTACTCCATCAACCAATGCTACGCAGTTTGCTGGAAATTGAGTTTGAAGGGATGTGAGTTTGAATAAATTGTTTAAAACCTTTTTAGGTGTTGCGTCTCTCTTGAGCTCAACAACTACGCGCACTCCATGTCTATCAGACTCATCTCTTAAATCAGAAATTCCCTCGATTCTCTTGTCTTTTGCTAGTTCTGCAATTTTGGCAACCAACATGGCTTTATTTACCTGATATGGTACTTCGCGGATTATGATGGCTGACTTACCTTGCCCTATGTCTTCAATTTCAGCAATTCCGCGGATGATAATTTTGCCGCGGCCAGTTCTATAAACATTTTTGATTTCATTAATGTCATAGATGGCGCCCCCTGTTGGAAAGTCAGGGCCTTTCACATATTCAATAAGTTCGTCAACTGTGACGTCTGCTGATAGCGTTACTTTTCCGTCCTCTCCTTTTGTCGGAATCGTTTTGCCCATAAGATATATAGTTGCATCTATTACTTCACCTATATTGTGAGGCGGGATTTTGGTTGCCATTCCAACAGCAATACCCTCAGCACCAGCAAGTAGCAAATTAGGAAGCAAGCTTGGAAGGTATACTGGTTCTTGGAGAGTGGAATCAAAGTTAGGAAGAAAATCAACTGTTTCTTTATCTATGTCCCTGAGCATTTCGCCAGCAATGAGAGCTAATTTTGCTTCAGTGTAGCGCATAGCAGCTGCTGAGTCTCCGTCCATAGATCCAAAGTTTCCTTGGCCATGAATAAGCGGATAACGTAGCGAAAAATCCTGTGCAAGTCTAACTAACGTATCATAAATGGCGGTATCACCATGTGGATGGTACTTACCCATAACTTCTCCAACAATTTTAGCGGATTTTGCAAAACGGGCTGTGGGATTAAGTCCCATTTCATGCATTGCAAAGAGAATGCGCCTGTGAACTGGCTTTAATCCGTCACGCACATCAGGTAGCGCACGTTGTACTATAACGCTCATTGCATAATCTAGGTATGCTTTTTGTGCTTCTTTTCCTAATTCAACTAGTTCTAATTTTCCAATTAAGTTTGACATAATTTACAAACGGCAAGCGTTTAAAGCTAAACGCTTTGCGCCTAAAAATTATTTATAATTTGCAAGCCCATTCTTAATTTCCTCAATAGCTGCGTCTTTATTCTTCCATCCGCTTACTTTCACCCATTTTCCTGGCTCATTTTTCTTATAATTTTCAAAAAAGTATTTAATCTTTTCAGTTAATTCTTCAGGAAGCTCTGAAATATCATTATACTTTCCAAATTCTGGATTAGCTTTTTCAGTTGGAACGGCAACTAATTTTGCATCCTGTCCTTTTTCGTCTTCAGTTTCTAGCATTCCAATTGGTTTGGCGACAATTACTGATCCTGGCACTAATACATCTGGTGCAAGCACCAATACGTCCACTGGGTCACCATCTCCTGACAATGTATTTGGAATGAATCCGTAATTTGCCGGATATCCTTGATCAAAGAACAAGAATCTATCCACTGTTATCATTTCCGTTTCTTTATCAAACTCGTATTTTACCTTACTATTTAAAGGCACCTCTATTAAAACGTTTACTAATTCTGGTGCTTTATTTCCTGCTGTTAATTTCATAAATTTATTTCACCTCCTAAATGTCTAAGTTAGCTAGTTTAGCATTTTCTTGTATAAAGTGTTTTCTTGGTGGAACTTCTTCACCCATAAGCATGGTAAATACGCGGTCTACTTCTTCTGCGTCATCAATTCTTACCTGTTTTAATACTCTGTTTTCAGGATTCATGGTAGTATCCCACAATTGCTCTGCGTTCATTTCACCCAAACCTTTATAGCGCTGAATATTTACGTTTTTTCCTTTAAAATCCGTATTAATTACCGTATCACGTTCTTCCTCTGAAAACGTATACCTGATATCTTTTCCGGATTGCACTTTAAACAATGGAGGCTTTGCAATGTAAAGATATCCGTTATCTATAATGGCCGGTAAGTGTCTATAGAAAAAGGTAAGCAATAATGTTTCAATGTGCTCTCCATCTACGTCAGCGTCAGTCATAATAATTACGCGGTGATATCTGAGTTTTTCCAGATTTGTACTATCCCCTATTCCCATACCAAGGGCAATTATCATATCTTTAAGACTTTCAAATTC
>CAYRYY010000008.1:0-8792 GCA_964428715.1 uncultured Gammaproteobacteria bacterium
AGTCCACATCTAATCCCCCTACCTCACGCCAAACTTTTTTATTAAAAAATCTTGGCGCCTCAACACTATCATCACCCCAATAGCACATCCTCTCAAGGTTTTTGGCTTTTGCCCAAGGTCCGCTTCCAAAGGAATTTTCAGGAATTATAACTGCATCGCATCCACCTTTGGTACATGCCTCCACAGCCTCTTTCACAACATTTTTTTCTAACTCCATATCTGCATCAACATAATAAACGTAATCACCTTTTGATTTTTTAACACCATAATTTCTTCTATGGGGGGCGTCAAACGTTCCTTTTGGCACATCTACTCTTAACTGATACACCAGAGCGTTATATTTTTTTGCCAATTTCAATGTTTTATCAGTTGATTGGCCATCAACAATAATCACTTCAATATCTTTGTATGTTTGAGACTTAATACTCTGAAGTGTATTCTCAAGAAACAAATCAGAATTTTTTGTAGGAATAACTATTGAAACTTTATTGTTCATTGTATATTAGAGATGCCCATATATTCATAAGAAAAAAACATATGAGCCATGCGTAAGACATTCGTCTACTTACAACACCAAACTTATTAAATAAAGGAAATATAGGCAGTAAAATAAAAAGCCAAGAAATGATTGCCAATCTAAAAACATAGAATGAATACCCAAAGACAACTTCCCATGTGAGTCCTAACAAAGATGATCCAATAAACACGAGAAAAATAAAAGTTAATAGTAGATTTTTTACAAAGTATTCTTTTAAAAATAGTGCAATTGAAATAATAAGAAACGGATAAAATGGATATCTATACCAACCATGACCTGCTTCATCAGGAATACCTGCCAGAAAAATAATAAAATATGCAATCAGAGGTGCAATAATAAATATGTTCTTTTTTATATCCCTTGTTAACAAGATGAAAAATGAAATCCAACCAAAATAAATCCACCCATCAGTATAGTGTCTATCCACGAGAAATGGTTTTTGAAAAAGCGCATAGATACTATTAAATGTTAGATCATATCTTGCAGCCTGCAATTTCCATAGGTCAATAAACAAACCCCAGTCATAGATATACCCATACACAGCAAATACTGCTAATGCGCCTAGTGCTGCAATAAAAACATACAATGCGTCTTTGTATTTTCTAAAATACAAAAAGACTCCAAATAGTGAGATACTTGCTGCAATCCAAGGTATCTTTGCCAGAATCAGCAGGGCACACAAGAATATGACCAGATTTCTAATCCATCTCTTTTTATTTTTTGTATATTTAACAACTAAAAACAGTGTAAACAACCAAACTGGAATGAAAAAATTTTCATTCTGCACAATTCTTGAACCTACCACTATGGATGGTATCGTTGCATACAGTAATGCAGCTAAAACCGCCACTCTCCTACCATAAAGTTCTCTTGTAAGCAGGGCAACCAGGAATATACTTAATACTCCCATAAACAAGGCGAGTGGACGAATATGAGTTAGTTCTAAGTCATACATACTCGACGCACCATTCAAAATCGCAAATCCACCCGCAATAATTCCAAATACTGGCGGATGCTCCAAGAATGGCCTTACTATTCTAAAGTGAGTTTTCTGATATATTATAGGATTTGCGTCAGAATATTGTGGGTGAGGAGACCATGAAATGGGAACTCCTTTTTGGATAATATTCATACCCTGCCATGTCCATGCATACTCATCAAATGTAGCTCCCTGTCTAGGCCAGGTGCTATAGTCATGAAATCTCAGCATAAATCCAAGAAATAGTATGCAAATTAATATGAGCGGAAATGTGAATATGTGTTTTCTAAATTTATTTACCATGAATTATTTTAAGAAACTCTTCACCAGTATTGCTCCATGTATATTTTTTACGCTGCTCAATCGCTCCTTTTTGAAGTCTTTTGTATAATTTCTTGTTATTAAATAATTCGACGCATGATCCTGCAAGTTCCTCAGGTGTATTATTTTTTAAAAGTCTACCATTTACACCGTCAACAACAACTTCCTTTAAACCAGGAACTGTATATGAAATTGTTGGAACACCTCGTGCGCCCACCTCGTGAACTGTTAATCCCCATCCCTCTTTCTGTGAAGAGGTTATTAAAAAATGACACTCATCAATGACTCTATTTTTTTCATTTTCAGACACATATCCGTGAAGAATCACATTATCTGATAAGTTTAAATGGGTTATTTTTTTTTGAATTTGCTTTGTGTATTCACTCGTACCTCTACCTATTACATGAAGCTTCACCTCGATTTTCCTGTCTTTAATGATTTTGACAGCATCTATAATATCTTCTATTCCTTTTGTCTTAAGTAATCTAGCAATAAACACAAGTTTCATATTATTATTTTTTTGCACTGGATGATCTAACACTTTTGACGACGACCCAGGATAAATGATCTTAATATGTTCTTTTGGAAATAAGGATGACAACTCATCCTTTGATGATTGAGATATTGTCAAAATAATCATTTTTTTATAGAGTAATGGATATATTCTTTCAGTAAGCCTTCCAGCATAATTAAGAGGAAAAGGCAATGCAGAGTCCCATAAGCTTCCTGCCTTTTCACATATGAGAGCTATTTTTTTCTCTTTTATGTATAGCGGTGTAAAAAAGGGAACACCATGAACTTCATCTACGAATACGTCTACTCTCCCAAATTTTTTATCTTTATAATACTTGTACGCTTTGTAGTGAACAGAATTAAGCACTGAGCGCAAATCAGGCTTACCATCTCTAATTATTTTAACACCGTCAATAGTTTCCGTTTTCTTACAGTTTGGAAACAGCGAGGAAAAAATAGTAACAGTGTGTTTTTTACTAACAAGATATTTTGCAATTTCGTGTGTTAATATTTCTGCGCCTCCTGATAGTGGATTTTTTAGATCTCTCCAATTTAATATTACTACATTCATACTATGATAAATTATCTGTTCATTTTATCATAATAATGAGTAACCTTTAATCGGTAATATACTGCTAACGTGTCAATCATCATAAGGAAAATTGTTTTCCAAAAATTTCCTGATGTTATGGTGCTGCTGGCATTAAATTCAAGTCTTACTGGAGCCTCATAGATTTTTGTATAACCCAATGCATACGCAACAGCCAAAACCTCTATATCAAATGCAAATTGCTTAACAACTAATCGTGGGAATACGTCAAGCGCAACCTTTCTTCTGAATATCTTAATTCCAACCTGTGTATCTTTGATTTTAAACCCAAAAAGCAAATGAGTAAAAGTCCGATAACCCCATGATAATATCTTTCTTGTGAAGGGATATTTTACATGAGAGGCAGGATGCAACTTGCTTCCCACAATAACATCTGCTTTATACCAATCCATGTGGTTTAAAAGCATCGCAATCCCCTCTGGTGCAATATCCATTCCTGCATCTATAAATCCAATTATCTCTCCTGCCGCTTTTTCAACACCATACCTAACAGCATATCCTTTACCCTGATTTTCTTCGTAACCGGTTACGAGGACCTCTTTATAAGTAATCTTATTAAGTATCTTTTTTACACTCTCATATTCTCCATCAGCAACAACTATCAACTCGAAGGGAATATTTAAATCAGTAAGAGCTGTGTAAAGCTCTTTAACATTTTTATAAATTACTTTTTCTTGTTTATATGCAGGTACTACGAGTGAGAGAAAGATTTGGTGTTTCATTAATTTTTATTGTCTAGCTTGTAGTATATACAAAGAAGAAATAAAAGTAAAAGAGAAGAAGATATAAGAACAATAATAAAATCCATAATAGACTTATGAAAAAGATATAAAAGTATTATATAGAAAATTGCAACAAACCAGTTTACCCTATATACCCCAACTTTCCCAGTTGAAAGAAAGTAATTAAACAACAAAAAACACAAAGAAAAAATCATAACATATAAAGAATATAAACCTAGATATTGAGATAGACTTGAATAAACGGGTGATGGAAAAAATACCTGCAAGATAAGATTTGGAAATAAAAAGTATATTGCTGTAAAGAAGAAGGAGCAAAGAAAAATTATTCCTGATGCAAGCAATAACGTTCCAAAAATACTTTCCATTTTTTCTTTTTTCTGTGCAATAAGTGGGAAAAAAACAAAATATATTGGCGCTGTAATATAAAAAATTGCCTTACCCATTACAGATAGTGCTGCATACTGCCCTGCTTCTACGCTGTTTAGGAAGTGTCTTGCAAATATCACATCTGTTCCTTGAAGAATAGTTATTGCGATTGATGCAAGCAAAAATGGTCCAGAAACTCTCTTTAATTCTTGAATAAAACGAACATTACTATCCTTATGAGTATTTATTTTGTATTTTCTAAGTACATATATAAAGGCTGTTAGAAAGGGTATGAGGAAAGCAAGACAAACAGCGATTCCACCTCCCATTACACCAAATCCGAAACTTACCAAAATTACCCCTGTCAAAACTTTTGCTAGTGATCCAAAAATGCTAATAATAGATACAAGGAGAAATTTTAAATTCCCCTGAAGTACCCCTGCTGGCAGAGAGTATAGTATTGAAAATATTACAGCTGAGAGCATTACCACAACAAGCACAGGATTGTTCACATGAAGAAATTGCGATAAGGGATTTATGAAAGTTAAAAGTATAACTCCCACTATTAAACCCAGCACAAACGTTACTTTTGTCCCCATCCACACCAAACTCGAAAGACTCGAATAATCCTTTTTAGCAGAATACTGCGCTGCAAATTTAGCAAATAGTGTAATTAAAGATGATTGAAATAACGTTAATAAAGTAACTAGTGCAAGTAATGAAATTAACAAACCGTATTCAGAAACTGGTAATAATCTGCCCATGACCAAATTAAATATATAATTTAGTATATTGGCAGCAAATGAGCCAATAAAAATAATGCTGCTACCTGAAATGAGCGGATGTGATACAACTGCTTTAATATGCTTTTTCATATGTTATGAAACAAAATATCCTTGAAAAAAAAGTATTGCCAATACCCCTTGAATAACAAAACACAAAGTTATTCCAATAGTTTTTAATATTTTATTCTCCAATTGTCCCAGAAAAATAAACATTGCAAAAGATGTCAAAATATACCTCGGAAGAGATGACAATGTTCCAGATAGTGTTGGGAAAATTAAAACACAAATAGAAAATACGACATAGCTCTTCCTAATTCCTCTTTTGTATGCGTACACTAATACAATAATGCCCAAAAACAAAACTACAATTTCAATAAGTGATATTACGTATGTAAGAGAGGAAGGACTAACGGTAAGAAATATTTTTATATATCTAAAAATTACCTGAGGAAGTAGTATTACTTCCCCACCGCTTCTCCCTGCGCCAAAACTAGGCTGAATGTGTACGAATAAAAGTGGGTCTGCATATTTATACCACAATAGCCCCATGTAACTGAGTAGACCAACCGGAGCAAAAAGAAGAGGTGCAAAGTATTTAAATGAATCAGAAGATTTTAATTTCTTTTTGTCTTCTTTAAACTGAAGGAAAAATTCAATTGCCAATGCGGGGAGAAGAAATATCCCCACAATTCTTGTACCAGATGCAAATCCTGCAACTATTGATGCAAGTATCCTATGCTTTTTACGTGCAAGATAAAATGATAGAAGTATTAGTAAAATAAATAGACTTTCTGTATAAATATTTCCTAAAAAGAATGCTGAAGGAAATGACAGTAAAAAAAGTAGAGACCAGAAAGGAGATTTTTTAAGTTTATCAATTTTTATTAACTTATACAAAATTAGAAGCAGGAAAAAAAGAGAAATAATTGATATTGTTATCCCTGCAACAGTAGAATTCACCTGAAAAAACCTTCCTATTGTCCATATAGAAATTGGATACACGGGAAAAAATGCCTGATCAAGTCCTCTGTACCAAAACTGAGAAATTGCAATATAAAAAACCCCATCAAAATTTCCTTGGGGAATAAAACCTAAATACCCAATCCTTTGCGGATATAGATATCTTATGCTTTCAAGAAAAAGATAATAAATTCTCCAAAGAAACAGTAATAAAAGTATTATTAGTGATACTCTATGCTTCTGAATAAACCTTCTCATAAATTTTTGCTGTATTATCTGCAGTTTTTTTCCATGAAAATTTTTCAGACTGCAAAATACCCCTTTTTGAATAACGCAACCTTTTGTTTTCGTCTTTGAAAAAACTAAGAATTTCTTGTGCTAAGCTTTGCTCATCATTGGGTTTTATGTATATACCTGCATCTCCCATCACCTCTGGAATACTTCCTCCTTTTGTTGTAATAACAGGACACCCACAGCTAGCTGCCTCAAGCACCGGCAGCCCAAATCCTTCATAGACAGATGGAAAAACAAAAACCACTGCCATATTATAAAGTAGAACCAAATCCTCATCAGGGACAAATCCCAAGATTTTTATTGAACTATTATCTCTTGCAGCATGCTGAACATATTCGATATCTCTGTTCCAGGGATGCGTATAATCTACATCTTGTTTTGCAAGTGCTCCACCCACCAAAACAAGTGGAATTTGTGCTATTTTTATAGCATCCATCAATACGGGTAGATTTTTATTTGGCGTTGCGTCCCCAACATATAATGCAAACTTTTCAGGCAAATCATATTTTTTTAATAATTCATCTTTAATCTTTCGAGCAACGTCAATTTTTTTAAAATGCTCTCCTGCTGCAAGAGGAATTGAAAAAACCTTGGCTGGGCTCATACCCATAATACGCTCTATATCTTTTTTGGATGAATCTGAATCAGTTATAACGGCATCTGTTCTTTTTGCTAGTTTTTTTTGTATCTCGTATTTAACTCTACCTCGAACTCCAACAGGAAAAAGCCTTGGAAAAACAAGTGGAGTTAAATCATGAATTGTGACAATTGTTTTCCCCTTTTTATTAAATGGAAGTGATAAAAAAAAGGGATCAAAATAAGGATAATGAAATATATCAATTTTTCTTTTTGGAAGGTTTCCCTGCTGAAACAATACGTATTGATTCTCAGGATGATAAGCAACGAGTGCATCAATAAGATTTCTTGTATAAAATCCTGTACCTCGAATTTTGTGCGCTAATTTATGAGTGGAAACAAGTGGCGAATTATCTATTCCTATAACCATGAAACCATTGTATCACAGTATATTTCAGTATAAATACAAGAACAATAATGAATGTTGTGATGCTAATAATTTTAGATATAAAACGAACTGGAGTATCCTCAAATCTAATTTCAAGCACTCTGCTATTTTCCAATACTTGCACACCTATCTTTCCATCATTATTTATTACCTCTACTTCTTGTCCGTCCACATATGCTCTCCAACCCGGAAAATACGCAATATTTAACACAATTTCGCTTTTTGACGCTGGCTTTATACTGTAGGATTTATAAATACTACTAGAATTACGAACAGAAATTTGCCCATTTGATTTGATGAAATTCCCTTGCACATGAGGAAGGGATTTAGCTTGAGAAAGCCATTTTGTTTGAAATCCATTCCCTATGCTATTTGTGCCATGAATATAATTTGAATTTTGCGTATAGTACTCATCCGTTCGGTCGAGCATGTAAGGAGTGCTTGCATATCCATATGTGGTTGCAATTATAAAAATCAAAAACAATATATATAAAAATTTATTCTTAGAAATATGAGTGATTGAGCCTGCCAAAATTGCACAACAAAGTATTACCAAACTCAAAAGTCTCCATGGAAATTGAAAATAACCCATGAATGAAACAAACTCCCAAATCGCGCTTGAGTACGAAGTCATTAAGTAACATAACACAAAAAACCAAATTAAGAAAAATAGTATGTATGCTCTATCTTTTTTTACTTTTTTACACAATAAGGCACATATAACAAAGCTTACGAGAAAAAGATTTGCTGCACCTATTTGAAACGACATTTGTGTTGCTGAAGCAACACCTGAGTAATCTGATCCCCACGAAGGTATTAGCAACTGGTATATTTCGGGGAAATGGTCACTGTATTTAAATGTGTTTAATCCCTCAACGTACCTCTGTTCAAGTAATGCTGGTATAAAGAATACAACACTGAGCAGCAAAGATATAATCCCTCCTAGAGATAAGTAAAGAACTTTTTGCACTCTTTGATGCGTAAAAAGCAGCATGATTAATACATACGAACTTAGAAAAACGGCATACATAAGTGACAAGATATTATGTGAGAAAATCACAAGTGAAAGAGTAACTCCAAGTAGCAAGGAATGCATAATTCCTGGCTTCTTTAAAATTTTATTAATACAGATCAATGGCAAAGGGAAAAAGGCAAGCGCCCAAACCTCTCCCACTGACCCTCTAATGTATATGTCTAAAAAGTGGTATGGAGCATATGTATAAAACACGGAAGTTAGTAATCCCCCCCATTCTCCGAATTTTTGTTTTCCAAGATAATATGATGAAACCGCACCTACTAAAGTCGCAGCTATTAAGCTTAACTTAAACTGATCAATAAACGAGATATTAAATAGATGAAAGAAGCTTGCTACGTAGTTAGGAAGCGGATAAACATAAGTAAAAAACGGCACACCATACCCGTAATTGAAGCTCGCAGCCCATACAGGATACATACTCCCACTCCTTAACGTTTTATCAAACTCATAAAACCTTACCACATGGTATTCACCATCATGTGTAGGATGAAGTCCTGACTGAAACAATGGCAAAACTGCAATTACTGAAAGAGCTATGGCAAAGATAAGCAGTTTATGTTTCATAAATAATTCCAAAATCGTCTTCATATATTTTTTCATATATATCACCCCAAAGTCTATAA
>CAYRYY010000008.1:8802-10445 GCA_964428715.1 uncultured Gammaproteobacteria bacterium
CAGTAGATTCTGGTGCCTCCAATATCTGTTTTTTTGTAATCAGTCTTTCTTGAGGATCCCCACCATATAAATAAACATAATGAGATCTGCCTAAAAATGACTTCATACCAGTTATTGAAATGGGATCATATATCTCTCCATTTGTAAGTATAGTTGATTGACTTGGGATATTTTTTAAGGCAAAAATCATCATTGGATATGTCTTGTAATCTGGAATTTGTGCATACAGATCGTTTTTAACAACTGCATAGTTTGTAATTGATGTAGATATTGAGAGGACAATTAACAGTGTTCCTGCAACTTTGAGAAAAAACCCATTCTTGAATAAAAAAACTATAAAGCTTGCAGAGTAAAAACACATAAACATATACCAAAAATTAAAAAACTTGTGGTTATCAAACATTTCATGTGTAAGTTGGAAAAGATTTGGGATTAAAAAAATTGGCAGCAATGATAAAAAAAGTATTTTCTGAGTCTTTTTTGAAATAATAAATCCTCCAATGAGAGTTACTATGCTTATGCCTAAATTAAAGAACCAAAACATTGTAAATCTGTCAATTGTTAAATTCGAATGTACTAAGTATCCAGGTACAAATTTAACAACTGTAGTGTCTGAGTTTATAAATGGTAACATTTGCACTAGTCCTAAAAAAATGATGCAGCAGCCTAAAATAATTAGCTCTTTCTTGCGAAGAAATAAATAGAACATCAAAAATACAAGTGCTAACATAACAAATACAGACATGTTCCACAGATACATAAGCCCAGCAAGTAGCCCAAGTGCAATCCAAAACTTTTTAGACAATATGGATATGTCTATTAATGACTTGTATGCAATCATTATTAATACAAGCGCCACTGATAGTGAAAATAGTAAGTGTCTTTGATTTAGGTATGTATTAATATACAAAAAATTTCCAGCAGTATTATCTCCCAAAAGAGTTGTAAAATCATATTGCTGATTTCGCCAAATATTTGATATACCTCCTTCTATAGAAGCAATAAATGAATAGTTAAATGGAGATAAAAATAGAAAGAAGGCAAGCAGTCCTATAAAAACAGATTTTTTAAATAACGTTTTGCCGAAATCTATAAAAATAAAGAATAAGGAGGTTAATGTAAGTGAGGACAGAATATTATAACCTACATCAACTCTTAACCCCAAATACTCCAAAACTCCTGTATAGAAATTAAACATAAAGTGATACGGAATATTTGATGGTGCAAAAAATGGGATTTCAAAAGGGAAATTTATGTCTGACGAAAAAGATCTAATAAATGGGATATATGCGCCCATATCAAGATACATATTTGTTGCAATTAAAAAATTAAAATCTTTATAACTAAAAGATTTATGAAAGAGAACATATGATATACCAAGTATGAAAATATATAATCCAAAATAACCAATCTGTTTTTTTGAAAAAATATTACCTATTCTTTTATATTTTGCGAAAACGATAGAAGAAATGAAAATTATTACTAACCATAATAGTATTGCAGCGGAAAGAGTGGGAGTGAAATATGCCCTAATAAAATATAGTAATGGAATTGAGGTAAATGAACCAAGTATGAAAATGTATGGAAAACTGAAGGTCGTGAAAATTTGTTTTGAGAACAACTTATACAAAACTGCTCCTGTT
>CAYRYY010000008.1:10455-14382 GCA_964428715.1 uncultured Gammaproteobacteria bacterium
ATCCCATATTTTTTTAATTCTTTGCAATACCATACCAAACATGAATAGCAATAAGGAAACAAATATGACAATTAAAAATTTAATACTGAGCAAATAGTATCCAGTATACATGTATGGAGTGTAATACAGAAGTAATCCTGCTGAAAAAGATATTGCAAATAAAGTTATTCTTCGTGTGTTAACTAATGCTGCAAAAGGCAAAAGCCAAATAAAGTACCAAGGATACATTTCTTCACGAATGGGAGATATGGCAAAAATAGCTGTCATACTAACAAGACCAATCATCCATACAGTGTTCCATTTAATCTCTTCCTTCCTATATCTCTTTAACAATATATATATCCAAATTGGAATTAGGAACACGGTTGCAAATTTAATTGATATTGAAAGTATGAGAAAAATAAATGACAGGAGTACTTTTTTTTCTTTAAGACACAAAATTCCAAACATTGCAAAAAACATCATTATTACATCGTTATGCCCACTCACAAAAGTCTCAATCAAAACAAGTGGATTAAGCGCAAATACTGCGGTTACTAACATATTTTTTGAAATTTTATAGATAATATATGTTAATGCAGCATAAAAAATACCTACAAAAAATTTAAACAAAAATAACTGAGCAATAACACTGCTGAATGAAGCATAATATGGTAAAGCAGTTAAGCTAATCCAACCTGGACCATACAAAGCAAACTTATTCGCTGCACGAGTATATAACAGCATGGGGTCACCCACAAACTCTATAGGCATAACTAAATACGGATTTTCGAAATATAAATATGTGACCTTAGCTGTTGCAATGTAATTAAATATATCGTAGGAAAGTACCGTTGGATACGAAAACACAAGAATAGACGAGATAAGAATAATAATTGTTAGTTTTTTATAATCAAATGCTTTTTTTTTAAACATCGCAAGAACGTAGAAATAGAAAATAAAAAACAAAACTATACAAGCTATATATATAATTGTTACGCTTAATCGTTGGGTATAAGCAAATCCTGAAAAAATATGTGCAAGAGGTGTAAAGTTAGGATCAATGAATAAATACGAAAACACAGTGAAGGAAACAACAATAAATGCATACAAAACTAAAATATATTTCATATGTTCATCCTTATCTTAAGCGCCTCATCGATAAGGTCGTGGATATGTATATCTTTTGGGCTCTTATTTTCATCCTCCCATAAAAAATTTTCTGGAACCTCATTCTTAAGCGTTTGTAAAACTTCTATATGCTTTTGACTCCCAGACCTAAATAATTCCTCTTTTTCAGATGTATTACGCCCATTTTGCTTTGCCCTTTTTAGTATTGGCTCAATTTGCTTGTAGTTTATATTTGATTTTTCCAGTGACTTTTGTGCATGCAAATATTGTCCATATTCAAAAAGGGTTTTTGCTTCAACTAAGTATTTGTCTGATTGACCTAAGTAGTATTTAAAACGTGCATAATCGCCAAATGTATACAACAGCTTAAAATTATCAAAAATCTCTGACATGCTATACATCTTATTCCCTGGCATTACACCTGGATATGGAAGTACATATGCAGATTTCGCAGCAGGTTCGTTAATTGCAAATGATGAGCCTGGGAAACATACTAAAAGGCTCAAAGAAATCATAATTAATAATAATTTGTGTGAAATTTTTTGTTTTTTTAAAACAAACTGAATAAATACGCTTAAACCCATTGTAGAGAGTATAAAAAGAAATGGGGTAAGTACAAAAAAATACCTGGATGTAGCCTGACCAACGTTCAAAAATGCCATATAAAACATTACCCAAATCATAACAAGTAGTAGTGGATTTTTTTTAACAATGACCTTTCTAATACAAAATACTATCGCAAGTAAGGATATGATTAAAGAAACTGGCCAAAGTATACTCCAGCTTGAGTCAGAAATAATTGCGTTATCTGCCCACCATGTGTGCCATCTATTAAACAGAATAAGATCCCAAACCGTAAACGGTGGGTGACCAAAGTGACCCGTATTATAGTGAAATATCCATTTCTGAACACTAATAACTTCCCTCAAAGAATAGCCTAACGCAAACATTTTTGAATATGTAAGAATCAATATGCTTGGCACAATTAAAAAGCAAAGAATTAGTTTTATCAACTTTTCTCGAGCAATTAAAAATGTTGTGGCTATATATGTAGAAGCGACAACAAATCCTGTTGCATAAAACTTTGTTGAAACAAAACAACCCAGAAAAAACATAGAAGCTATAAAAAACCAAAGATATTTTTTAGTATTTGACAAAGCAAGAATGTAAAATATAAAAGATAAAATTAAAAAGTTTAGCTGGAGTATGTCCAAGATAGGAGAAACAATGATCTGATTTTTGTAAATTTCTTCAAAACTAAATAGCACTGGAGGAATTATTGCCAACAATGCATTCTTTAACAATAAGTAGGATAACAAAAAAAGGAGCGGGAAAACCAACACACACGCAAACAGGTTAATTATCGATTCATTATTAAATAAGATAATAGATAATCCAATGATATATTTTCCTAGCGGTGGAACCTCAGGATTGATAAGTATGGGGTTTTCTCCTTGTATAAATCTCCCCGCATTATATGAATACACAACGTCATCTGTAATAATAGCCTTGGGATGTTTTTGAATATACTGTGATGAGTTATAAAGATCTTCTAATGACTTAAATCTTTTCCAATAGTCAGCCCTTGTATAATTTCCCGGATTCTTTATTACTGTCTGACTAAAATTGAAAACAATTATTAAAACCGCAAGCACAAATAAAATGCTTTTAATAAAGTTAGAGATTTTCATTAGTAGAGGGCTTATCGTGCCATTTCCATGCAGAAGAAACAATTGTTTCTAGATCTGATCGATTTGGATTAAAGCCTAATTCTTTTTTTATCTTTTGAGGATCAGCAATTAACGAATCTGGATCCCCACCCCTTCTCTTATCATCAATTACAAATAGTTTTTTACCCGTAACTTTTTCAACCATATTTATTACTTCTTTATTCGAATATCCAATTCCTGTTCCAACATTATATGCGTTATGTTTGCCTTCTTTCATCTGATCGAGCGCAAGCAAATGAGCGTCTATTAAATCTAGTACATGAATATAGTCTCTTACACATGTCCCATCAGGCGTGTTATAGTCTGTTCCATAAATATGAAATTCTTTATTTTCAAGCAACGCTTTGATTGCCAATGGAATAATATGAGATTCTGACTTATGCTGCTCGCCCATTGAACCATCGAGCGCCGCTCCGGACGCGTTAAAATACCGAAGTGCTGTAGAAGATAACCCATAGATCTGGTTATACCACTTCAATATATCCTCCACCATTAATTTGCTTACCCCATACGGACTTGTAGGGTTTTTAGGATGATCCTCAGGAATTGGAAGGGAAATTGGGTTTCCATAAACTGCTGCAGTGGAAGAAAAAATGAACTTACTATTTTTTTCTTTTATAAAGTCAAGAATATTAAGAGCACCCATTATATTTGATTCAAAATACATACCTGGCTCTCTCATGGACTCAGCAACAGAAATAAGACCCGCAAAATGGATTACTGCATCAAATGAGATGTCTTGAAATACTTTTGACACAAAATTTTTATCAAGCAAATCCCCTTCTAGAATATCTGCTTTTGGGTCCACAGCTTTTTTATAACCTCTCTCAAAATTGTCGATTACAAAAACAGTATCATTGCGCTCAATCAACGCTTTTACCATAAAGCTTCCTATGTATCCTCCGCCACCAGTTACTAAAATTTTCATATTTTTTGACGCATATATAGTATATATGATACAGGAAAACGAAGTGATGAAAACAGCGAAAAAACAAAACCAGGCCACAAATCCATAAATCCCTTATGCCTTATGTATGTTAAAAGAAACCACCAGATAGGCTTTATCAGTAAATACTGAAAGAATGCC
>CAYRYY010000008.1:14392-15181 GCA_964428715.1 uncultured Gammaproteobacteria bacterium
TTTAACAAGTCTGATGCAAATAAATTATACCTATTCCACTTTGAAATGTATGCTGAGAAATTTTTGTACGGATAATGCAGTAAAGCCTCACGAAGATATCCCACTTCCCCATCTACCACTGCCTGCTCATGCACATCTTTTTGCGGCAGCCGTCCTTTTCCATTCCTGTAAAGCCGTAAAGTATAATCTGGATATTGTCCGCCTTTCATAAGAAATCTTCCTAAAAACCAATTTTTGCGTGGCATCCAATATCCATTAATATTTTGATGGGAGTTTTCGTCAACTATTTCCCTTATCTCTTTTTTAAGCTTAGAGTCCACTATCTCATCTGCATCTAATTGAAGAATCCATGGAAATTTGCAGTTATCAATAGCTATTTGTTTATTTATATGAAAATTCTGATTATTCGGCTTACTGATAACCTTGACTTTAAATTCTCTTGCGATCGCTACAGTTTCATCACTAGACTCTCCATCAACTATAACTATCTCGTCAGCAAAATCCACAAGATTTTTCAGACATCTACCTATATTTAGAGATTCATTGTGCGTAGCAAGCGCAACTGACAACCTACCCATACATTCATTATACAATGGGGAAATTGAAATGCCTATGTTTATTTTTTAACTGAAAATACCATAGCCATTCCCAGATTGAAGCGTTTTTTATAAAGTATCTTAAAACCAGTCTTTTTAATCAATCTCCCAAGTTTTTCTACAGTAAATGAGTGCAAATGCGAATGATTCCAAACGTTTCCCTGCCCCAATCTCCACAGAAACCACACTACAG
>CAYRYY010000008.1:15191-24205 GCA_964428715.1 uncultured Gammaproteobacteria bacterium
ATCTAATTCTATAATAGCTTTTCCATCTTTTTTAAGTAACCTCTTCATTTCATAAAGCACTTTTTGAGGATCTTCTACATGCTCCAAAACCTCCGTGCATACAATAAGATCAAACATATTGTCCTTGAATGGTATATTGTGAGCATCGGATCTAACGAGCTTTAGCTTTGGATACTTTTTCTGTCCGTATACTATCGCTGCCTTATGTATATCAACCCCATAACACTTTGCATCTGGATAAGTACGTGCAATTCTTGATAAAAACCAACCGGAAGCACATCCTATATCTAAAATGCTTTTAGGCTCAGCATTCACCTGGGATAAAACAGCATCTAACTTTCCCATGTGCCACTTCCTCTGCAGGATGTTATTTTTAACTCCTTCCTGATAATAATCTGGAGGGACTTGTTCAATTATATTCTCATGCGCCCCGTGATGTTTCATTTAAGATTGGGTTAGTATATCATTATTGTTAATAATTATTTGTAAATAATTACCAGCAACAAACTTTTCCTTATTTGTCTTACAAGAACAATCAGTATTGGTTAATCGCTGAGAAACTACCTTTACATTTTGGAAATGCTTACCTATCGAAGTCTTTTTTGTACCCTTATACCACCTTTTACCACTACTTCCTCCTGCACAACGCCATCCCCTTCCCTCACTTTTAACCAATCAGTAATTCTTCCTTCATAGCCTGGGTCTGGCTCCAGAATTACATATAATAGTTTTTGTGTTGAAACGGATGGATTATAACCATATGCTTTCGTGCCATACCAAGAGAAGAGATATTGATATGGATAATCATGCACAGAAGGTGTGTATGCAATATAGTTAAATTGCTTATTATCCACATCTTTATAAATATAGTCTATTACAGCAACCTGATTTCTATAAACAGCTGCATTACCCTCCCACCCAGGATTCTGAATATTGGATATGACTTGGTTGGGTTTTGCGCTGAGAATGATTAATAGTATGCACAGTAATACTCCAAAATACTTGTTCTTTCTTATTACAAGGATCATTCCAATTGAAACCATAATTATATAAATCACTGGTATCCCAACTAAATAATGTCCCCAGATGGCTCTTGCAAAAACACCGCTAAGTAGAATAAATACAAAAAATGTAATACTGGATGTTATAAAAATTACCTTCTCGTTTTTAGTAGCTGATTTACGCATAAAAAGCCATATCACAACGCAGGACACAAAAATTACCACCCCACCTGTACTGTTCAGGCCGAATGTCTCGCCTAACAATCCAATAAAAACTCCAATGCGTTCAGGCAAAACAGTAAAGAAGTTGGGAATATCCAAAACCTGCTGCTCATCTGAAACAACAAATAATGATCTTGTCATAACAAAGTCATGACGAAGTTCAAAAAATACTCTGGGCAAAAATACAAAAACAAACCCAAGAACTATACACAGAGTTCTGTATGAAACTACAGAGCTTTTTTTGTAGTACAAGTATGAAAGTGCAAAACCTGTTAGAAAGAATAATCCAAAAACAATTTCTGAGTCAAAAATTAACCCCAACAAAAACCCAATACTAAAGGAAACTAAAAGGTTTATAACTTGCTTCTTGCTTTCAGTTATAAATAGCAGATAACACAAGATAACTAATAAAGGAGCTATATTTGGATTCCATATTTGACTTGAATAGCCAACCATGGTGTCAGAAAATGAAATAAATGATGCAATTATAAGTCCTAAACCCACTCCGCTCATTTTTTTCCCTAAAAAATAACCACTTATTATGACAAATAATCCAACAATAACCATAAATGCTGCTACACCTTGCGGGTTTCCTTGGGAAACGATAAATGGAGGTGTGAGTATGTAGTACCACCAAGGCCCATAAAATAGCCCGCCTAAACCAGTTGTCTGACCAATCAACGGAATCTTACCGTCAAGCACTATCTCCTGAACCTTTAAAAGATCTCGTCCCACATCATATGTAAACGCAAATGAATTATTTAATACACCGCCAATTCTTAAATATATTCCAACTGAGAATACAATGAAAAGAATAATGAAAGTAACAATATTCTTTTTTGTGATTTTTTTACCCTCTTTGATGGTGTTTATTTTCTTTTTCATCTATTCATATCTGCTTGAAAATATTATTGCTGGCTCACCGTCAAGATAATTAATCGTCTTTCCTATGTTATCAGGTAAATCCCCGGGTCTTCCAATGAACAAAGTGTTGGTTAGTTGTTTATCTTGATTCCAGTCTATTGGTCTAAAAATGTATTTCTCGAATGCAGTATGTTCTGCAGCAAACCCACCTGATTTTGTCCCTCCCTCAGATAAATATTTCTTTGGATCATATTTAGTATAAAACAAAAAGAACATGTATGATTGGTCAAGAGGAGAAACGTTTGTCACAATCACTTGATCAAACTTTTCCGATTCGGTACTTGCATATTCTACAGCCTCTTTCCAGCCGTATTGCCAAGCTTTTGAATAATAGTAATTCATCTGCACAAAATACTGCATAAAGTAATACGTAATATTAAATGCAATGAAAAGAATAATTCCTACATATAATACAATTTGCAAAATCTTCCTTTGATGTGCAATCTTCTTAAATACAAAAAGCAATCCTAATGCTGATAGTATCTGAGGAGCAGGAAGTACATTGATGGTACGCACTGCATGAGGAATATCAATTGTAATTGACGCTGGAATTGGAGCAATTAAGATGTATCCAATCATAAACACCTTAATTCGTCTAGGAATAGCCGAAAACAGCAAGACATAAAGTCCAATAAGAATAAAGGGTAAATCAAATATATAAAGTAAACCCATAAATGGGGGTTGATGCCGCAATGAGTCCCCTCTGTAAAAAAGCCAATTTGGCTCAAAATGTGAGAGATAACCAGATGTGAATGCCTTTACATACTCCACACGCCTATTATCCATTACCATACCAATATAGTTATTTGTCTCCTTATTTTTTTCAAGCTTCACTCTATTTTTTTCAAGCAATTTGGTTGTATCTGAGAAAACACTCACACCCTTTGCCCGGCTTAATGAATCGGGTGTGGTGACAATATAGATTGCCATAGGCAGAATAATTAAAATTCCTAAAAATACAGCAGATATAAGCCATTTTCTTGAAACTGTCAGTATATCTTTGTAGAAAGCTGCCACAAGAAGTAGACCTAGCAATGGAATGTATACTTTTTCGCTTTGATAAACATACATACTTAAGCCAGCAAAAAAAGCAGAAAACACAAGATAATAAGGTTTCTTTAACCCCTTCAGAAAGAAAAGAATAAAAAGCAGATTAAACGAAAGACCGACTTGCGCCTCAAATGCAACACGGGAGAATTGAATGTGCCATGGAGCAATCGTTAACATAAACATAGAAACCAATGCAAGCAAATCTCTTGAGATTTGTACTTTTGAAGTACTTACGCCTTTTGGAAATATAGCCCTTATAATAAAAAAAACAACAGCCAAACTTACTGTTCCAAAAATAACAGCAGGAAGCCTAACTGCAAAAACTGATAAGTCAAATATCTTAAGAAATGGAATTATTAAGTAAGCGTATAATGCTGGTTTATAGTCATCAAATGACTGCAGTACCACTGGAAATAGCACGCCATATTCATCGCGGCCGGTTTGCAGAATTGAGTATGCATTATAACCCAATGCAACTTCATCCCAATCTGGAGATGCAGGCACACTATCAAGTAAAAGTATCCGTATAAAAAATCCAAGACACAATAAAAGCACAAAAGTTATCCATACAACTGAGGTTTTTAATTTCATTGAATTATTTTTCATAAGCGTTTAGAGATACTTTTCCATCAGGCGTATAAAATCTCTTCAAAATTTTTACATCATTTGGAGTCTTTTCAGGCGTATTTACATATAAATTACCACTTGATGGCTCAGGCAAGTCGGACAAGAATTTATAATTTCCCAACGCATTTACATGCACAAATCCTAATGCTTCTCTCTCCACATCAGCATTATTCCTAAGGGTCTCTGGCGAATATTTACCATAAAACAATACATATGCATATGGCCTTCCTAAGTCTTTCGTCATGTAAATATTCTTATACTTACTTTTATTGGTTTCTGAGTATTCTACAGCTTCTTTATAACCATACTGCCATTCAGATGCATAAGCTACTGGATAATGATTGAAGTAATTATGAACGAAGTAGATAAACGTAAGCAAAACAGTCAAACAAAGGATACTATAAATGCTGTTTTTAAAAAATTTTCTCATTCCGCTTATATACTGAATAGACAACACCAACCCATATGCAGAAATGAGCTGAAGCATGGGAATAGTTGTTTCTATTCGTAGCGCATGAGGTGTTTCTCTTGCAGTACCTGCAGGAACTATTCCTAAAAGCAGCCAAAAAGGAATAAGTATCCAAGCACCTTCACGTTTTTTAATAAGAAGAAATACTCCAATAATCAAGAATGGTAACTCCCATATATACATCTGACCAACATCTTGGATAGAGAACTTAGGATTTCCATCCCCTTTTATAAAAAGAAAAATTGGATTTAAGTTGTCTAGATAGTGAGACATATACTCTACAGCATATGCAAACCGTCTGTTGTAGATTAACTTTGAGAGCATATTGTTGTCTATGTTTTGTGCTTGTGTATTTACCCGTTCAATTACTTTAATGTCTGAAAAAATATTAACTTCTTCATAGCGAAGTTTCGCCTGAGGAGTAAGCATGAATAAAATCAATGGGATAGATAGTAGAAGAGGAAACAAAAGACTTAAGGATGCGTATAATTTATTCTTGAAAAGAAACTTGTATCTAAAAATAAACAGGATTGGAACGAATATTGGTAAAAATACACGCGATGTATTAAAAGTATACATTGCCGCTAAAAAGCTGAGTAAAGATACAGTTAATAAAACTAGATGCTTTTTTTCTCTCGTTGAAAATAGAAATAAATAAACGCCTACAACAATAAAAAATGTTGCAACATTTGCTTCAAATGCTGCACGAGATAACAAAATATGCCATGGAGATATTGCCAATATGAAAGATGTTGCTAGAGCATAGTATCTCTTATTTTTACTTTGAAAAAACAGTTCAAGAATCAGAAAATACGTTACAAGCACGGTAAGAGAACCAAAAAAAGCAGAGGTAAATCTTACTGAAAACTCATTCATTCCAAAGACCCACACAGGAATTACTGTCAAGATTGCGTATATTGGGGGCTTAAAGTCACCAAAAGATTCAAGATATGTAATTGGCAATGCGCCAAATTCATCTCTGCCTGTAATACCAATCGTATATGCATTGTATCCCCACGACACCTCATCCCATGTAAGGGCAGGCGGATTCGTTGTTAAGCCCCAAAATCGAAGCATTACTGTCAACAAAATTATTGCAGCAAGAAATATTGAAATATGTTTATTAATTATCTTTTCCCACATAATATTTAAAGATAGGATCACCGTTTGGAAGCGTGATTATAGTATCTCCTTCATGAAAGTTTTGAGTATCAAAATAAATTGTACTAGAATTTTCGGTTTCTTTGCTTAAGTCTTCAACAAATCTATACCTTCCAAATGATTTCACGTATTTAAATCCTTCATGATTGGTCGGATAATACTCCACCTCTTCTATAAACTTTTTTGGATCATATGAGTTATAGAATAAAAAGTAAATATATGGAAAATCATAAGGACCCCTAACTATTATGCTATCATTTTTGTGCTGATTTGAAATCTGCACAATCTCTTTATATCCATATCTCCAGAACTGGGCACGCTTATTGAAATGAACAAAATACAAATTAAAGAAATAGAGGCAATTCACAATGAAGAGTAGAGACAAAACCACAAACAGTAATCTCTGAGATATTCCTTTTTTTGAAAAATTCCATAAGACACATGCACCATATGCTGAAATAAGCGTAAAAAGCGGCATAAGCATGAAAAGCCTTGTTGAATTTGGAGCGTCTAATGTCAATGCTGATGGAATAGGGGACAAAATAAGCCATATTCCCAAAACTACAACCTTTTTTTCTCGAAAATAAAAAATCCCAGCAAAACCAACTATTAAAAGTAGAACGTCAAATATATATAAGTTCCCAAATCCATCTAAATTGTGCACTAATTTCTCTCCGCCTCTGTCAAACAAGAATGTAGGAGAAAAAGAAACTATATAATTTTGAAGCACCTGATAGGGAATACCTGCATACTTAGTATGAATCTTATCAAACAAGATAGGATTGTTTATTGTGTCTTTCCTAAAATGCTCTACTCTGTTATAAATTACATCCTGATTTGCAAGAATTGTTGTGTTGGAAAACTTATTTGATCCGGCATTCAAGTTTGAATACCCTGAAATTATGAGCAAAACACCAAAAGGAATCAGTATGTATGCCAGCTTCTTACCTAACTTCTTTCCGTAATATATGCAGTAAGCAAATAGGAAAAGCGGAGTAAAGATAATATACGAGTGGTAAGTAAAAAGAGTCAAGCCAAAGAACAACCCGGCAAAAACAGTGCGATAGGTGACACTTTTTCTGTCTGTTGAATAAATAAGCAAAAGCAAGCCTGCTAGAAAAAGAGTTGTTGCTAAATTCACCTCATATGCTGCCCTTGAAAAATAAATACTCCAAGGTGATACTGCGAAAAAGAGAGCTGCAAAAAGAGCTAAGGGTTTTTTCTGAAACAAAGCTATGCTCAGTAGATATACTAATAATATCCCTACTATGCCCGCTACCATACTGGGAAATCTTGTGGAAAATTCTGAAAGTCCGAGGGCTGCAACAGGCAATACTGCTACATATGAATATACTGGCAACTTCCAATCCCCAAACGACTCTAGGGAAAGCGGCAAAAATCTCCCATGCTCATCAGCACCAGTTTTAAATATGGAATATGCATTATATCCAAGAGCTGCTTCATCAATATTAAGAGCTGGAGGAGACGATGGTGCAGCTACTACCCTCAAGACAGCTCCAAGCAAAAGAATTATGATAAGTAAAATATTTTCACTAAAGTATTTTTTCATGTATTTTTACTCCAAATTTGATTGATTTTTATAATAATCAAGCAGCACATCTTTATCTACAAAAACAAATTGCACATTTCCATTTCTGAGCTTAACAGAGTCAAGGATTTCTATGTCTTTAGGAAATTCTGATGGATGAGACACTAACAACACTTTGCCCCCTTGCTGAACAAGGTCTGCTTCTGAAGGTATTTTAGCTGTGTAATATATGTTGTCTATTTTGTCTATTGATACCCACCCATCAGAAGAATCTGTATAAGAAACATTTTGCTTATTTTGAAACTTAACAGGATCATATTTTTGATAAAAAAGCTGATATATATATTGCTTTGTATCATTTGAGTGTTTTGAAATATAAATCTTGCTATATCTTGTTTTACTACTATCTATTTTACCCATCAATTCTTTATATCCATATTGAGAATATATGGAATATTGTTTAGGAAAATATGTAAAGTATGCTGAAATAAAAGACAAAACAGAATACAAAATAATAAACAACGCAAGAATAAGTAGCATAATTCCTGTCTTTTTATAATTTTTGAAATATCGATACGCATATGCACAACCAAAACTTTCTATAAGAATTACAAACGGCATCATTGTTGACGCACGAGAAAAGTGTCCGTTACCAGTTACAGAATCTGGCAAAGAAGATATGAGAAGTAGTAGCAAGGCCATATATCCTGCTCTAACACGCCTGACAAAGATTGCAAGAACACCAGCAGTAAACAATACCAGCTCAAATGTGTAAAACAAGCTTCGAGGAGGCAAAATAGAGTATTGAGTGGATGTACCATTTAAGAATAGAAAATTTAGGGAAAAATGATTTAGATAATTCTGGATAAATGTATTCGCAAAAACAGCTGGCTTATTTTGAAAAACTTTACAAATAATTGAGGGGAGAACTTCATCGCAACTACCCCGCCGATCATTAAGATCAGCCAATATTCCTACATTGTCTTGACTATTTATAAAGCTAACTTGAGATATTCTTACTCCAGTTGCAGATCTAAAAACAAATAATGGGATTACGAGTAAGACAAAAATAAAGATTCCAGCAATAACTGCATTTCGCTGCCCCTTCAAATCATCACGGCGCATCCAAAGCAATACCACGAGCGACAACGGGGTAAACAATGCATACGATGTATAAATATAGACTGTACTAGCAAATAAAACGAACGAAAGTAAGAGTAGATAGATATTTTTTTTTGAAGATAAAAAAATAAGAAAAGCTATAAGAAAAAATGCAATTGCCACATTTGACTCGATTCCAATTCTTGATAGACCCATCGCCCACGGTGAGATTCCCAACAAAACCATAGATGCAATACCGATTATGCGCTTGTACTTCTCACGTTCAAACAACTTAACCGCCAAAAAGTATATTATCACAACTGACAATGTGCCAAAGATTGCAGAAGGAAGTCTTACAGAAAATTCTGATAATCCAAAAAAATGCACTGTGGGCACTACTAAATATGTGTACGCTGGAAGTCTGTAGTCACCAAATCCTTTAAATGATGTAGCAGGCAAAAACTGCCCCCACTGATCTTTTCCTGTTAAAAGCACAGAGTATGCATCATAACCTATGTCAGCCTCATCATTTGTAAGACCTGCAGGTATTTCTCCTAATAAAAAAAGGCGCAGCAAAAGGGATATCAAAATAATAGAAAGAAACAGAGCCTGGACGTAATATTGTTTCATAAGGAATCTCTATCTATTCTATCAATAAACTGCTCCAAGTCGCCAGAGGAGACTCTGTATATTCGTGATAGGTTATTGCTAAAAACTACATCTAGAAATTCCGCAGATTCTGTGGCATTAAACTCTATAGCATTAGATGTCACAATATAGTCTATTCCACTTCTTTGAAAATCTTTTGCAACTACCTCTGGATTATCACTTTTTATAATCCTTTTTTTAACACTAGCTCTTTGTTTCGTATTAATCATATGGCTATCAAGTATTCCCTCTCCAGATAAAT
>CAYRYY010000009.1:0-2489 GCA_964428715.1 uncultured Gammaproteobacteria bacterium
TGCAGCTGCCCCTTCGGACCTAATCCACACAGCATATCCGTTTCCAGCATTAGTATCTATATCAATTCCAGGACTCATTGCAGCAGTGCTGACTGATGCTGGAGAAAGCGTTCCAAGAGCCAATGTCTGATCTGCCATGGTGAAATTAAATGTTGGATCTACCGATGCAGTTACCGTAACCTGATCTGAAGTGGATGTTGAAAGTGTGTCCACAGCAACTTGTTTTGAGTCTATTGCAGCTGAACCAGATGTAAGTGTTGCCACAGTTATTATGTGCGTTCCCGCATCTCCCCCAGCAGGGTTAGTAATACATGTTGTAGCATTGCAGGTTAAATAAAACCCATAAAGCGTAGTGCTTGACGACATACCTGTTACGTCAAATGTAACAACTCCTCCTGAAACTGCTGAAGCTTCAGTATTTGTAATAGTTGCACCCGTTACAGATTCTCCCTGTACTGTTGAAGGGAGACCAGTTATAGAAGTATCAAAGTTCCCTGGCGTACTATTAACAGTGAATGCGTTTGTAGTTGGAAATGTAAGCTGAACCTTTCCAATGGTGCCAACAGTTGCTGGCTTTACAAGAATTAAAATTTTGTACCCAGTTGTTGTATTAAACTGAGCGTCCGCTCCCATCCTGTCAAGTCGTACCATAGCCTCAGTTAATCCAGCCGCTTCTGATTTAGTGGAGAAAAATGCAGCTGAAGCATTAAAGAATACAAGCGCAATCAGGAACATTGCAGTCTTGCGTTTCGATATAGATAAACTGAGCAGTTTTTTCATGCTGTATCTAGTATGTGAATATTGTTAAAAAAAGTCAATAGACATATCTATAACAATTACCTGAAATGTAAGTATTTTCTAAAATTGTTTACAATCTATCAAATAGTTACTACAATCTATACACAAATGAAGATTAATCAATGCAGGATTTGCAAGAATGTTAAATTAAAAAAAGTAGGCACATTGGGAAAAATTGCTATCAGCAATTTCACACAAAAGCCACAAAGAGGAACATTATCACCACTCAGTCTTGTATACTGCGAAAACTGCACGCTTCTTCAGCTTGCTCATAACCCGTCTAGGCACAAGATGTATGAAGAACACTATTGGTATGAATCCCGTCTTAATCCAACAATCGTAAATGATCTTAAATCGGTAGCTCATGATGCACTCTCCGAAGTAGCTTTTAAAAATGGTGATACCTGGATTGATATAGGAGCAAATGATGGAACGCTCCTCTCTTTCGTTCCCAAAAAATTTGAGCGTATTGGAGTAGATCCTGCAAAAAATCTAAAAAAAAGCTTGTCAAAACATACTGACAAAATAGTTCAAAACTACTTTGATAAAACAAAGAATCTCCCAAAGGCAAAAATTATCACTGCAATTGCTATGCTGTATGACCTCCCTAACCCACACACTTTTGTCAGAAAACTCAAAGAGACACTAAGCGATGATGGCATTATCATTCTGCAGCTCATGACACTTTCTCCCATGATTGAAAACAATGATGTAGGTAACATCTGCCATGAGCACATAGAATACTATTCATATCAATCTCTTGTTTTACTATTTGAAAAACACGGTCTTGAAATATATAAGGTAAAAACAAACAGTATGAACGGTGGAAGCTACAGATTATTCGTAAGACACTACAAACTTGGAAGCGTTAAATTTAAAGAAAAAACATACACTCTTAAAGATTTTAAAAATTTCTTTATGCAAATTGAGCAAAACAAGAAGAAATTTATTGAATTTATGAGAACTTGTAATAAAAATGGGCAAAAAATTGTTGCATATGGGGCAAGCACAAAAGGAAATACAATAATTCAATATTACGGACTCAATAGTAAAAGCATTCCGGCTGTAGTTGATGTAAATCCTAAAAAAATTGGAAGGTTTTTGGTAAAGTCTGGAATTCCTATCGTTGATACAATTCCAGATTGCGATTATTTGTGGGTATTGCCCTATGCGTTTATAGATTATTTCAAGGTAAAAGAAAAGTCATTTCAAAAAAATGGAGGGAAATTTGTGGTATGTACTCCCAGGGTAAAAGTGTTGTAACTATTTAACCCTGTAGACCTTGGCCTCCCCTTCATCAAATACTTTTTCTAAATATGGTTTTTCAGCAGGTTTAAATCCATAACTAGTTACGGTATCGTTCTTACCTACAAAGATGTACTTTATCTTATTTTCATTTAAGAATTTATATGCTGTTGTTGCGTCTTTGTTAAGCAAGAATTTATTCACTTCTTCTATTTTTTGGTCAAAATTATTTGTCTGAGCCTTATGTCCCACGTATACTTTTCTGCCTGTAAGCCCTGGAAGGATATTCCCATAAAACCAATTAGATAAAATTACGTCATCCGAGTTCGAGTTATCCCGTATGTAATGGGCAGCTCTCATCTCCTGATTCAACAAATAATAGTAATAATCCTTTTGGTGATCCGCACTTATGATTCCTAAGTCAGAATATACTCCTTCAAGTGAAC
>CAYRYY010000009.1:2499-10403 GCA_964428715.1 uncultured Gammaproteobacteria bacterium
TAAAGATAATATAACCACAATAATACATGCAAAAGTATAAACTACAGTATTACGAATTCTATGTATCACAAATTTACCAAGAAACAAACTCAATATAATAATCCCCTCAGCCGCCAAGATTGAAAGAGGAATATGAAGCCCTTCAGATAATCGTCTTTGAAAATACACAGGCGCATACAATAATACACCTGAAACAGCTACCCAAGATAAGATAAGTACCTGAGGCAAATGTTTTTCTTTTAAATATTTTTCAATGCCAATCAAAGCAAATACTACTATCAATCCATAACCTAGTAAATAAGCAGCGGGAATTGGAGAGTCACTTGGAAATGCCCAACTCTTAAGAATTGGATTTCTGTACAACTCAAAAGCCTGATAGGAATTCCCAATCACACATCCTGCTAGCACACTTCCTATGCCTAATAGCGCTTGTTTTTTTTCAATTTTGTGACTAGCCATGAAATATATACCTGCTATTATTGCTACCCCAGCACAAACAAATAAGTTATATGGATGTTCAAAACCTAAGAATAATAAAGGAGCAGCAGTTAGGAAAAAGTAGCGCATCTTCCTACTGCTCCATGCTCTGAAAAGAAAATAGAAAGATAAAAGCATAAGAGTTTGCGAGAATATAAAATGCGGAGCCTCCTGCAAGGATAGAAATGTAATAGACTCTGGAATCCACAGATCCGAACTCTCAACCCCTACTAACGCAGTTAAATACCCAACACCTGAGGAAAAAAGTGTAACAGCAAACGCAAGCAGTCTTTTCTTAGGGGTCTTAAAAAATAACCCTAAAAACACATATAATACAACACAAAATAGGATTGTAGATGCAATACGCCCTAAATGGTATGCAATAGCTGAAGATGTGCCAAGCACATTAGCTACTCCTCCTAGGAATGCGTATGACGGCCTTATGAGTGTAGCTGTTTGGGGATCACTTGTATAAAGATTTTCAAAGAAAATCTTTCCTTGTCTGGCCTGTTCTATAAATGCAATGTACGTATAGGTGTCTTGAGAATTTATAAACCGTCTTCCTAAAAACTCCATTCCATCTTTAGGAACCATAATTCCATACAATAAATATGCATTTGAGAAAACAAGCATAAATATAGTTATAAGCCCCGCTAGTAAATGTTCCTTTTTTATCATATTTTTATCTGACTCTCACAAGATATGCAGTTTCTGAATCTGCAAATTTAACTGCCCACATTCCTAAATCTTTTACAGATGCTATTTTTTCAAATAATGGCGATTTTGTGCTTATGATCA
This sequence comes from uncultured Gammaproteobacteria bacterium, assembly GCA_964428715.1. Classification (GTDB taxonomy): domain Bacteria; phylum Patescibacteriota; class Microgenomatia; order Levybacterales; family GWA1-39-11; genus JAGORM01. Next base: position 3,775 of record CAYRYY010000009.1, read on the forward strand.
ACCAGTCAAAATCGTACTTATTAAATAATTCATAATCACCTTCATAATACATGCGCTGATATGCTAAAAATGGCTGAAATCCTGTCTTTGGATCTTTCCATAAATGCATGCGTCCGTCAATGAATAGCTTTGCAGGAACTCCGCGGCCTATCAAGTACCCTCCCCAATCATAATAATTAAGACCTTTTCCTACTGGCGGATTCTTTTTTAAATATGCAACCAAACCTTCAGAACAATTGGATCCAAAACTGCAGTAATCTTGAAACGTGTAGTTTAATAATCGAGAATTTGGAATTCTCCTAAATAACCCTATTTCAAAACCTATTAAAGCGCATATTAAAAACAGAAAAACCGTTGCTTTGTATTTTTCGAAATGAAGTGGCAGGGATTTTACAAACATTGCAGCTATTGGAAGTGTAACAACTGCATATGTTGCAACGTATCTGCGTGCAACAAGTGCATAGTACAGCATAAACAGAAATATAAGAATGTATGGCAAGTCTGAAAGTTTTCTTCTTTTTGCAAAATACCCAGCTATAACTAATGAATACAGCAAGATAAGCAATCCAAGAGTAGAATTCCATCCAAATGGTACCCACTCTAAAATATAAGGGAGTAAGGGATTATCTAAATGTCTTAGGCCCTCCAGGTAAATATGGTATGTAAACGGATTGATCAGTGTGGCTGCAAATGACACAATAAAACTCAATATCCCAAAGAGAAGCGACTTTGGAATAAAAATCCTTGCACTTTTACGCATCCCATGATTCTTAAATTCAATAATAATTTGAGAAAATAATACAATAGCAAACAAACACATCCCAATAATAAAATAGCCATGAATATTTGCCCATAATAAAAACATGAGCGGTAAAAGAGCAAGTGTTTTTTTGTCACCAATTCTAATATTTGGAATAAGATACACAAAAACTGCAATAAATAATGTCCCCACCATCTGAACGCGCAAACCCTGCCAAACTACCCCACCTATCATATTCAAAAAAACAAAACCTAAAACAGCTTTTTGCCAATAAGAAAGGTTATATCTTTTAATGCCAAGGTAAAACCAGGAAAGTGACAGAAGTGCTCCTGCAATGCTCATGCCTAAAAAAGAAAATGTATTAAAAAATACATAATGAAAGGGTTGATATAGCCATTCGTGATTTGACCATACATATCCTGACATTGTCCATGAATATTGATCTGAAAGCATGATTTTTCCATTTTTTATGAAATACTCCCCGAGTCTATAGTGCCAGCCCCAATCATAATCACGGTATGGATAAAGTAGAAATATAAAAAGAAGTAGATAAACTAAAGCAGAAAAAGTAAGTTCTATGTTTTTGAAGCGTTTGAGAATATTTTTAACCATCATTCTATTTTCAAGCAAAGCAGCATTACTTTCAAGTCGGAGAATCTAAAAATTATCGGGGCGGAAGAAGCGTCATGGGGTCAACTGGCACTCCATTGCGCTCTACTTCAAAATGCAAATGAGGACCCGTAGAGCGTCCCGTAGAACCAGACATACCCAGCACTTCACCTTTAGTAATTGTCTGTCCCACCGAAACCTGAGAGGCAGTTAAATGCGCATATAGAGAAGTCAATCCGTTTCCATGATCAACTATCACATGCACTCCATATCCTGTGGTGTAGTGATTTACTTCTTTAACTTTTCCAGAATCAGCTGCCTTTACTGGAGTTAATAAATCTATTGCTATATCAATTGATCCTGGATGCCAGTAAAAAGCGTACTGCGTAACAGCTCCCTCAACCGGCCACATAAACTGTCCAGAACCTACCGCTACAGGAGGGGGCGGTGGCGCGAATGACTCATCAACATATCCATTTGGAATTATAATAATCTGTCCCACTGTTAACTGCAAAGAATCGCCCAATTTGTTATTTGGAAAATCAGCAATAGTTTGCGCATCTGCATGGTATTTTTCAGCTATGCCTTGCAGCGTGTCTCCTTCCTTTACCGTATGTGAAATGGTAACTGGAGTATAACTTGCAATTTTGCTGGTCATATTGTTATTAATATTTTTTTCAGTTTCTGTATCACTTTTTTGTTCTTCTAATATTTCTTGTTTATTTCCAAAGAGTGTTGCATCCTCAGCCGCCAACACCTGTTCAGCTGATGAATCTACTAAATTCACCTCTACACGTTTTTTTAAAAACACATTGGAGGAAAACAAAATAACACCAAACAACACAATTCCAACGATCACATAAAAACGGGGATGGACTTTAATCTTCATAGATAGCGCATACCAGTATAGCAATGTCCCACTAAATAGGTCAAGAAACTCAAGCATTTTTTAATATACTGGAGTAGAATATGAGAAAATCAATGAAAATATTTATAAGTAAATCACTCATCCTTTTTACCTTAGGATTTGTATTGGGATTGATTTTAAGTATTATTTTTTTCCAAACAAGACCCCAAGACAACTCGCAACCTTTAAAATCAACCGCCTCCCCTGTCTATCCTCACCTACGCACTTCATCACAAACTTGGGATACTGGACTTCAAACTACCCAGGAATTAATTCCATTTAGAAAAAGTGTGGAAGGAAAAATTAATGAGTATAAAAGCAAAAAACACGCTGATGAAATAGCTTTTTACTTTAGGGATTTAAATAATGGCCCCTGGTTTGGAATAAATGAAGACAAAGAATTTAATCTAGCTAGTCTGTTTAAAGTTCCTACTCTTATGTCCTACTACCACTGGGCAGAAACAAATCCAGATATTTTGCAGCAAAAAATTTTATTTGATGGAAATACCACCAATACAAGTGATAATTACTTTCTAACAAAGCCAAAAGAACATCTCCAAAAAGGAAAAGAATACAGTATAGATGATCTAATTAACAGAATGATTATTTACTCAGATAATGAAGCGTTTAGAATGCTTATAGAACATGCTGATCCTGGAATTATCGCTGATCCATATAATATTGTGGAAATGCAAATTGGAACAAATGGTGAAGAATTTACTTCAACCCTCAGACAATATGCACCATTTTTTAGAGTACTCTACAACGCTTCCTATCTTTCACCTGAATACTCTGAAAAAGCGCTTGCACTCCTTGCTAAAACAGACTTTAAGAATGGAATTGCCGCAGGTGTTCCTACAAATACAGAAGTTGCGCATAAATTTGGAATCAGAGAGACTCCAGATGGGTCAAAACAGCTTCACGAATGCGGGATTATATATCACAAAACATACCCTTATACGCTTTGTGTCATGACAAAAGGAGATAATCTCGAAGCACTTGTAAAAATTATTAGTGAACTATCCAGAATCACCTATAACGAAGTTGAGAAGCAAATAAAGTAATATCTATTCCACCCAAAAATTTGGATACTCTTTCATAAATTCGCTACAAGTTGATAAACTCGCGGATTGTGTTGCAGTTTTTCCTGCAGGAAAAACCATTTTATCTTTTTTTGCATAAAAACAGGTAAGTACTCCACGCAAATAATCCTCAGATACTAAACCGTATGTTTCTTTCTTTGGATTTAGTGACATGAGTGTTCCCTCTTGCGGATAATAATAGTCTTTGTGTCCTCCGCAACCCTGAAAAAAACCAATATTTGGAAAAATCTTGGCATACCCGCCCCACCATATCGCGGCTGTTTCACGATTTGGAGCACAATTTGGCTTTCCATTATAAGATAGGGACTGAATAACCGCATCAGGAGGAATTGAAGGCTCTATCGTATCCCTCCCACTTTCATATGACAAGCCTAAAGAATACCCTAAAAGCTTTGTTAGCACTAAACCCATCCACTCATTACGTTTTGAAGAGACTTCAGCTGGAGGATTGGTCGAAAGCGTTATCCAGGAATTCTTACCTCTGGCCTGTTCTGAAGCTGAAACGAAATTTTCTTGCGACATTAAAACCACCTTAAAACGCTGCGCTCCCAGCGCTTTAAATGAGTCAATAAGTTCTTTATCGCACACTAAATATTGGGTCTCTTTTTCCACTTCACATTTTTTAGAATCTGAGGTAAATACCTGATAAGAAATGTAGTCTTTTAACGACCTGTATGGTTCAACAAGCGCGATTGCTCCTTTTAAAACCTCTATGTCAGTTAATGCTTTCTCTTGGCTTTCATATGCTTCATAGTAAAATACAATTGTTAAAACGTCTTTTGATGAGCTAGAACCACCCGCCACCTCCTGAATTTTTCCAGTTTTAGAGCTTTGTCCCAAGGGCTTTAACCGCTCTAATGGATTAACTAATTTACGCCCTCCATATGCTTGATAAAAAACCAGAAGTACTAGGCCTATTACAATAAGTAGGGTAAAAAGAAGCAGGAATCCGACTGTTTTTGGAACATATACTCTCATTTCTTTCTCATAAACCAAAGCATAAACCACATAAGCTGCAATCCAAACATAGCAACTAAAGTGGATGCAATCTGCTGATTTATACTTAATGCTGTAATAAATTTATACACTCCAAAACCTATAATAACAAGCCCAACTAATATAACAGGCAGTTTTAATATTTTTCCAATATCAATATACATTCATAATCACCTCCTCAATTTACGTCATGTTTCCAAAAATCTGGATATTTCGCCCTAAACTCTTTGCAGTTTTTAAATTTGAGTAAATCTATCTTATACGATTCTTTGCTTCCGTAAAAGCAAGAAAGTACAGCTTTTAAATACTCGTCTCTATTTCCCGTCATCTCATCTGCACCCAAGCTCTTTTTTAAGTATGCGTCAAACGTGTTTTGCAATCTTAATTTAAGCTGCGCATCTGATTCTGAACTTTTCTTTTTAGTAGGAATTGCAATTATACTATCTGCTCCAAAAACAAGATCTACTGCAGGATTAAAATCATCAGGATACAAAATTACAATCTTTATATGCTCTATTCCTAGCTTTTTTAACGCATCTAAATGACGCGGTTCACACACTAATTCTTCTTCTTGAACTTCACATATTTGACCCGAGGTTAAAATCTTATATGTGATAATATCTTTTAAATCTTTATAAGGCGCTTTATTGTTCAATACTTCTATTAAATAGTTTGCGTGTTTTACTGCTTCTTTCTGTAATTCATACGAATCATAATAAAAAATTACTACCATTTTGTTTTTGTGTTCCTCTTTAATTTTTTGAATCATAAATTCAGCAGCCGCCTCACTGTCTTTCGGAATTTCAGATGCGCCACTAGGAGCCACGCCCAAAGGACGCTCACTTTTTCCCAACTCTGTACTGCTCTTAAAATACGTAAACAAACCAAATGCCACAGCCAAAAACACAAGGATACATACAAAACCAAGCTGCTTTGAAATATATAGCTTCCCTTTTTTAATCCCTATGTGTTTTTTAATCATAACTAAGGAATGATTTCAACAAATACAAATCCATTGGCACCCGCAGAACCACTACCACCATTGAATCCTGTTGCACCTCCCCGCAACCCGTTAGCGCCGGATAAGCCACCATTTGCTGAAATTGTACCATTGTTTGTAAAACTGTGAGTTCTTATATAAATTACTCCTCCGCCGCCTCCGCCGCCTGGAGCGCCGCCTCCTCCAGGATGTGCAGCTAACGCACCGTTACCACCCACACCACCTTCTGTAGGAGTAGTTAGCCTAAATCCTCCGCTGCCTTTATTTCCTCCAACATAGAGAGTACCAACTCCTACTGTTCTTCCACCATTTCCTCCATTTCCTCCATTTTGTCCCATGGAAAGTATAGACCCGCCTGCATTCACCAAAACTCGATTTGCTTCTATATAGAGTATTCCACCCCCTGCTCCTCCACCGCCTCCACCGCCTCCGCCGCCTCCGCTACTACCAGTTGCTCCTCCACCGGCGCCTCCGCCGCCTCCGCCGCCCGCACCATAGGATTTGAATAAATTTGAAGTTATTGACTTAGCGCTTAAAACAACCTTTTGAGAAATCGAATCATTGTTTTGGGTAACAGTAGCTGCCGCAAACCCTGACGCATTTGAGCCTCCATTTCCACCATTTGCACCAGCGGTTTGAGAGGCGCCACCGCCTCCTCCACCGCCTCCATAGCCTGAATTTGCGCCACCGCCTCCTCCACCGCCTCCTCCGGCTCCACCTGCTCCCGCCACAGAATTAAGATCTACAGCTGCTCCTCCATTCCCTCCTACTCCCCTCGAGGTATGACCCGTAGCATTTGTACCATTTGCTCCAGCATTTGTACCACTAACTCCACCCTCAAGTCCTCCTGCTCCACCTTCTCCTGGCCCAGCACTAGAGACTCCATTACCACCATTCCCTCCATCACCGCCATTATTCCCAAATCCACTTACATCTATACTTCCATTAACTGTCAGGTTTCCTGCATAAAAAAGATAAAGCGCTGCGTTAGTTGTATTTTGACTTCCGCCATTTGGGGCAATTGTACCTGTTACTGTACCGCCACCATTAAATTGGTACATGCCTGGAACTAGATTGGAATTACTTGCTATGAAACTATCCCGGCCGTCTCCTCCAAAAATAGACAGAAACCGTTTCTCCTTGGCAACACCATTATTACGCGTTAATCCAAACAGCGTAAGATTAGTACAGCTCCCCGTGGTGAAATCAAGCGCATATTGATATACAGTATTATTTGTACTTCCTATTACATAC
>CAYRYY010000009.1:10413-19488 GCA_964428715.1 uncultured Gammaproteobacteria bacterium
AGATTCAATCAGTTTGCTTAAAAGAAAATTTGGCTTGGAGTGGGCTCTTGAGATACAACTAAACTTTTTGATGAGTATACTGCTGTTGATATGTCCCATGCGGTTGAAAGTGAGTATTGAAATACAGCATCATTTGTATTTCCTGAAATATACAATCTAGAACCTGTTGAATCTATAAATAAACTACGAGGACTCGTATCCTGCGAGCCTACACTAAAGCTTAATGATGCATACGTTGCCGTCGAAACATCCCACGCTGTAGAAAGCGTATACTGATAAATTGTATTATTTGTGTTTCCTACCATATACATGGTCAGCCCATCGGATTTAAAGAAAACACCCTCAGGAGATGTATCCTGAGAGATTACACTAAAACTTTTAGACGCATACGATCCTGTGGAAAGATCCCAGGGTGTTGAAAGCGTATACTGATAAACAGTGCTGTTTGTATTCCCCATTGCATACATTTTGCTCCCATCTTCGCTAAAGAAAATAGTACGTACTGCTGTGTCTTGAGTTCCGACTGAAAGACTTTTTGAAGCATAAGTCGCGGTAGAAACATCCCATGCTGTGGAAAGTGTATATTGATATACTGCGTCAGTATTAACTCCTTGGGCATACATCGTTAAACCATCAGGCTTAAAGAAAACACCCTCAGCAGTGGAGTCTTGAGAGTTTATACTAAAACTTTTGGATGCATATTGAGCTGCTGCAACATTCCACCCAGTAAGATTATCCGAACATTGTAGGGTGTCTGTATTGAATCCAAACCTTCCAAAAAGTGTTGTGTCTGCTCCGTCATCAGCAGTAACACCAATCTTTGTATCATCAATTTGCTGAAGCCTTGAAAAAAGAGTTTGTGTACCAGGTGCTGCTTTAAAAGTGGCAATACTTGCTGACCAATCGTTTGAACCTGCAGCAAGTGACCATGTTGATTCTTGTGTACCTATTGTGTCTAGGATTTTGTAGTTTCCCTCTCCTGCTTGAGCAGCGCTCCCATCTGTATCTTCCAAAATTTCAGTATAACCAGCAGTATTAGAGATCGCTGAGTTTGTGAATTGCAAAGAAACCATAGACGCAACCGCTAATTCTCCCGCCTGATCTGTAGCGGCAGTAGTACCAGTGCTTGGTGTGGAAGATGTACCTGTGTTGCTGGTGGATTTATCCAGTGGATCTGTTGTTAACATCCCAGTAAATTCAGACGCACCAATAGCTGTACAACCCGCAACTGAAGAAAGCGTTATGGTAAATGTCCCAGATGGATTACCTATATTGTATGCATAGTAGATTGCAGTTCTTGCGTTGTTTATCATAGTACTTTGCAATGCGCGCGTATACGTGTTCCCCTGGTTGTCTGTGACACTTCCTGGCGCAAAATCAAGACCTGTTGTAGATGACCAACCCCACACTGGTACCACAATCAAACTCCCTTCTGATGGAAGTGTGGAGAAAGAAGTAGCTGCAGATGTTCCTACACATACAGTGCCCTTGGGGCTTGTTTGCACAAATACAGGTGCGCCTTCTGCATATGTATCAGTATTGGTTCCAATTCTTGAAAGAATAGAAGTTTGATTTGCCAGAGTTGCCAAATCATATGCTGCTACTTCTAGATTTGAGCCTTGACGTACTACTACCCCAATCATATCAGTACTTGTCTCATTAAATACTGAAGACAACTGACTTAAGTCCCCCGTAGAAAATCCCAAAGAAGTTTCAGCATTCCAAGCTGTATCGTCATTTATATTTGCTTGAGACGCTTTGTAATACACTTGTTCAGTTGCGTCTTTTATAATATGCGCAAAAAGCATTCCTTCGTTGGTGACCGTTAAAGATGCATCAATTATATTTGTTTCAGATGTCCAAGGAGCCGTGTAGTTTTTAAGCAAACCGCATCCTTCCGAAAAGCATGACAAAAACACTATATCTCCTGCTGCCTGATTAAAATATGATGTCCTACAGCTACTACTTGCGACACAGGAAATTGATATATCAAATGGTGTTCCTACGTCATTATTTAGCGACCCTATATTACTTGTGGAACAGCTAGCGTTTTCACATTGTATATATTTCAAATCTTCAACCCCCGTTTCGTTGTCGTCATACATAGCGCGGCAGGTTGCAGCAGTTACACAATCGAGTGATAACCCTATACTTGACGCACTCACATCAGAGTCTAAGACAGTAATTGCAGAACTACTACAATTATTGTTCAAACATTGAACAAATTCCAAGTCTGATCCTGTTTCGTCCTGAAACAATATAGAGCAGCCTTCAGGAGGACACGACATAGAAACGTTTCCACTATTACCAACACTAGCAGCTACCACAGTATTATCTGTTACATTCGCATTTGTGCATGCCTCATTCGTGCATGCTGCCAACCGCAACTCACCGCTACCACTATTTGATATATATGCAACTTTGCATGTGCTAGAAGTTGGACATTGGATAGAAATTGCATTCCAAGCCATACTACTTCCTGGATTTCCGTCTATGTATGTAGGAGTACTTCCACTGCAAGCTGCATTGGGACAATCTGTAAAAAACAAGTTATTTGAGCCTTGATCGTAACCTACTACCTTACAGTTATCTGCAGCTGGACAATCAATTGCTACAGGCTTATCGCTTGCCGTAACTTCCAAACCTGTTGTTATTGTGGGAGCTGAACACGCAGCATTATTACAGTCCGCAAAGTTAACATTCGTTGAATCAAGAAATACAACTTTACAATCAGTTACTGATGGACAATCAATCGCTACATTTGATACGCCAGTTCCTACGTTACTATCTATTGTACTTGCTGTAGGAGCTGAACATAATTCATCATTACAATCCAGAAATATTACATCGTCTGCTGCATCATCAAAATACACAATTTTACAATCATCCACCGTCACGCAATCTATGTCTGAACGGCCAACAGTTCCAACACTTGAATCAAGTGCAGTGTATTGCATATTCCCAAATCCATCTAATCTAGTAGAAGTTGTTCCAGAAATAGAAAGCAGCCAATTTCCATCTGTGTTTGACCCAATACTATAATTACTGTTAGTTGCAGCATTTATAATTTCATTGCTTATCTTCCATGCATCTTCTGTTCCGGAATACACAGAACGTGAAAGATCACCATCTTGAAATGCCATATATACGGTGTTTCCATAGCTGGTTAGAACAGGTCTATCTCCTGCTGTTAATCCAGAACCTGTTGTGATATCTGTAAATGTGCATCCTGTCACGCTATATATATTTACTTCTGTATCAGCTGCTGTATCCGTAGTTGCAACATATACTGTTCCATCCTCTGTCACCGTTATAGAAACTAAAAAAGAAGATCCTAGCGTACCCATGTCAGGCGATGTGCAAATAGTAGACAGCGCATCCCCATCTGCAGCGTCAATAACTCTAAATTCAATACTATCTGTTGAATCATCTATCCATGCGACATACAAATCAGTGCCATCTTTCCAGATTGTAGGATTGTAGTTGTCTGTATCGCTATCATCTATATCTACTGCACTCCCCCATGTTGCAGCTAGTAAATCCGTTGATTTCTTATAATAAATATCAGAGCTATCACCATATACCGTGTACCATGCAGGACCTGTATCCGCTATGGTAAATGAAGGCGTAAAAGCTGCAGTAACAACCGCCCATTGAGTAGTTGTACTATAGGTGGCCGTGGCACTTGTTGTCTGCGCATCTCCAAATTTATCTTCTGTTAAAATCCCCTGAGTACCATCATTATCCTGCTCTTCTTCCCTCAACGTGTAGCCACCCCCAACTGATGACGTTGCAGCAGAATTAACCCAAGCTGTAGCTCCAAAATACATTTGGCCCTCGCTGGTTGTCGTAATATTTCCTGAATCTCCAGACGTACCAGTACCACTTGCTGAATTTGATGTTACCAATGGACTTGTTGTGCTGGCTCCAGAGTATTCATGAATTGCAAGCCCCATATCATCAGTTCCACCACCAGCATCACAATTAAAAGTTACAGTAAACGTTCCGCTTGATGAAATATTGCTGGCATAAAACAAAGACACATATACACCAGACGCTCCCACAGCCTCCCGTGAAACTATTTGCGTGTAAGTATTTCCCTGGTTATCAGTTACACCATTTGCATCAATTGGTCCCGTCCAGCAAGAAGCTGCAACAACCACCAAATTTCCGGCTGTAGGAGTGGAATCAAATGAAACTGCAACTGTGCTCGCTGTTGAAACGGTTTGTCCAGATTTGCTTTGTTCAAAAGTTATGGTTCCATCTGGCGTAATGGTTCCCGTATCTGATTCAACTATTTTTCTTTGCAGCCCCCCAAATTGCGCGTCTGAATCTACGATACCTCCCGATACGACGACTGAAACTGTAGGGTCTACATATACAGGGTAAACGCGCTCTGGACTGTCCAGCCACGCATCACTTGGATTAATAGTAAGAATATCTTTACCATTTTCTTTTTTAATGTTAATTTTTACATCCGCTGATCTTACCTTCTTGCTGTCCTGCATTACGCCAGGCGGTATATTAAAAACGGGCTTCTTTTCTAAATCATAAAACGTCCATCCATCCTTTGTTTTTTTGTAGGAGGAAATATTTTTTAGGTCAATATTGAATTTATACGCTCTAGGAGAACTCTGATCTTTTAGCACAATGTTCTCTTTTAACCCATCGCCAATGTCTTCATTTCGCAACACTTGATACTGAAGATAACTTACACCACCATTTAAAGAATAAAGGACTGATTCCGTATCTTCTTCATCAAATAGCTTAGTGTTGCTTACGTTTTCAACAGTATACCCTTTAAGCAGAAAGGACACTTTTGAATCTCCAGAGCTCACCTCAGAAATTGCAGATACATCAGAATTTTTAAGCTTTATATCAAAATCTTTACTTTTATGTGTGTAGGAATTTGTAAATATTGAATAAGAAAAATCTTTTGATTTTCCTGGAAATGCTGCTGGAAAGAACTGAAGTAAACCAATAAGAATTACTAAACACCCTAATAATATAAGTAGCTTATAAAATCTTTTTTGTATCTTAATTTTTGGAAATTTTCTTTTTTTCATGATGTTTAATTGTATAAAAATACGGTGATTGAGTGAAAGAATACATTCTATATCAACAAGATATTGCTTTTATGGAACGATCTCGACAAAGATAAACCCGTTTGCACCTGCTGATCCATTTGCACCAGCTCCTCCATTTTGATTTGCGCGATTAATGTTTCCTCCGGCTCCCCCTACTCCTCCTGCGCCTCCGTTTGCAGAAACTGTTCCACTATTACTGTAGTTATGAGTTCTTATATAAAGGATTCCGCCGCCTCCTCCTCCGCCGCCGCCTCCTCCTCCGCCGCCACTGATGTTTCCAGCTCCTCCATTATCTCCATTTGTACCAGCAGTAGGAGCTGTTAGTCTAAATCCTCCAACACCAGCAGTTCCATTTCCTGTTAGTGTTCCTCCATTTCTTCCTCCTAATCCAGCATTTGCTCCATTCTGACCGCTTGCAAGTATAGATCCGCCACTGTTAACCAATACTTGATTTGCTTCTATGTAGAGTATTCCTCCACCTGCTCCTCCACCTGCTCCTCCGCCTCCTTGCCCTCCTTGGACTGAAACTGTTCCATTGTCTCCTCCACCACCGCCTGCACCACCTGCTCCTCCTGAGCCCCATGACATAAATAATTTAGTAAACCTGTTAGGAGCATCAAGGAAAATATTGTCGCTTACTGCCTTGCTGTTTTCGGTAACTGCGTTTGCTGCACTTCCTGCTGCGTTTCCATTACCCCCATTTCCACCATTTGCGCCGACTGTTTGAGCAGCTCCTCCACCACCGCCTCCACCGCCACCTGCACTAGTTGTGTCTCCGCCGCCTCCACCGCCTCCGCCGCCTCCACCTGCTCCAGCTACAGAATTGAGATCCACAAGCGTTCCACCTACTCCACCTGTTCCCATATTAGACCCTGCACCATTCGTTCCGTTTGATCCTGCATTTGCACTAGGACCACCTTCCAAACCGCCCATTCCCTGAATACCTACACCCGCTGAACCATTCGTAGCTGAACCCAAACCACCATTTCCTCCATCTCCTCCATAGAAAAGGTACAATGCAGCGTTATTTTTGTTCAAACTTCCTCCGTTTGGAGCGATTGTTCCGGTAACTGTCCCTCCCTGGAATTGGTAAATTCCGGGAACTAAATTAGAATTAGATGCAACGAATGCAGTTCTTCCGTCTCCTCCAAATTGAGACAGGAATGGATTTCCTGACTGATTTCTCACAACACCAAACAGTGTTTCATTTGTACATGATGCAGAATTGAGTCCTGAATCCATAGAACATTGAGAGTTGTCAGTGTTAGTTCCAATTCTTCCAAAAAGTGTAGTATTAGCACCTGTGTCAGCGGATGTTCCAATCTTTGTATCTGAAATTTGAGCAAGACGCGCAAACAATGTTGTTGTTCCAGATGCATCTGTGTTCTCTCCAATTCTTGCCAAAATTGTTACTTGATTGGCAAGTGTTGCATCTCCTACAGCTGACCACGAGGTAACTCCTGAACCGTTTGTGGTTAATGCATAACCGTTTGTTCCACCAGAAGTTGGCAATGTCATTGTCCATGTTCCAGCTGCTGCAGCCGTGGTAAGTGTAACTGTTCCTGAAGTAGTACCATTAATAGCAATATTCCCTTGCTTTGTTGCCTTTCCGACAGTTACGGTCACTGCGTTTGTACTATTTACTCCAGCAACTGAGAATGCAGCACTAGCTGTAGACGACGCACCCAGGGCAAAGTCTAAAGATGGATTTGTTGGGTAAATTAATCCACTTGTTGTAACAAATAAACCAGGAAGTGCTCCTGGATCAAGCCATGAAAGTGTTCCTGAACCGTTGGTGGTTAGTACATAACTTGATCCCTGTCCGCTTGTTGGCCATGTGTATGCAATTCCTCCAAATGTTGTAGTTCCAGGATTTGTTACAACCAGATTTCCACCTACTGTAAGATTGTCATCAGTTGCAAGTGTGCCTGCTGCGCTTCTGTAAAGATTTGTATCAGCAGATGACCCAAAAGTTATGCCGCCAGCTGCATCTGTTGAATCTGACAAGTGAGACAACCATAGTGTATATGTGGATGAGGCACCAATGGCCGCTCCATAATTCACGTCAGAACCAGTTTGCCCTGCAATATACAGTCCATATTTAGTATTTGTGCCAACTGTAGAAGTTGTACCATTTGCAATATACGCTCCATAACTATTTACTATGCCACTATTTGCCACAACAGCATCATTTTCTAAATATGCACCATATACATTAACAGTAGAACCAGTATCAGATAATGTTGTTCCTGGGTTTGCATAGAATCCATAAAGATTTGAAGTACCACCTGTATTTGCTACATTCATACCAGGTTGAGCATATACTCCATATGCGTTTCTGGTTCCTGATGTCATAATTCCAGTGTGCCCTGTGTAAAATGCCCCACCTCTTAGCGTGTCTCCTTGAGTTGAATTGCTATAGGCAGATGCTTGAATACCTAATGCAATCTTTCCAGCATCTCCAGTGTGTGTAACTGTTGAAACAATACCTATATTAGTATTATTTGCAGTGGTTGAGTCAGTTGCCTCGAGATTAATTCCAACTCCTAACCCACCGTCTGTATTACTAAAATCAGGAGCCAGGTACACTAAATTTCCTGAACCAAATGCGCCAGATGAAACATCACCTACAACTTTAAGAAGTCCTGATGTGGGTCCATTTACTCCTACTGAAGAAGACCCTGTTACTAGAAGTCCATTTCCTTCTGTAAGTCCTGTTGCAGAAATGCTCAAAACATCTCCAGTTGTAACACTGTTTGCAGTAATTCTTGCGGCATTATTACCTGACGTAATAGTTCCTGTTGCGGTTAGGTCAAGAATACCAGTTGCTCCTACCTTACTACTACTAAGTGATACATTTCCTCCTCCATTTAGTGGATTAAGAGCTATGTTCCCGGTTGTTGATCCGCCCAATGTTAAGTTCTGGAAAGATGTTGTCTGTAGTGTTCCATTCGCAGTCAAATAAAGACTCCCAGCTCCTCCAACTCCAGCTGAAATAGATGCAGTAGGAGTTCCATTGTTAATATTTAATACGGCAAACTTTGCTGAGTCAGTACTTTGTCCGCCAATTGAGAAGTCAGCTGTTGAATTTTTGGCAGAAATGAGCCCGTTGTTGATTACAAATGGACCAAAGTCTTGCGGGTCAACCCATGAAAGTGTTGAGGTTGCGCCAGTTCCTCCTGACATGAGTACATAGTTTGCAGTTGCAGCAGATGGCCATGTGTAGGTAACTGTATTAAATTGGGTTGTGCCAATGTTTAATAAATTTCTTGATGCGTCAATAACTGTGGTTCCGCCAAGCTGCAGTACGGTAGATGCAGCAAGATTAACCACGTTTGTAGAGGTAGTTAGGTAGGAAGATGAAATTGTTGTAATGTTTACCAATGCTCCATTTGCATCAATTCTTTCAGTTCCAGCTCCTCCACCAGTGTTGATTCCGGTTGTTCCGTTGAGTACTGTTCCTGTAATAGTGTTGCCTGTTGTAATGGTTCCAAATCCGTTTACAATTGAGCCTGATATTAAGGCTCCCACGGTTGTTAGTGATGAAGAAGTAACACCTGTTCCAAGAGTACTTGCAGATAATACACTTGCACCATTTATCCTATATTGACTCCCTGAAGATAGATTTAAGTCTCCATCAACTTCCAGCTTGTATGTATTTGCTGAGGTTCCGATTCCTACATTCCCACCTTCGTTAACAGTAAGTAGTTGATTGAGCGCACCCGTTCTTCCATTTGCACCAATATAAAGAGCGTTGGATGAAGTATTGATTCCCAAAGCGTAGTCAAGGTTTTGTCCGCACCCATCTCCAGTAGTGCACTGAACATGAAGTGAGCCAGGACCCAAATACAAATCTTTAAATCTAGCAGAGCTAGATGCACCCAAATCAACCATGTTATCAGCTCCTGGTACAACACGTGCGCCTGTTCCATTATTTAGTGGAGAAAGTGTGATGTTTCCTGAAGTTGCTCCACCTATTGTTATTCCC
>CAYRYY010000009.1:19498-20991 GCA_964428715.1 uncultured Gammaproteobacteria bacterium
CAGTTAACAATTCAGCTATGTCATATGCATTTGCTGAAATAGATGCAGTAGGAGTTCCATTGTTAATATTTAATACTGCAAATTTGGAAGAAGTTGTAGCTGTTCCCCCTAGTGCAAAATCAAGAGTGCTATTAATTGGAGATATTACGCCTGAAGCAATATTCCAGTAGTTAGTTCCAAATGTTCCTGGGTCAACCCATGTAAGCGTACTGGTTGCACCCGTACTTCCAGATCTCAACACATATCCTGACGTAGCAGAAGATGGCCAGGTGTATGCAACCCCATTAAAGGAAGTTGTACCAGTTGAAGTAAAGTTCACAACATTGGCTATGTTTCTGGATGCATCAACTACTGTTGTTGTTCCAATAGCGAGTGTTGCTGCTTGGAACCCATCGTCTGTCTTAAGAACATCAGATCCGTTTCTGTAAAGGTTAACACCACTTGCATCTGTTCCAAATTGAATTCCGGATGCTACTGTTGATGATGACCATATTCCATCACAATCAAAACAAATACCATAATTAGAATCTGCACCAGTTTGAGGCTCAAGATATATACCATATTTATTAGAGGCACCTCCTATTCCAGATGTGCCATTCGCAACATAAAGTCCATATTGACCAGTAGTACCTCCTGTAGGATTTGCAGTTGTTGTTGTATAGAGTCCATACACATTGGAAATAGCCGCATTTAATGTAGCTTGAGGACTAAAGTATCCGCCGTACACATTAATTTGTCCATTTGCGTTGGCAGACGATTGTATTGGTCTAGAATACACTCCATAAATCATTCTTGCAGTGGGTCCAGCAAGACCTGAAGCGCCAGTAACATATGATTGAACTCCAAATAGATTATCACCTGAAGTAGATGTTGATGAAACATTGGTTGTAATACCTGCACCTACTTTAGCTGCGTTACCTGTTAATGCAACATTTGAGAATGCACCTGTTACTGAATTTGCACTAGATGAATTGTCTGCCAAGTCAACATACAGTCCATATCCCGAACCTGAATTTGCACTAGAAAATGTAGGAGCAATATTCACTAACTTTCCACCCGTTTGAGTGGTAGATGCAATATCTAGTCCTGTTCCAGTAGTCAAACTGCCAGGTCTAAATGCAAATGCAGAGTTAGTAGTAGTTCCTGTAGTAACACCTGATGTAAATGTCTGAGGGAATACACTTGTCGTGGTTAAGTTAATTCCTCCCGCAGTGCTTCCGCCAATTGTTATTGGTTGTCTTGCTGTCGTAGTTAAGGCACCTGCAGCAGTTAAATATGCTCCACCGGCGGCCCCTGCTGAAAGTGATGCAGTAGGTGTTCCTGAATTAACATTTAATACTGCAAATTTGGAAGAAGTTGTAGCTGTTCCCCCTAGTGCAAAATCTAGGGTTGAGTTTACTGGGTAAAGTAATCCTGAAGCTGTAGTCCAGAGTTCTGTTCCAGATTGAACTTGTGACCATGATAGTGTTCCTGAGCCATTACTTGTTAATGCA
>CAYRYY010000010.1:0-20408 GCA_964428715.1 uncultured Gammaproteobacteria bacterium
AAAGTGTTGCAGTTGAAAAAGATGCAGTTAAATAGTTTGCAATGTGATTTGCTCCACCACCTAATGGGAGAATGGCAGGAGTTGACATATTTATTGTATAAATGCCATTTTTATCTGCAGAGGCAGAAGATACAGTATACGCAATAAGACTTCCTGTGCCATCCAGAACTGGTCCTAGAGCTCCAGTAGTTGTGATCGACTCAAGCCGTGGTGCAATTGGAAAAAGTGTTGCGTTGGCCTGAGATACTGTTTCCTTTTTTACCTCTATTGTTTTTTTCCATGCAAAGTATCCGTCTTTCTCAATCCTTACATTGTATGTTCCTGGTTGCAGATTAATAGTGTTGTTAGTGGCAGTTGTGAGAGTGTCATCTACATATACGCGCGCACCATCTGGCCTGCTTGTTAAAACTAAAAGTCCAGTTCCCTGTAGAATTGCCTTGGGGTTTTGCGGATCAAACCTGTATCCGCGAGCGTAGTAGATTCCAACACCAGTTCCAACAAGTATTAATAGGAGGATTAAAAGAGTACTGATAACAACGCGCTTCATATCCAATAATTATACCCTTATTTTAAAAGCAATGCCAGCAAGTAAGGAAATAAGTAGTGAAGCTTGTGTGAATAGTAATTCTTCTGGCACTTGCATCTTTTGTCTTGTCATGCTTATATATAATAAGCCTCGCACCCTCAGGAATGATATAGTAAATATATATTGTGATACAGATATTGAGGGAAATACTGATCATGTTTAAATTTAACAATCTTTCAAAACGTATAGGGATTGACCTAGGAACCGCCAACATATTGGTATATGTTGTGGGTGAGGGCGTTGTATTAAATGAGCCTACTGTTGTGGCAGTAAGAGCAGAGGACAATAAAGTGGTTGCGGTAGGTCAGGAGGCAAAAGAAATGCTGGGAAGAACACCTGGAAATATAGTCGCGACTCGTCCGCTGAAAGATGGGGTAATTGCGGATTATGTAATTACTCAAGACATGCTATCTTATTTTATTGATAAAGTGGCTGGAAGAAGTAGGTTTATAAAGCCCGAAGTTATGGTATGTATTCCTTCAGGCGTAACTCAGGTTGAAAAACGAGCCGTGCTGGACGCAACTATGGCGTCAGGCGCCAAAGCTGTATATCTTATTGAGGAGCCATTGGCAGCAGCCATTGGTGCCAAGATCCCCATAGCACAGGCCACAGGGCATATGATACTTGATTCCGGTGGAGGAACAACTGATATTGCCGTTATCTCATTGGGCGGAGTTGTAGTTCACAAATCAATTAAGGCTGCGGGAAATAAACTGGAAGAGGCTATCGGCAACTATATCCGTAAGCGGTTTAATATGCTTGTTGGAGAGCAAACTATTGAGGAGATAAAAATAAAGATAGGAACAGCGCTTGTAGATCCTAAAGAAGAGAAAAAAATGATGGAGATTCGCGGGCGCGATAGTGTAAGCGGATTGCCTCGGTCAATTGAAATAAGCAACGTAGAAGTAAATGAGGCGATACTACCAGTACTCAAGCAAATGGTGGCTGCAATTCGCGAAACATTTGAGATTACACCTCCAGAGTTAGCATCTGACATAATCGACAAAGGAATTGTATTATCTGGTGGAACAAGCACGCTTCACAATTTAGATAAATACATAACACGTGAAACTGGAGTACCTTCATATGTAGCTGAAGATCCTTTGTATTGTGTGGTCAGAGGAACAGGTGTTGCGCTTGAAAACCTTGAACTGTACAAAAGATCGATAAATAGAAATGAGTAGAATTTTAATCCCCTAGTATGAATACGAAGCAAATTATTTCCACGCAGTTTTCACAACATTTCCATATTAGGGACAAAATCAAAATCTTGTAATAATGTAATAATTTTATGCTATATTTTAATAATTAAAACTTTATAAATGTGGCTATAGAAAAAGATATTGAGGTTAAATTATAGTATAATTAAAATGTTCAAAAATGTATAAGGTTAAAAATACAATTTTTGGATGATTAAACTTATAATAATATGGATACTTTACCATTTATAAATTTACTAGGGGTTAAGGTAACTCAGGCAGATGAGAATAGAATCCTGGAGTATTTGTCAGAAATTATTGAAAGAAACGACGAAAAGGTCTTCATAACAACACCCAATCCTGAAATTATAGTACATGCAGTAAAACACCCAGCGTTCAAGAATATACTTAATTCTGCACAAGTTGCCTTACCAGATGGAGTAGGCGTTGCTTTTGCCGCACAGTTTCTTCACAAAAGAAGTATAAATAGGACTGCAGGGGTTGATTTCATGCTCAAGCTGTCATCACTACTAAATTCCAAAAATGAAGAGCTTATAAGTGGGCAAAAAGCCAACGGAAAAAATGCAAAAAGTCTTTATTCTATAGGATTATTTGGGGGTCAACCTGGTGTAGCAGAAAGAACCTCCAAGTGCTTACAAAAAAAATACTCCAGGCTTGTTATTTCATACGCTTCTGACACATGGAATGAGATTGAAGTTGGGAGTAAGTCAATGGATATTTTGTTTGTTGCTCTAGGACATCCCAAGCAAGAAAAATGGATTTATGAAAACATAGATAAAATTCCAGCTAAAATTATAATGGGCGTTGGGGGCAGCTTTGATTATATTTCTGGTGACGTCAAACGTGCGCCAAAATTTTTGAGGACTGTAGGATTAGAGTGGTTATTTAGGCTTGGTGTTCAGCCATGGAGATGGAGAAGGCAATTAGCCTTAATTGAATTTATATTTTTCGTCTTGAGAGAGAAGTTTCAGCCTGAAACATAAAAATAGTAAACCTTATTATCTGCTCGTGAAAATTAAAAAACTGCTTAATACCGCAAAATAGAAGGGAGTGTGAAAATAGTCTTTCTAAAAATTAGGAGTTGGATTTTTGCTGAATTCCAAGTAGGTATAAAACTGCTTCCTTTTTAAGCCCCGGAATGCTGAGTGAGATGAAGCATGAGAAGCGCAAGAAAGAAGGGATTAGATTGTTTTATCAAGAAAAACTACGAATTACTTTTCTGTTGTATGCCTAATAGATAGAGTACGGCTTCTTTCTTATAGCGGCGGTCACCTCTGGAATTAATTCTTATTGCAGGAAGTTTTCCTCTTTTGCCCCAGCGCTTAATAGTCAAGGGTGAAACGCGCAATAATTGAGCAACTTCTCGTACAGTGAGTAGATCTGGAAGTGATTCTATTGATATGTTTTGAGTAGGCATTGGTGTGTCTTTGTATATGTATCTATATCGAAAGTAAGTACAGAGTAACAAATAGAATATATACCTGTCAAGGAGCAAATAATGGGCATAAAACACGCCTAAACTATAGGGATTTATTATGCATCTTATAATAGTTAAAATTAGAAAGTTAAAAAATATCTGATAGTAAATAAATAAATAACTATCGGTTGTTAATAGCAAAATAGATCTTTCTTCTTTTACGTGAACTTGTTGCTTCTTTTGCTTAGAGTGTTTGCCAGAGGAGCTAAGGGAGATTAATTACTTGTAGCTTTAAAGAGAGAATAGAGGTGGTAAGTGCGATCTATTTTTTAGTATAAAAATCTGGGAATACTGCAGGTTTTTGACTGAATTTCGCTTAAATATGTATATATCAAAAACGATCAAAGGATAACATTTATAAAAATCTGAAGCTAAGTATTAGAATATATAAATAGCTATGTAGAGAGCTATGGAAATAATTATTCTATAGACTCCAAAAACAGTAAATGTGTGATGTGAGATATAGGCAATAAACCACTTAATTACAAAATAGGCTACAATAAAGCTCGTTGTAAACCCAATTCCCAAAACCATCCATTCCTGATTTGTAAAATTAAAACTTGATTCAGACAGATCCAGGGCTGTGGCTGCAAACATGGTGGGAATTGCAAGTAAAAAAGAGAATTCTACTGCATTGCGCCGTCCCAGTCCTGCAGCTAACCCTCCAAATATTGTAGCCAGTGCCCTAGACGTTCCAGGGATCACTGAAATTGCCTGAAAAACGCCTATTATAAGCGACTGTTTATAGGAGATGAGTGAGAGGTCATTATGTTTGTTTTCATCTTTTTTTGCCCGTTTAAAGTACATTTCAAGAAGTATTAAAACGACTCCGCCAATAAATAATGCCCACAAGACAACCGCCGTGCTTCCTAGTAAAAAATCTTTAATAATTGGATAGAGCAAGAGTCCAATGACAGCAGTTGGGATAAATGCTGTTATAACCTTAAGTACTAGGTTCTTGTGTTCTAAAAATGTGCGCCAGTAGATCAGTAAAACTGCAATAATAGCTCCTGATTGAATCAAAACAGTAAAGGATTTTACAAATTCAGTTGAGGAAATTTGAAGCAAATCGGTTGCGAGTATTAGATGCCCTGTAGATGAGATGGGTAAAAACTCCGTGAGCCCTTCGACAACTCCTAGTATAATAGCCTGTAAAATATCCATGTACTTCGTAAGTATAAGGTATGCATATTCGCATGTAAACTTGATTTTATATACTTATTGTTCCATTATTATATTATGCAAGAAATGTCTTATGATGAATTTTCTAAGGAGTTAGAATCAGCTTTATTGTTTCAGCTTACATTAAATATTAAAGAGGGCAGAATTTCTCTAGAAGAAGGGAAAAAGATAGCTTCTTTGTACCTGCAAATACAAGCCACTAATAAGCAGGAGTTGTTAAAGGCTCTTATTGAGATAGAGCAGATTCATCCAGTCATTTCGCCTCTTATCGCAAAATATATGAATGATGCGGACACTATTGAAACTGCCCGAAAACTTCAAAAAATGCACGAAGAGATTAAAAAAGGCAATATTGAAAAAGCGCTTTATGTTGGGAAGGGAGAAATATAATGGGAATATTCGGTGCTATAGGTGCAGCAATTGGTCGCATGGGTGGGGGTGCAGGAAAAGCAATTGGTGGGTCATTTGAGGGTATGGCTGAAGCTGTTCCAAAGACAGCAGAGGTCCTTGTAAAACCTGTTCCACTTGTGGAATCCGTAAAGCCTTCATCGCAGGTGCAGGGGTTTGTGGGTGGTGTTGAAAAAATAGGAAGAAGTAATCCTCGGGAAGGACTTGAGCAGCTTGCCAATTCAAGTGAAGTAGAGGAAAAAGAAGAAGAGCCACAAGAAGACTTATCCAGGAGAGAGTTTGATTTTGGAGGCCCTAGTGAGCAGGTGCCTGATGTGGGTGGAAAACCCATGGAAGCTTCAAAACCCTCATCCGAAGGTGACGGTATAGATCAACTCGTGACGCTAATTGCTCCTGCTGAAAGGATCATGGAAGAGGCAACTGGTGCAAATAAACCCAGGAGCTAGAGATGCCTAAATAACAAAAGAAAGTATAGTGG
Organism: uncultured Gammaproteobacteria bacterium; assembly: GCA_964428715.1. Lineage (GTDB taxonomy): Bacteria > Patescibacteriota > Microgenomatia > Levybacterales > GWA1-39-11 > JAGORM01. Next base: position 5,352 of record CAYRYY010000010.1, read on the forward strand.
CAATTCCTGCAATGCTCATAATTAGTATTGTGGTAATGCCTACTAGCGTTATTGCCCAGTGGTTTTTCCATTCTCCCATAACTTTTTTGTTAGCTGATAAGCGCACTATAAAAAACAAAATAATAGGTGCTATCATTCCGTTTGCAACTGCAGAGTAAATAAGCATAGGAATAGGATCAATCCCGACCAGATTTAATACGAGTCCTACAAGCATTGAGAAAATAATAACGCCGTAAAACGCGTGCGCGTCATTTAATTTTTTATTAAGTCCCTGTTTTTTCCACTGAAGTGCTTCTGAAATGGCATAGGCAGAGGCACCGGCTAAAATTGGTACTGCTAGCATTCCTGTTCCAATGATTCCTAGCGTAAAAAGTAAATATGCCTGATTTCCTGCAATTGGTTTAAGCGCTTCGGCAGCCTGTGCTGATGTTTGAATGTTGGTGATTCCTTCCTTAAATAACGTGGCGGCACACGCGGCTATTATAAAGTACATAACTAAATTCGAGATAAACATGCCTGAAAAAACATCAAGCCGTAGCCTTTTTATATGTTTCTTGTCAGTTCCCTGACGCATCGCAATAGTTACTTTTCCTTTGAGTATTTCTTCCTCCACTTCTTGAGATGTTTGCCAGAAAAACAGATATGGTGAGATAGTGGTTCCCAGGATTGCGCAGATTAGAAAAATCTGATCGCGGGAAAAGGTAATACTTGGGATAAATGTGTTTCTCATAAGTTCTCCAAAATTCAGGTTAATAGAGAGTGCTGAAAATACATATGACAATAGGATGAGTGCCAGCCACTTAAGATACTTTGCATAGCGTTCGTAACTCGTAAACACTTGAAGTCCAATGCTTAAAAACGTGAAGAAAACTAACAGCAAAAGAAAATCAAGAGAGGGGAATAGAAGCCTGGTGGCGCTGGCCATAGCTCCTAAATTGGCACCAATATTAAATGTATTCGCTGCAATTAATAAAATAGTTGCAAAATATAAAACTTTGGGTGAGTAGTGGCGGCGAATGTTAGCAGCCAGTCCGCGTCCCGTGACTAAGCCTATGCGAGCACACATTTCCTGAACAACTGTCATTAAAGGGAAAGTAAATAATGACATCCATAATAATTGAAATCCATATTGGGCGCCTGTTTGAGAATAGGTTGCAATTCCAGATGGGTCGTCATCGGCGGCCCCAGTGGTTAGTCCTGGACCTAGTGTTTGCCAGTACTGTTTAGCCCGTTTCATGGGTCTATTTATAGTAAGCGTTCCAATTTTTTGAGTAGAAGCTACTGTTTTGTCCAGAATGTAAGCAGGCGCTTCTGCAATTCTCTCAACTGATTTTCTATTAAAAACTTTATCCATGGGTGCTAAATAAACTATGAATGGTTAGAGGATAAATTTCAAGATGAAAGAGGGAATAGATAACTAGTATTTTGAGATTGCGAAGGATTTTGAGATTCCTTACGTTTCACTCAATAACATTACAATAATGAATTCATGCCCTCAGAGAAAAGAAAGAGGTGCTTCCCCAAACGTTTTTAATAGGAAGAAGGCGATTCTAACCCTCGGGTTAGAGCCAGCGCTTCTCATTTCCTTGCGGATACCTCATTGGGAAAGATGTAGAGGAAAACATACCGCTTTCTTAAGACTCTGAGAGCAGGATTAGTATAAACTGCGTATTTTGTTTTTGCAAGGAGGTATAACATGATCAAAATGTGGTAAAATTTAAAGCTGTTATGCCACTTTAACTCAGTTGGTAGAGTAACTCTTTCGTAAAGAGTAAGTCCCGGGTTCGAATCCCGGAAGTGGCTCATATATATAACCCCATAGTATTGACTTTTAGCCTCAAATATGGTATGATTTCCGCATGGAATGTTCTGATTAATGCATATCAGGAGTATCCTTATAAGTTTTATTTTTTCATTATAAAACAAGGCTATTTGCATGCTTTGGAACGTCTTGAAAAAAACATTTATATCGCACCTTAATAATTTAGTTCTTGCAAATATATGTAGGTGGCTATCTAAGGCTAAAAAAATTGGCTCTAGGCAGCCATCTACATAGAAGGCAGCAAAGTTGGATAACCATGCCAACATACGAACGGAGTTTGAGAAAGCTGGTGTTTCAGTGCTTAGTACCAAGGCTTCATTTGCCATCATTGCAGTAATTTCCCTTTTGGTTGGAGCTGGTAAGTTCTTCTACGTGGATCCAATCAGAGATGAAAGGGAGAGTGAAAAGGAATACTGTCAACAACTGACGGAAAATCTTCAAGTAGATGATTTCCTGGAGGTGGTCCGTAGGGACGAAGGATGGGAAGTATCCCGCACGAGAGATAACATCAAAGTGACATGCTGGTTCACCGACTCAAATTGGTTACCGCCCGAAGGGTAATCTAAGCTTTAAAAACAAGATTTCAAGGAAGTCAGATCTCGAAAGAGATAACGTCGTAGTTCACGATCACCATTCAGCCAAAGGGAGGCACCGCGTGCAACGCGCACTTATCCTGGTCATCTTGGCCGCAGTCTTTCTTGCCGCTTGCAGTGAGGACAAGATTCCCGACGATGTGTCGCTGAATCAGCCCGTGAGGGATGTCTTGAACAATGACCTTGCCGGTGGCAAGCTTGTGCAGACGTTCAATCTGGGCTCAGAGTGCTTTGATCTACGCGTCGAGTACTCAACAGAGTATACCACTGTCGGGTGGAGGATCACGGACTCAAAGACGCTTTACATGCGCGCGGAGATGTCCAACATGGATCCCAACTGCAATCCCGAAGTTCTGGTAGAGCACATGCACGCTGATGTGTCTATCAAGTCTCGAAAGGAAGGCATCGACGGTCTCAAGCAAGACTCCATGGATGACTCCATCCACGGTGGCCTTCAGCCTGGGTTCTCTATCGTCCCGCCCTACCACTATGAGAATGTATTCGCCATAGAAGGATTCTCTCAAACCCTCATCAGTGGTTGGAGTTTCTACTACAGCGGGTACGGCGGCGGCGGAATTAACGAGAAGCGGCTCACGGAAAAGAGTCTTGTGGATGATGGTGGAGCATGTGCTTCCAAGTTCCAGATCGTCTTCGATCTCCTGATCCGAAACCCTGGCGAAGAAGCCTACCACACGCGCTCTGTTGTCAGCGAGTTTTTCGTACCCGTTCCGGGTGGAAACTGCGCTGCGCTGCAGATCGCTGAGGAGAAGGCTACGCCGGATTAAGTTCGTAGTTCATTCGAACAGCGTATGAGTCAGATCTCGGATCATCGAGGTAACGCAGAAGTTCACGATCGGAGTTCAGCCTTAAAGGAGGCACCGCGTGCAACGCGCACTTATCCTGGCCATCTTGGCCATAGCAGCTTTCGGAGGCTTCCAAGCCACCGAATCCAAGGCTCTGCCCATCGAGTGCAACTCGACAGGGGAGTACGCCAATCCGGTTCAGGCTGGAGGTGTTGTTCACGAAGGGAACTGCGGAGTCACAGAAGTGATTGATGCGTCTGCAAAGACCATTACTGTCACGGCTGGCCGCCTTCCTTCCGACTTCACTGCGACCAACACTGGACGCAATGCCTGGAGCGGATATCCAAACGCACAAGCAGCACAAGACGCAGCCTGCAGCATCATCGTTCCTGACAGGAGCTCAAATTCGGCATTCGCTGGATTCACAATTTCTGTCATTCCGATCGATTGCAATGGCAATCCGTCTCAGCCCGTGCCGCCCGCCCCGATCGTTCCGCCGTCCTCATCAGACTGTGGTACGTTCTATAATCCTGGGACTGCAGATAATGCGGTTTCTCAAGGAGTGACTCTTCCTGCAGGCACGTGTGCCATAACGGAAGTTATTAGCTCCGAGCATGAAGTGATCAATATCACAGCCGGCCGCTTGCAAGCAGCCTTCACTGTGACCAAAGATCACAACGCCTGGGCAGGCTACCCCAGCTATGCTGAGACACGTGCAGCTGCATGCGAAGTAGTTTCCGCCCGTCAGGCAGATCCCACATTCCGCGAGTACATCGTGGTATCGCCTGGTTGCGGTAAAGTTTGCGTGGATGCTGAAATCCCCTCAGGGACTGTCGTTAACAGCATCACGCCGGGCTCGTGTGTTATGCGCGAAGTCGTAGACTTCGAAGCCAAGCGGATCACGCTCGTGGTTGGTGCAGCAGCATCTTCCTCAACCGAGGGATCCAACGTTTGGGCTTATCGCAACTACGGTACCGCACTGATGGCTGCTTGCCGCAACCACATCCCGTCGCGCACAGCCGACGCTACCTTCCAAGGTTTCGAGATCCGCAAGGATTTCAATTGTCCTGCCTTCTCGGTCTGGGCATTTGGGGTTGTTCGCAACTAGCAAGAACTATACATTGGGATTTATCTCGACACCGCGAAATCGCTTCGTAATTTGTCGGATAATTCTGATGCAGGGTGCGATCCGGGGTGGATTGTTTAAAAGAGTAGACACTTGTCTACAACAGTTTCAAACACTGTATCTTTTTCTCAATCCACCCCATTTCGCCCACATTATTAATAATTGATTCCTCATTTCTATTTAAAATCACTACTTATTAAGTTGTTTTCACACAGCCTTTTTAAAAGAGTGGTGTAAAATATATTTTGCACGTTTTTTAAAATTAGCCATAATTTAGCTTCAAATAGCACAGTTTTTCTGTATACAAAAATGATACAAATTAACCCATTTGCCTATTGACAACTGTTAACAAAATTTGATTAACTATTTTAACTTAAGAAATATTTTCACAAGAATCTTAAGACTTACACCATGAAAGCTTTTACAAAATATCTTAAAAAGAAACATAAGAACGTATTTAAAGTATTTGAGTTTTGGTTAGTGATGCCGCGTTAAATGTAGCTGTGTCTTCTCGACTGCCTAAACACAATCTGTCTTAGACACAACTTGTTTTGCAAGGGTATTTGTAAAACATTTCAACCTATATTCGGATATAAGCCCGAATATCTGCAAATTCATCTGCCCATCTTCACACAAGGGCAAAAGAGTATATATTTGCTTTTGGCAGAAAAGCGGATTTCTTTTTGTATTAAAAAAATCTGAAATAAAGAGGAGTAGTGGGTTTGGAGCCTTCTGTGGGATACGCTCTGCGGCAGGCCGCAGCGCGCGTTTTCTCTGAAAACGAGCGCACCTGCGAACTGTATTCTATTTAAGATAAATGTCTGTTATAATAATTTCTCGCATCAAGAGTATCTCTAATTAAATTTGAAAAACAAAGTTAAAAGAGAAAGTAATCAGCCTTCTTAGCTCAGCGGTAGAGCAGCTGTTTTGTAAACAGCAGGTCGCGGGTTCGAATCCCACAGAAGGCTCAGATAAAAGGCTCACTTTTCTGCAGGATTAGTTTTTTCGTCAGTTTTTGGTAAAAGAGGTTTTTTAAGACCCGGATTTTCAGGTATCTTTTCTTCTTTATTGAGCGATTCAACTCCTAAAAACACTCGTACAATGTTTGATTTAGCCTTCATAATTGCGCTTTCACTTTCAATCTCCTGCTTTTGATGTTTTCCAGTCCATACAGTAATTTTGCCGCTTATAATAGATATAAAGTTTTCGTGCTGCGGAAGCACATCAAATGGGCCAACTTCATTCCTGCTTGAGATTGCCTGAGCCTCTCCTTTAAAAACCATCTTATCAGGGCTTCTTATCTCCACATCTAGCACGTTTGGGTTTTTATTTTTTTCAGTTTTTATATCTCCAAATGTTTTTGAAGGACGGATAGTAGGGGTTAATTGGGTGGAAGGGGGCGTATTATTTTGCGAATTATCCATGATATGTTTAGCCTAGCTTTTCATCTTTTAGAGTTCCGATAAACATTAATTTTTCCGGAGCAAATGTATCATACTTACCCTTTACTATATCATTTATATCCTGTACTGTGTCTGAAAGCTTTACAAACTTTCCAGGTCTTCCTGTTTGGGATTCGGTAACAAAAAAGCTTTGGGTTAAGTATCCTTTCAAAAGCTGTGAACGTTTGTAGATAAGCTGGTCAACTGGATTTAATTCTGCCTCTCCAATAAGGGACACGATTCTATCCAGGGATACAACTTTCTTAAGGATGTTTTGCGCTTCCAGGAGTGTTCTGTAATGCAGTTCTCCAACAGTTTTAGGATTGAGCGCAGATGAAGTAGAAGATAGCATGTCCATGGCTGGAAAACGCCCTTCCTGGTACAAATTACGCGAAAGTATTACAGTGGAATCAAGATAAGGAAAAATTGCCTGAACAGCTGGATCAGCATTATCATCAGATGGTACGTAAACGGCCTCAATAGTTGTTACAGCAGCTTTTTTAGTGGAAACAAGACGTTCATGAAAGCGTCCCATTTCTGATGTGAGTGTAGCTTGATATCCACCCTCGCCAGGAATAGTATTCATAAGAGTAGCTAGTTCATATCCAGCGTGAGCAAAACGAAAGACATTATCTATAAAAAACAAAACATCTTTTGAGTCTTCATCTCTGAAATGTTCAGCCATAGTGACGCCTCCCAAGGCAGTTCTAAAACGCACCGCAGGATTTTCTCCCATTTGACCTACCAGAAGCACTACTTGAGGTAACACTTTGCTTTCCTCAAGTGTTTCATAAAGTTCTTGAGCTTCACGTACACGTTCTCCAACTCCTGTAAAAACTGATACACTTTTTGACTTATTAAGTATTACTACGTTATGGATAATCTCAGTAAGTAGTATGGTTTTTCCAACTCCAGCTCCTCCAAAAATTCCAGCTTTGCCACCCTTGAAAAGTGGTGCAAAAAAGTCAATCGCTTTAATACCAGTTTCAAGAATTTGAGTAGGCGGAACAACATCATCAAAAGGTAACTCTTTGGAAAAAATTGGATCACTCATAGCTCTATCAAACTTTTGTTTTCCATCTTGCGGATTTCCAAAAATATCCAGAACGCGTCCTAAAACCTGATTTCCAGTTGGAATAGTAATTGACGCACCTGTATTAATTACCTTCATGCCTCGTTTTAGTTTATTTTCAGGCGACAAAACTATACAGTAAAATGTGGTAGATGTGGCTGATTCCCATACTTCTAGTTGTACCGTAGGGTATTCTTCCACAATTAACACATCATGAATAGATGGGGGATTTTCTGGGAATAATACTTCCGCAATTTGTCCCAAAATACTAACGATTGTTCCTTTGTTTTCCATAGTTATTTTGTTTGCCACAATGCAATTCCAGAGAGTCTTTGCAGCTGCTTGCTGTTTTCCACCATCCTTTTTGCTCTTAGCTCTGTTTTGTGCAGCTGTTCCTGTTCGCGTTCTATTGTACTAAGTGAGTCTTCCATAGACTTTATGCGAGATGCCAAGCGAGACAATTCAGATTCGTCAACAACTTGCTTTAAAACAGATGTAAACATTTGAGTTTCAAAAAACGCAAGTATTTTGCGAAGCGTAGGTTCAAAGAAGTAAGGAGTATGTTTTTCTGTGTCTCCAGCAGTCGGCTTATCAAGCAATGATCCATCTCCCAAAACTTCTGATATTGCGGGTTCTTGGGATACTATGTTTAAAAATCTTCCATAATACACATAAATCTTTTGATATTCTGCCACTTTTTTAATAACAGGTACAACATCAGATAATTGAGCATCCTCATCAGGCATATCAAAATAAAGATATGGTTTTGATAAATTTTGCTGTTCAAACATAACGCGTCCGACCTTTCCGGCAATTGCGACGTCATAATTATTTTTCTTTACATCCTGAATAAAGAGGTGAAAAACACGAGCTACAATATCTCCGTATAGCTTATTGTTTGAGGACAGGAGGATAGCGATTGTTTTACCATTTTTTTGCAGTCCGGAAAGGCTTTCTTTGGAGTTTTTGTGATGCTTGATAAGATCTTCTACCTCATCTCTATAGCTTTGCTGTACATCCTTAAAGATATCAGCCAGACCATCCAGAAAATCACGCGTGGTTAAAACGGAGCCTCTTACGCGCTGCATTCTAATAACTGAGATTTGTTCATAAGCTTCTGCCAGAGTACGCAATGTCCCCAGCATCTGATTTTGTGTATTTAAATAGTTTTTACTTATCATATTAGGTTTGTTGATTTGAATTAGGTTGTGCGCCCTGATTCATGTTGCGTGTTGCAATAGTAAGCAGTTTTTCTCTGTTTTTTGAGACTGCGCCCAGAAGATCATTAAATATATCTACCTGCACAAGTTTTTCAAAAAATTCTTTGTTGGCAGGTTCTCCATGTGCAATGATGAGGTTGTCTCTGTAGTCTGAGATACTTTCAAGAAGAGTAGTGTCATCAAAAAGCTTAAGCCAAAGCATCGCAAACATCAAAAGCTGAACTGAGGGTGGAACAATAACATCATCAGTTTGCTCAAAAAACTTGTAAATCACGTCCCCAGTTCTTAAAACTTGTTTTACAGCATCTGTTAATTCTGATCCAAAATGAGATAGATCTTGCATCCTTTGATATAGTGTCAGAAATGCCGTTAGCTCTCTGTTAATACTTCTTAAAAGTTTTGGAGTTGCTTGTCTTCCAACACGGGTAACGGATAGAGAAAAGTTTACCGCAGGGCGTCTTCCCTGGTAGTATGCATTGGAGTCAAAGAAAATGTGTCCGTCTGTCATACCCATTAAATTTGTGGCAATAAAGCCCGTAAAATCACCTTCTACAATATCTACTACCGGCAGCATAGTAATTGATACATCTTTTCCTGATTCTTTGTGTTTGAAGTTTCCAGCGCGTTCCAGTAGTCTTGCATGAGTATAGAAAATATCTCCTGGGTAGGAATCACGCCCAGGAAAACGTTTTGCCAAGAGTGAAATTTCGCGGTAAAATTTTGAGTGCGTGGAGAGATCATCCATAACTAGCAACACGTCTTGACCTTTATCTCTAAAGTATTCTGCAAGTGTTGCGCCTGCATATGGTGTAAGAAATATAAGACTTGGAGAATCATATGAAGATGTTGCAATGGTTATAACCCTGTCTTCCAGTCCTTCACGTTTAAAGTAGTCGAGTATTGCTTTAATATCAGCCTTTTTCTTTCCAATGGCTGCATAGATTGCAATGCTTCCGGTATTTACCTGGTTTTTAATGGTAGTAAGCAGAAAAGACGTTTTTCCAGTTTTTCGGTCCCCAATAATAAGCTCTTTTTGTCCTTTACCCAGAGGCACCATCATATCTACTATTGTCACTCCCGTTAAGAATGGCGCCTTGATTCTGCTACGTGCTCCAATTCCTAAGGGGTGCACTTCAAGCTCGCGAATTTCTTTTGGTCTCGTGTATTCTTCGGACTCTGAAAATGGATTACCTAATGGGTCAATTATTTTTCCAAAAAGCTCATCACCTACAGGAATGCTTGGGAACTTATTTGTTCTCGTACATTTGCCGCCGACCTTGAGTGGCGTGCTGGAGTAGACTAGTACATGAACTAAATTTTCTTCCATTAAAAAAACCTGTCCCAAGTCTCCGCTTTCAAACATGATCAATTCGTTTAGAGATGCTCCAGGAAGTCCTGCAACAAAGGCAATGGGATGCACTATGCTTTGGATAATTCCAAATTCTTTAATCTCTTGTAGCTGTGTTTCAAAAGGATTCATATTAGCTTATCTGTGTTGTGTTATTTTTGTTGTCGTATTCTTTGCTAAAGTACTTATCAAGCTTTGTTTTAAGCGTATAATCTTTATATAATCCGTCGTAGGATATAAATGCTCCTCCTAAAAGCTGCCTTTCAAGAGTTAGGTCAAGAATTACTTTTTTTTGTTCGCGTCTTAAAAACCACAAGCTTATACTTTTCAAGACTGTATTTGTGGGCTCAAAAGCCAATGTCATATGAACCACAGGGATTTGGTTACCAAGCGCCTTAAGTTTCAAAAGTGTCTCCTGAACAGCTACGGGATTTTTTAAATCAATTGAAAGTGTATGTAGATATTCCAGAATGTGTTCTGCTTTTTCTGGGCTGACCATCTCGTGTATTGTGTGTTCAGTTTGACCCTCAGATTTAAATAACGATGATACGATAGTATCTATTTCTTTGTAGAAAAGTTGTAGTTCTGAAAATGTATAGATGCTGTCAAAAATTTTATTTGCTGGAGAATTAGGCTGCATGTTTTTCCTCCTCTGCTGCTTTTTCAGGTAATACGAATTCTGATGCAGGCGGAGTGGAGGAGTTCACAGTATTCTCCTCAAAGTTTTTAAATAGTCCTACTTTTTTTGCATTTTCAAGGCTTGCAACAACTAAGTCTTCTTGGATCGGAATTGTAATAGATTGTCCCAATGTGTCTTTAACTACCTGTTTTACAATCCCGTCTATATTGCGGTCAACCTCGGCAAATCTCAGTTTTTTATATTCATCAATTTCACGCTGCACATCAGCAAAGTCATCTCCTATTTTTTTGCCGATTATAGCCTGAGAACCAAGTGTTTCTCGTCTTAAGATTTCTTTAAAGTCATTCGTTTCGTCAGTTGCAATCTTCTCAATAGCTGATAATTTTTGACTTGCTTCGCGTGCAAAATCTTGCTTGATTTCATCAACCACAGCTCTAAATTCTTTATCTGACTCAGCGCTTCTTCCTTGGACCATTTTGATAGTTTCTTCAGCAACTTTTGACAAACTATCCTGCATTTCTTTGGTTATATCCTGTTTTACATATTCAGTTTCAAACAATATGTGCTTGGCTGAGTCGACAGCTTTTTCTACAATCGCGTTTGCCTGTTTTTGCGCCGATTCAATGATTTCAAGAGTTGCTCCATAGTTTTCTTTTGGCTGATTTATAACTTTGTTTTGTTTGGAGATTTTATAAGCCAAGAAAAGCACCCCATAGCAGAGTACGAGTATTAATCCCAAAAGTGCATATAACAAATTTTGTAAGTCCATAATTTATTCTACAGTCTAATTATTAGATAAGACAAGAAGAGTCCTGAAAAGACTATAGCTAAAGCAATCAAAACATTTAAAACTATACCAACCTGAATAATTTTTGCAGCCAAAGGGTTGCGTCCTAATGCTGTAATTCCATTGCTTGCAATTCTTCCGAAAGTGAAAAATCCTATGACGAAAGTCACAATTACCACCATGGCAGCGATTGCATATTTAATAAAAACACTCGGCTGCTGGTAGGATGCAGCTGCAGTCAAATTGAATATCTCAAGAAATCTTGAGCCACCGCTTCCAGGGGCTGGAGGATACGCAAATTGTGTATCAAGAGATACTAAAATACTTCCAACTCTCGCTGTATCTTGCTCGCTATAATTTTCCTGAGCTGTTCCGATGGCATATCCTGGCTGTGTTGCTTTCATGCCAACACCTGCAGTTGATGAAGATGTGATTATGTCTCCAATTTTTATGTCACCATTTGAAGTATTTACATTGACAAACGCTTTGCCAGTGGACACAAGCGGATACGCATTTTCGTCTTGCGTTAGGTCAATAGATACTGCTGGGTCAAGCACCACAACACCTGCAATTTGGGCGCTGTATTCCTCATTTGCCAAGATATAATTCTGCCCATTTGTCGCAACTATGTCACCATTGCGGACATTTTGGTTTGAGATTTTTATATAGCTTGCAACACCAGGGAAAATATTTTGCGCAAAGGCAGAATTTGCAAACACGAAGCTAAAAAGAATAAATACAAGAATGATTTTGGACAGGTAGTGCATAGTTGTTGGTTTTAAAAAGCTACTGTCAGTATATTTTGTGCGTAAATGAGAGTCAATAGATTGTGTTATCAATTCTTTTAAAACATCTAGGCATTACTTAGTCAAGTTTGTATTTTTTTGTATGAAGAATTTTGACCATGAAAAGTCTAGCAAAATTATTATTGTAGAATAATTTTAAATACTGATAAAACAAGCAATACAGAATAATTGATGCACAAACTTATTCAAAAACCACCTAAATATCCTAAAAAAAGGCTAGAAAGTACTTGACAAGCCGTGAAAAACTATGATTCAATGGATATAGGTTTCATCTATGCATTGACTAATCAATACATAGGTCAAGCAGAATTTATTGCCCTAAAATTCAATGTCCGACAATCTGCCCAATAAAAACGATTTTGTTAGTATTAGCCATGCAGCAAAGCTACTTGGCGTGTCAATTGACACTGTTAGGCGTTGGGATCAACAGGGCACTTTAAAGTCAGTGAGGCTAGATGGGAAGAATAGATTTTTCTCAAAAACTGAACTTCGCGAATTTAAAAGAAACCGTCCACTCTCCATATCCGAAGCAGCCATCGCATTATCCGTCTCCGTTTCAACCCTCAGAAGGCTAGAAGAGCGCGGTGTGAATTTAGCTGAAAGAGACGCAAACGGAGAAAGGCTTTATTCTCCTCAAAAAATTCGTGAATATTTAACCGCACGTAAAAATCAAACAGCCCGTCCGCATTATGACTTATTTGCTCCTGTGAAACCTGCAGTTGAGTTTCCTGCTGCTCCAGCAAGCACCTATGCACCAGCTGCTATTCCGCCTCAAACCGCAGAGAGTTTGACGCCCCCCAAAAATGGAGGGGGGGTAGGGGGGGAGGCGTCCTTCTGGAAAAAGAACTACATGCTAAAGCACATGGGTCAGTTTTCTTCTTTTTCTGCATATATTCCAACACGTAAAACAGTATTTGGATCACCAAAACCAACTGGAACAGGAGGGCTTCATTTTCCAAATCAAATTCCAGAATATAAAAGAGCAGTTGCTGGATTAGGATTGGTTATCTTTTTATCAGTTGGCGTATTAGCTTTTACCGTATTCAGAGATTTACATGCACAAAGAGATGGAGCACCTCTCCCAACCTATGCAACGGATGCTCAAAAAAGATTTGCCAATCTTACTCCTCAGCAGCGCGCGGAGCTAAGTGAGCAGGAAGTACTGGCCGCAACTTCAGCAAATGGGGTTTTTTCAGTTAATATCCGTTCTCAATTTAATGAAGATATAAATGGCGACAATATTGATTTAAATATCGGAACAGGTAATTTAACTGCAGGAAATGTGATTTATTCAATTACTGCTGGACAAGGAATTTCAATTACTCCAGGGCAAAATCCAGTTATATCCAGTACTGGCGTTTCATCCATTGGCGGAGTTGGTGGGGCAATTTTACTTGGTTCAGGACTCACTATCTCCGGCAACACATTATCATCTTCAACAACTGGAATAACAGGACTTGAGGTTGGAAGTACTACACTTACTGGAAGCACGATAAAATTTTCAGCTGGAGGGGGAATTTCCTTGTCTGCCGACTCAGGAAGCAATACTATAACCATTAGTGGAAGTTCAGCCCCAGACTCTGGATGGACGCTTTCTGGTAACAATCTATATCCTACTAGTACTTCTTATATCGTTGGAATAGGAACAACTGCTCCAACAGCCACCTTAGATGTTGCAGGGACACTGGCAGTATCCGGCACAACTACTTTTAACGGAGTTACCTATACCTGGCCGGGAAGTGATGCTGCTGCAAGCGGATATGTTTTGTCATCAGATGGCTCTGGTAATTTAGCATGGATTAATGCAGGTGGTGGAAGCATTAATTACTTCGATCAGATAGGTGGCGCTTTGTATCCTCAAAACTCTACAGTTGATTTTCTGGTGGGTGGTTCGTCCACTGCTTCTGCGAAATTTGCAGTTTTAAATATTGATAGCGGGACACCAACCGCATCTCTTTCAGCAAGTGGAGTTGGTACATATCTCACAGCAAACGGCAGTCTTCAAACCGCTAATTCAAGTGCATTAACCATAGGAGGAAGTACTACGGGAAATATAATCTTATCTCCTCTTAATGGGATTGCTGGTTCCTCGGTTGCTCCTAGTACAAATCAGCAGGTAGATTTGGGTACAGCGACTGCTCAGTTTAACAATGTATATGGAACAACTTTTTATGCAAATGGGGTAGCAGGTATCACTCAGGGAAGTGCATCATGTGTTACTACAACAGGAGGAATTGTTACGGGATTTGGAACTTGTCAATTGGGGTCAGAGCAGTGGGTTGTGAATAATGGTGTTATTTATACTGGGGTTCAGACACTCGATCTAGTTTTAGGTGGAACATCCACGGCATCTGCAAGATTTGCAGTGTTAAATATTGCAAACGACGCTCCAGTGGCATCTTTATCTGCATCAAACGGTCAAGGAGTTTATTTGTCTTATGACGGATCATTGCAAACCACATCAAATCAAACGTTAACATTGGGTGGGGATACAACAGGAGATATTACGCTTTCTCCTTTTAATGGTTCAGGAACGGTAACGAGTACTGGAAACATAACTCTTTCATCTGGCAAGACATATCAAATTAACGGAATAACAGTATTATCTTCATCAACACTCGGTACTGGAGTTACCTCATCATCACTAACTACCACTGGAGCATTAGTTTCAGGATCTATTGCTTCAGGCTTTGGAACTATTGCAACCGCTAATACTATTACGGGCACTGTCTTAAACGGAACAACCGGTATTAACACTGGAGCTGGAGCAGGAACTCAAAGAATTGATAGCTTAGGGAATCTAACAAATATAGCAAACATATCATCAACGTATATAACTGCATCAAGTAATGTCATAAATCTTTCATCAGGCACATCTTTACAGTCAAACGGGATAGAGGTTTTAGACTCATCTAGAAATCTAGCCAATATTGGAACGACTCAGTTCAATAGTCTTACCTACACATGGCCAGGTTCTCAGGGAGCAGGGTATGTTTTAATAAATGATGGCTCAGGTGGTTTATCTTGGATTGATCCAGGTTCAATTCCAGCAATAAATTTTTGGGACAGCGTGAATGGAATTTTATATCCCAAAAACTCTACACAAGATGTATTATTTGGTGGAACCGCAACAGCCTCAGCAAGATTTGGGTTTCTTAATGTTAATTCTGGAACTCCTGTTGCTTCTATATCTGCTGGGACAAATGGGGCAACATATGTTACCGCTAGCGGAACAATATCTACAACAGCAAATCAAAATATAACCATAGGAGGTGCAACTTCTGGAAATATTACACTTGCTCCTTTAAATGGTTCAGGTTTTGTAAATATTGATGGATCACTGAACACTGGTGGAGGAGCTGGAACTGAAAGAATTACCTCCGGCGGCAACTTAACCA
>CAYRYY010000011.1:0-16438 GCA_964428715.1 uncultured Gammaproteobacteria bacterium
CAATATTTGGATTTGAAATCCTTTCAAGAGATGTTTTAATTCGTGTAACTTCTGAAATCTTGGATGTGTCACGCGTTTCAATTGTGCGTTCATAGCGTGCAATATCAGTAAGTTTTGGAACTGACAAATTTGCCTGCTGCAGTATGCGCATATTTTCAGGAACACGAGCAATTGCCGGAACTGATCTTGAAATTCCAAGACTTGCAGAAGATGGTATCTCGCGAGCTAGCCCAGTACTTTTATATGTACTCCCAGGAACTGCAATAGTCTTAGCATTTCCTGTCATGAAAGGCAGCTTCATAGCAAGTCCGGAACCTGCTGGCGGCGGGTTAGATGGACCAGGTGGAGTGGGCTTTACTGGGTACACCTTGTTCCACATTTGCTTAAATGCTGAACTGTTTTGGAAAGATGAACCGGTTACAAAATCCAAAAATACTTTAAGCAGGATAAATGGAAGTATAATCACTACCCACAACATAATAAGAGCAACAACATATAGCGCAAACGTGTCTTGAAGATTTGCAGAATTTGTAATGTCTATTGTCTGTCCAGGGCCACCTATTAAAATATTCACAGCAGTAGGATATACGATGTCATCTACGACACCAGGAACCTTTCCAGGGGATGTAAAATCAAATCCAAGAGGAATTCCCTTACTGCTGCTCCACAAAACAACTAGTCCATTTAAGAAAATCGCAAATAACGGTCCGTAAAGCAGCCATCTAAAAAATTCACCAATCCAGATTTTTGCTGTGTTTCTGACTACTTTAAAAAACAATAGAAGCGGAAAAACAGGAGAAAGCACTATAAAAAACCATAAGATTATCTTTCTAACAATTAACACTCCAGTCATGACATAGTATGTAATGGCGGTCAAGCGCACAAGCAGTAATGTCATAAATGCAGACTCATCATTTTCCGGACCAGGAAGGCGCAGCCCTGTAAAGTTCTTATAATCAAAACCTATAAATATGAGATCACGGGTAGAGATAATGTGGCGAGCTGCTCCTTCACCAGTGCGTAAAAAGAATCCTTGGATAATATCTGCCACTTGGTACAAAAACTGAACTAATGAAAATGAGAAGGTTATTAAAACAATTATTAGTATAAATCGGGGAATAAACCTGGTTATAGTTAAACTCCTACCGCGTGTTGCAATCATAATAAATGCAGCAGCAAGCACCACGACTACAAGAATTGCGTATATGATATTTCTAATTGTAGCCCAGAAAGTTTCAAGAGGATTGCCACTATTATCACACGTTTGATCATCTGGGTCGCGGGTTACACATGCCCAATCATAATTACGCAGCGTTAAGTCTAAGAATTGACGCGCACGATCAGCTGACTTTCCAACAAATGTTACATTTGAATCTGGAACAAAACGAGATGTGTCTCCTGCATCATCAACTTGCTGTCCGGGAGGGGGTGCACCGTTAGACGCATCTACTGAATTTACAAAGACAACAAAGAACGTAACAAAAACAAAAACACCGAATACGATGGGCAGGAATTTTTTCATAGTTATTCAAAACCCGGAATACGTAATACGGGTCCTGCGATAAATTCAATAAACACAAATCCAAAAATGGCCAAAATAAGACCTGCTATAGAGTAAAATATATATTCTCTTCCCTTCTGTAACCTATCTGGTCTGCCAGCCGAAGTCATGACAGTGTATCCTCCATATATTAAAAACAACACGGCTACTCCACCAATCAGAGCCAGCCCTATCCCATAGAATTTTGTAATAAAAGGAACAGGCTCATTGGGTAGGCACCCAAAGTCTGTTGCCACTTCATTAATTGAACACGGTACACCTGCAGCCATATACATTTATAGTAGCATAAAAAACTTACACTACACAATCTTTTTAAGCTATAATAGCCACATGAAAACTATTACTCTTTGCTCCTCTATGTCATTTTATCCCGATGTATTAAAAATTGGAAAAGAGCTGGAAAACACTGGCTGGAAAGTGCTATACCCAGAATCTGCATTACTTATGAAATTGAAAGATAATTTTGACCCTCACGCGTTTAGAAAAAGCATCACAATAAAAGACAAAGGAAGATTTATAAGGCTTCATTTTAAAAAAGAGTTGAAGTCTGAGGCAATTTTAGTTGTAAATAAAACTAAAAATGGAATACGAGGCTACATAGGCGGAAATGCACTCATGGAAATGGGAATAGCATTTAATTCTGGCATCAGAATATATTTATTACACGCAATCTCAAAAACTCACCCATTTTATGACGAGATCTCCGCCATGGAACCTACAATTTTAAACGGCAAAATTGATACGTTAAAATAACCTTCCTCCAATTACTGCTTCTTGCCTGTTTGGCTCAATAAGTATTGCGTGCCCTTCATCGTCAGGCACACCCAGTGTTAAGCATTGAGACAGAAATGGACCAATTTGCTTTTCTGGAAAATTTACCACTCCAAGCACTAACTTTCCTAATAACTCTTCTTTTTTGTAATATTTTGTATACTGCCCACTGGATTTTTTAATCCCAATAGTAGTCCCAAAATCTATTGTTAATTTATAAGAAGGTTTTCTGGCTTCCGGAAAATCCTGAACGTCAATTACTTTACCAACACGAATATCTACTTTTTCAAAATCATCATAATTAATCATACGTTTCACCTCCTTTCAATCTGAGAGCCTGTAGTTACAACATGTATCTACCTCGCCCTCTTTTCCCTGCTAAAAACACCTCTCTTCTTTCTGCCCTATATCTTTGACGGGAATTTTTTCGATTAGTATTTTCTTCTTTTTTTCCTTGACTTGATTGGATCCGTCTTCCTTCACCAATTGCTCCTAAATCTTTTTGTCCAGGCATTCCCATACCATACATTTGTTCTTTTCTCATAGAAATCACCTCCTTTCAAGCACAAAAAAACCTCCCCTTTTGTGGGAGGTCTGTATTTTTATAACTTTCAACTCTAGCTTACATCATCCCACGCAAATGACATCCCATAGGGATGTCTCGCGTAGGCATTGGTAAATTCTTGTATTTCATATTAGTTAACTACTTCACCCTCAACAGCTTCTTCTTTTGCTTTCTTATCTTTCTCGTCAGTCGCTTCTTCATTTGCATCAGTACTTGCTGTGTCATCTGATGAAGGTGCTTCACCTGGCTGTTCACCTGCAGGCTGTCCTCCTGGTTGCTGCTGCTGCATAGATTCGCCTATTTTTGATAAATGTTCTGACAATTCTGAGGTTTTTGCCTCAATTTCTGCTTTATCATCTCCCTTGAGCGCTTCTTTTAATGCTGAGATTTTACTCTCAACGTCTGTTTTCATCTCAGCTGGCACTTTATCTCCCAAATCCTTAAGTGATTTTTCAGCTGTAAAGATCAGCGAATCAGCTCTGTTTTTAACTTCAATCATGTCTTTCTTCTTCTCATCTTCTTCAGCATTTGCCTCAGCTTCTTTCGTCATTCTTTCTACTTCGTCTTTTGATAGACCTGTGCCTCCAGTAATTTTTATACTTTGAGTCTTGCCACTTGCGTTGTCTTTTGCAGTTACTGAGAGTATTCCAGACGCATCTATATCAAACGTTACTTCAACCTGTGGAACACCACGAGGTGCTGGTGGAATTCCATCTAACACAAATCTTCCAAGTGATTTGTTATCTGCGGCCATTGGGCGCTCTCCTTGAGTTACATGGATTTCTACCTGTGTTTGATTATCCGCGGCTGTTGAGAAAACCTGTGATTTTTTAGTAGGGATTGTAGAATTTCTGTTTATTAATGGAGTAGCTACCCCTCCCAACGTTTCAATTCCAAGTGTTAAAGGCGTCACATCCAAAAGCAGTACATCTTTTACGTCTCCTCCCAATACTCCTGCCTGAACTGCTGCACCAATTGCTACAACCTCATCAGGATTAACAGATTTGTTAGGCTCTTTACCAAAGAACTTGCCTACCTCTTCAACAATCTTTGGCATGCGAGTCATACCTCCTACGAGGATTACTTCATTTATGTCAGATGCCTTAAGCCCTGCGTCTTTTAGTGCGTCCTGCGCTGGCTTAAATGATTTAGTGATTAGATCACCAACTATGTCTTCTAATTTTGCACGAGTTAGCTTCATGGTTAAATGAAGTGGGCCATTAGGTCCCTGAGTTATAAATGGCTGGTTAATTTCTGCTTCTTGAGAAGTTGATAACTCAATCTTTGCTTTTTCAGCTGATTCTTTAAGTCTTTGAAGCGCCTGAGGGTCAGATCTCAAGTCAATTCCGTTTTCTTTCTTAAACTCATCGGCAAGATATCCAATGATCTTTTGATCAAAATCATCTCCACCTAAATGAGTATCACCATTTGTCGCTTTTACTTCATATACACCGTCGCCTAATTCTAAGATTGAAACATCAAATGTTCCGCCTCCCATATCATATACTGCAATCGTGTGAGCGTGTTTTTTGTCTAATCCATAGGCAAGTGCAGCAGCTGTTGGCTCATTTACAATGCGCAACACTTCAAGTCCCGCAATTTCCCCTGCTTGCTTTGTTGCCTGTCGTTCTGCATCATCAAAATATGCTGGAACTGTAATTACTGCCTGAGTTACTTTCTCTCCCAAATATGATTCTGCATCAGTTTTTAATTTCTGCAAAATCATAGCTGAAATTTCTTGAGGTGTAAATGTTTTGCCTTCTACCTCAACAATTGCGGTTCCTTCTTTTCCTTCTTTAACGGTATATGGCAAAAGCTTCAAGTCTTCTTGAACTGACTTGTCTTTAAAACGGCGGCCCATGAGTCTTTTGATGGAAAAGATTATGCGTTTTGGCTTTAATACCATTTGACGTTTTGCCACATCTCCCACAACGCGGTCAATTGGATCAACGACCGATGGTGTAACATTGCGCCCTTCAGCACTAAAGATTACTTTTGGCGCTCCGCCTTCCATAACGGCTACGCATGAGTTTGTTGTTCCTAAATCAATTCCTATTATTTTTGACATATTTTTTGTTTGTATATTGTATTAAGTAGTATGTATTATGTATAAAAAAAATTCAAGATTCATTTTATACATCATACAAGCTCCTTATTCTTTCTTACCTCCTACTTTAACTCTTGCAGGCCTTATGGTTTTCCCAAAAAGAGTGAATCCTGGCTGTAACTCTTCAACTACCTTGTCCTCTTCCCCCTCAACTACCTCTATTGCCTCCATGGTAACAGGATTGTAATCCTTACTTTGCGTTTCAACCCTCTCAATTCCTGCATTTTTTAATACCTCTAAAACGTGCTTTACTGTTACTTTAAAATTTTGATCATCTGTATATTTTTCAGCTAATAATAGTGTGTCAAAGGCTGGCAATAATTGTTCAATTAAATTTTTATTAGCAAATTTAATAAATTCTAGTTTTTCGTCTCTGTTTCTATTTTCTAAATTTCTATAGTCGGCTACTGCCCGTTTTAGCTGATCCTCAAGACTCTTATTTTTTTCTTCAAGTTCTGTTACTAAACCATCTGCTTCTGTTTCCGATTCTTCTTCTACAATCACTTCCTGTTCTGGTTCGTCTTGTTTTTGTTTTTTTATCTTTTTGTCATCCATAGCAACAGCATAACTACCTATTATATTACCATTCTGCAACATCCTCAATAAGTCCTCCAAAAAACTTGACGGTTGGAACTAATGAGTCGTATTTAACCCGTGCAGGTCCTACTACTCCAATTGATCCGCCGCAATGGCTTTTTGTATCAAATTTAGAGAAAATGAAGCTATAAGGCCTAAACATCTCCTGCTCTAATTCATCTCCTAAGAAAATTCCAAAATCGTTTTCAATACGCCTTGCAATCATCTCAAAATATGAACTGTTATCTAAAATCGTCAACAAGTTTTTAGCAATATCTATATCGTAAAACTCAGGCATTTCCAGTATATGCGCGTACCCTGCATAGTAAATTTCACCATCATCAGTTGTTGTTACAGCCAATGAATGTGTTTTAGCTGCCAAATCCCGGGTTATTTCACGCAGAAACTTGTCTTCATTTTGCCGATAGTCCCATATGTGTTCACGCGCCTGTACTTCATCTGCAACGGACACTTCCTTTTCCTTCATTAACTCGTTTATGTAAAGCTTCAATGCCTTTGTTGTGGGAATCCTACCAGCTGACGTGTGCGGCTTGGATAAATATCCCAGCTTTACCATGTTTGCCATTTCATTTCTAATGGTTGCAGGCGACACACCAATGTCATGCTTTTTTTCAAGTGTCTCTGATCCTACGGGCTCTGCATTGTCAATGTACTCTTTTACAATCAGTTTTAAAATATCTACCTGGCGAGGCGTTAAGTCATACATATTTCATTTTTGCAAAAATGTGAATTAGCAATACTATATCATGACTGCTAATTCATGTCAAGACCTTATTTTGGTATAATCCCTGTAATGAAAGCTGAAGTAAATAAATTGGATTTTTTAAAAGATACAAATGTATTCATACTGGATGTTGATGGAACACTTATTGATACCGTTAGCTTCATTGAATCAACGTACCTTCTTACACTTCAAACCCACAAAATACGAGTTACCAAAAAAGAGTTGAGAAAAAACATTACTCTCCCTGCAAGAGATATATTCAAAATCCTTGCTCCGCACATAGACGGACAGTTGCTCCATGAACGACTCTCTTCCAATCAACTCTCAATTCTCCACACGGTGTCAGCTATTTCTGGCGCAGTAGAGACGTTGAAAAAATTTAAAGAAAGGGGAGGCCTTATTGCGACCGTTACCTCCAGAACGAAAGATACAGGCATAGAGCTTTTACAGCATACGCAACTAAACGGTCTTATAGACTACAAACTTTTTAGAGATGACATAACACACGCAAAACCGCATCCCGAGTCGCTTCATATGACATTAAAGTATTTTGGGAAAATGGCTCAAAACGCTGTAATGATTGGGGACTCAATAGTTGACATAGAGGCGGGCAAAAACGCAGGAGTTAAAACAGTTGGCGTGCTTACGGGATTTGATAAAAAAATCATTAAAAATGCACATCCTGACCTTTTAGTAAAAGATATTTCTTACCTTTCAGGATACGTTTAATCATTGCTAAAAAACACTATTTTTGGTAAAGTTGAACTCGAGAAACGCAGGATTTGTGAAAATGGTAACAAATAACAAAATTGCAGGAAATTTTAAAGGTGCTGACATTGTATCACTTGATCAATTTACACCAACAGATATTGAAAAAGTGCTGCAAGTTGCCAAAAAACTCTCATCTCTACGCATTAATGCCACTCCTTCAAATCTTTTATCAGGACATATTATTTCTCTTCTTTTTTATGAACCTTCAACCAGAACTTTTTCGTCTTTTGCTGCTGCCGCCAAGCAATTAGGTGCTCAAACTTTAGAAATTCATGACACAAAGTCCTCATCTGTTGCAAAAGGAGAAAGTTTGGAAGACACAATTCACGTTATGCAAAGCTACTCTGATTTGATTATACTAAGACACCCCGAATCAGGAAGTGCCAAAATTGCAGCAGATACTGCATCTGTTCCAGTTATTAACGCAGGAGACGGAACAAATGAACACCCTACCCAAACTCTCCTTGATTTATACACAATTTTTGACAAAACACAAAAGCTTGAAAATCTCACAGGAGTACTAACTGGTGATATGTTAAACGGCAGAACTGTAAAATCACTCATCCGCGGCTTATCTTTGTTTAAAAATAACACTCTATACTTACTTTCGCCTGAAGAATTAAAATTAACAAAAAATGAGTTTAATGAATTAGGAAGCAACATTAAACTAGTTGAAATTACCAAAATAAAAGATATTCCAAAAAACGCTGACTTTTGGTACTGGACCCGCGTTCAAAAAGAAAGATTTAATAATGCAAGTGAATATGAAAAATTAAAACATTCTTTTGTTCTTTCGCCTGAACTTATTTCTGAATTTGCTTCAAAAAATACAATCTTTATGCACCCTCTTCCCAGAATTGGAGAAATAGATACTAGAGTAGATCAAAATCCAAACGCAGTATATCTTTCAGAACAAATGAAAAATGGGGTATATGCTAGAATGGCATTGCTTTCTCTCCTGCTTGGCAAAATCACATGACAAAAGGAATATTATTATTTGAAGATGGAACACGTCTTGAGGGACAGTCTTTTGGAAAAGAAGTATCAACTTCTGGCGAGATTGTTTTTGCAACCGGCATGGTTGGATATCCAGAAAGTATGACTGACCCATCATACTCAGGACAGATCTTGGTATTTACTTATCCACTTATTGGAAATTATGGAATATTTGACAAAAAATTCTTTGAGAGCAACAAGATTCATGTTAAGGGGATTATTGTCTGTAATTATATAGACAAATATTCACACCCGCACGGAAACATGAGCCTCTCATCCTGGCTTAAAGAGGAAGGAATCCCTGGGCTTGAGATTTCAGACACTAGATTTATTGCACAAAAACTAAGAACTACCGGCACCATGCTTGGGAAAATACTTATAAACTCATCCGCTAATGATGTAAAACAATACGATCCTAATTTAGAAAATCTTGTTGAAACCGTGTCTATTAAAACGCCAGTTACAAAAGGCAACGGAAAAAAGAAAATAGTGCTTTTTGATTGCGGTGCGAAACGCAATATTGAAAAAAGTTTACTTAAAAGAGATACCACAGTTATCACTGTTCCTTGGGATTATGACATTTTTGAACATAATCTCATACCAGATGGCGTAATGATTTCAAATGGACCAGGAGATCCAAAACTAGCCACTAAAACAATTGAAATAATCAAAAAAGTGCTAGATCACAAGATTCCCACATTTGGAATATGTCTTGGAAATCAATTACTGGCTTTAGCTGCTGGAGGAGATACATATAAATTAAAGTATGGACATAGAAGTCAAAATCAACCCTGCGTATTAGTTGGCACAAAGCGATGCTATATAACTACGCAAAATCACGGATTTGCGGTGGGCACAATTCCAAATGGATTTAAGGAGTGGTTTGTGAATGCAAATGACAATACAAATGAGGGGATAATTCATGAGTCCCTTCCGTTTATGTCAGTACAATTTCATCCAGAAAGCTATCCAGGACCACATGACACAGAATGGCTATTTGATGAATTTTTGTCTAAAGTAAAATAATTATGCAAAAAAAAGAAATAAAAAATAAAAAAGTTTTGCTCTTAGGCTCTGGCGCACTCAAGATTGGACAAGCCGGAGAGTTTGATTATTCTGGATCCCAAGCAATTAAAGCATTTAAAGAAGAAGGAATTCATGTAGTCTTGCTTAATCCAAATATTGCAACCATTCAAACTTCAGAATTTTTGGCAGATACTGTTTATTTCTTACCAGTAAGTGAGTATTTCATTGAAGAGATTATTAAAAAAGAAAAACCAGATGCAATCAGCTTGTCGTTTGGTGGACAAACCGCACTTAATGCCGGAATGAATTTATATAAGAAAAAAATATTTGAAAAATACAAAGTAGAAGTCTTAGGAACATCGGTTGAAAGTGTCATAATCGCCGAAGACCGCGCAAAATTCTCAAACCACTTAAAAAAGATTGCCGTTAAAACACCAACAAGCCATGCAGCATCCAACATGGTACAAGCTAAAAAAATTATGAAAGAATTAGGCTTGCCTGTTATGGTACGCGCTGGTTTTGCGCTAGGTGGACAAAAGTCTGGTGTGTGTTACACAGAAAAAGAATTTGAAGAACGAGTTTCTGCAGCATTCTCTTTTTCGCCACAAGTACTTGTTGAACAATACCTTCATCATTGGAAAGAAATTGAATATGAAGTAGTGCGTGACAAATTTGATAATTGCATAACTGTTTGCAACATGGAAAAAATGGATCCTTTAGGAATTCACACAGGAGAATCAATTGTAGTGGCACCTTCTCAAACATTAACCAATTATGAATATCAATACTTGCGAGATATTTCCATCAAAATTGTCAGAAGTTTAAATATTATTGGGGAGTGTAATGTACAGTTTGCACTAAATCCTAAGCCGCAAAAAAAAGAGGGAGATTCCCCTGCCTTAGAATATGAAGTAATTGAAATGAATCCAAGACTTTCGAGATCCTCAGCCCTCGCATCCAAAGCCACAGGATATCCATTGGCATATGTAGCGGCCAAGCTGGCATTAGGAAAGGCACTAACTGAAATTCAAAATCAGGTAACGTTAGTCACACAATCCTGCTTTGAACCAGCACTTGATTATCTAGTGGTTAAAGTCCCTCGGTGGGACTTGGAAAAATTTAAAGGGGTTGAGGAGAAAATTGGATCATCTATGAAATCCGTAGGAGAAGTCATGAGCATAGGACGATCATTTGAAGAGGCTCTTCAAAAAGGAATACGCATGCTTGGAACTAATAACAATGGTGTCACTGACAATTCAATTCCAAAACATGGCAATCTATCTTCAAAACAAAACACTGAACACTTTCTAAAAACACCTACACCAAAACGTATTTTTGCAATTGCACAAGCGCTTAAGCAAAACATATCTGTTAAAGACATTCATAAGCTTACAGGAATTGACCCTTGGTTTTTGCATGCAATTGATAATATCGTAACGGCTGAGAAAACTCTTCAAGCAGATAAACAATTCAGTGCTGATTCAATGCTCTCCTATAAAAAACTAGGAATTGCAGATATTCGCATTGCTCAACTCTGCGGAATGACTGAAAAAAACGTACGAGAAAAAAGAATATCGCTCAACATTAAACCTTCCATCCTGCAGATTGACACATTAGCTGGTGAATTTCCTGCAAAAACAAACTATCTCTATACAACCTACCATGCGCAACACAATGATATAGAACCGCTAAATAAAGATGGGGTCATAGTGCTTGGTTCTGGTCCTTACAGAATTGGCTCATCTGTAGAATTTGACTGGACATGTGTCAATACAGCAATGGCTCTCAAGAAGTACAAAAAAAAATCTATCATTATAAACTGCAACCCTGAAACTGTATCAACTGACTATGACATTTCCGATAGGCTTTACTTTGAAGAACTAACGTTAGAGCGTGTGCTCGATATCTATGACTTTGAGGATTCTTTTGGTGTTGTTGTATCAGTTGGAGGACAAACTCCAAATAATTTAGCAAAAAAGCTTGATGAATATGCAATTCCAATTCTAGGCACAAAGCCTCACGACATAGATCGAGCCGAGGACAGAAATACATTTTCAAAACTTCTTGATACACTGTCTGTTTCACAGCCAGTTTGGAGAGAATTTAAGCACATAAAAGACGCTCTATCCTTTTCAAAAACTGTAGGGTATCCTGTTTTAATTCGTCCCTCATATGTATTGTCAGGAGACGCAATGAGTGTGTGCTACAACGAAGATGATTTAAAAACGTTTGTAAAAAAGGCAACGGTAGTCAATCAAGATTACCCAATTACCGTTAGTAAATTTATAGAACATGCCCGTGAAATTGAGCTGGATGGTGTGGCGCAAAATGGCACAATTTTGTCTTATGCAATTTCCCAGCACATAGAAAATGCAGGAGTACACAGTGGAGATGCCTCAATTGCCTATCCACCACACCAATTATATATTCATTACGAAAAAGAAATTATAGATATTGCATGCAAAATTGTTAAAGAATTAAACATAACTGGACCAGTCAATATTCAATTTTTAGCACGTGAAGGGCGGGTTCATGTAATTGAGGCAAATTTAAGGGCGTCCAGAACTTTTCCATTTATCTCAAAGGCAACAGGAGTTAATTTAGCGCATCTTATTGTGGATGCATTCTTCAACAAAGGGAAGGTTTACAAAATTCCTTATCCAAATTCCTATTTAGTAAAAGTACCGCAATTTTCTTTCTCCAGACTTGAGGGGGCTGATCCATTACTACGGGTTGAGATGGCATCCACTGGAGAAGCGGCGGCATTTGGAAATACATTAACTGAAGCATTCTTGAAAGCAGAACTATCGGTGGATGGTGTAATTCCTAAAAAAGGAATATTTATATCATTAGGAACTGAAGACAATAAAATCAGATTTTTAGACAGCGCGCTATTACTCAAAACTTTAAATGTACCTATATACGCAACTGAAAAAACAGCAAGATTTTTAAAGTTTCACGGCATCAAAGCAAAACGTCTTTATAAAATTCATGAGCAAAAAAATCCTAATATTCTTGACTATTTTGGAAGAGGTAAAATTGATTTAGCAATAAACATCATTGATGCAAAAGTAAGAAAAGATGTAGACGATGGATATATTATGAGAAGAGCAGCGATTGATCACAACATCAGACTTATCACAAACAGAAAAAATGCAGATCTATATATCAAAGCCTTAACAGAATATAAGTTAACCGATTTAGAAGTAAAATCTTGGAATGAATATGTCAAATAATATCATACTCCCCGGTTTAATTGATGTTCACACGCATTTAAGAACCCCCGGACAAACACAAAAAGAAGACTTTTTAACCGGAACTTCAGCTGCTGCAGCAGGCGGTTTTACAACCATTATAGATATGCCCAATAATTCTGTTCCAATTACTTCCCTTTCATTACTAAATGAAAAAATGGAGATTGCAAAAACTCAAAGTATTGTAAATATTGGCTTTCATTTTGGATCATTAGGCAACAATTTACATGAATTTGAAAAAGTAAAAGATAAGGTGTTTGGATTAAAACTATATTTAAACGAAACAACAGGAAATTTTTTAATTAACTCAGAAGAACTCCAGAATATTTATGATGCATGGCCAATAAATGCTGGGCCTATTTTAGTTCATGCAGAAGATGACGCTATTTCAGAAGTAATAAAAAATGTAAGACAAACAAAAAAATCAACGCATTTTTGTCACATAAGCCTGTCATCAGACTTGGAGCAGATTATAAAAGCAAAAGAAATAGGACTACCCATAACTTGTGGCGTAACCCCTCATCACTTATTTCTGTCTCAAGAGAATGCAAAAAAATTAGGCGGCTTTGGAAAAATGAAGCCATATCTAAAATCACAACATGATGTTGAATTCCTCTGGAAGAATTTACACAGCATTGACGTTATTGAATCAGATCATGCACCTCACACAAAAGAAGAAAAAGAAGGCGACAATCCACCTTTTGGCGTTCCAGGATTGGAAACAACACTGCCACTACTACTTACTGCAGTTAATCAGGACAGATTAACGATAGATGACATTAAAAGATTGTGCTACGAAAGTCCTAAGAAAATTTTTAGTATTCCTAACATAAACTCAGAAGTTGAAATTGACATGAATGAAAAGTATGAGATTAATAATGAAAAGCTTTTTACAAAATGTAAATGGTCACCATTCAATGGATGGCTAATGCAGGGAAGAATCAAAAAAGTAGTGATAGAGAGCAATACTGTATTTGAAAATGGAAAAATTTTAGCAGATCCAGGATCTGGACGTGTAATCCAACCTGCGCTATAATCAATCAACATGGATGTACTTGAAATCTTAAAAAAAGTTGGAGCTGTGTTAACAGATGATCACTTCGTAGGAACATCGGGACTTCATATGCCCATCTATATTAATAAAGATGCGTTATATCCACATACTGAAGAAACGTCTCAAGTAGGAATGCTGTTTGCAAAGAAGGCTCAAAACCTAGATATTGATGTCGTAGTAGGTCCTGCATTAGGAGGAATTATTTTGTCAACCTGGACTGCGTATCACTTATCTTCTCTAAAAAACAAAGAAATTCTTGGAATATATACAGAAAAAGATGAATCAAAAAATCAAGTATTTACAAGAAGCTATGACAAATATGTTGCTGACAAAAATGTTTTAGTTATTGAAGACCTAACCACAACTGGCGGATCTGTTAAAAAAGTTGTAGATACTGTAAAGGCTGCTGGAGGACGAGTAGTTGCAGTTATTGTTATGGTGAACCGAAGTCCTAAAACTGTAAATGGAGACACGGTAGGTGCACCTTTTATGAGCCTTGGAGAATTACCAGTGGAAACATGGCCTGCTGAAAGATGTCCGCTGTGCAAAAAGGGAGTACCTATAAATACGAAGGTGGGACACGGTAAAAAATTCCTCGATTCAAAAAAACAAAACTAAGAGCTATTTTTTACTTCTTCTTTAATTTCAATTGCAAGCTCTGGATTCCACATGCTACCCGTTGCAGACATCACAACGTCTGCCCCTGCTTTGCGGTATGCTTTATAATCCTCCGGAGTTGTAACTCCACCTACTCCAGTTATTTCAAACGTAAGACCTTTATCTTCTTTTAATTTCTTTAATCTATGAACCATATCCAACCCTGCCCATTTAATTGGCTCTCCACATACACCTGCCACAAGTCTTCCCTGCCCTGGCAACGCCTGCTCTCCGTTTGCATTTAAAATTTTTGAAGGTATGGTATTTATGGCCGCAACACCGTCAATGATCTTTCCCGTGCGGTCAATTAGATCTTCAAGTTGCTTCTGATCAGCATAGTAAGCAATTTTCATAATAAGTGGTGTGTTACCAATTTCATTCTTAATTGCGTCAATTATTTGTTGCGTACGCTCTGTGTCAAAGCAAAGTAAATGAGCAGTACCTTCATTGGGACAACTCAAATTTACTTCAAGCACAGGAGCACCTGCTTCTTTCACAAGCCTCGCACATAAAACAAAATCCTCTATGTAAGCTTTGACGTCTCCTCCCTTTGTTGTTCCTTGAAATCCTCCAATAACTAATTGTCCGCGCCTTGCATGTTTTATGGAATCAGCCATGTCTGCCTGCCAAAAATCAGGATTAAAAGAGGGTACACCAAAAGAATTTGTAATTGAAATAGGTGTCGTATAATTTTCATCAGCAATTAATCCTTTGTCTGCCATTTCTAAAGTTAGGTTGCCTTTCGGATGTACAGCTAAAACATTAGGCCAGGAAGCAGAAGGATATTCTCTTGACCTAACTGTTTTGTACACAACTACATCAAAGCCTTTATCAAGTGCTGCCTTCACATACCGCCCGTTTAGAAGAGGCCCCGGAGGAATTCCAAACGGCAGAAAAACTTTATGACCTAAAACTTCACTCTCTGGTTCCCCGTTTTGTTCATAAACCTTTCCATCTGCAAATGAACCAAATGGCCCAGATGTAAAATTTTCTTCATAGGTTTTTAAGGGGTCGTAGAATGGGGTTTTCATATGAGTATGATACCACATTTCTAATTTCTTTAATCACAGTTCTTTGATATACTGTCAATCACATGACATTCTTTGAAAAACTTGATGCAGCAATTGAGAAAAACAATTCATTGCTGTGCATAGGACTTGACCCCGAATTTGAAAAACTACCAGAGACCTTTAAATCCCTTGAAAATCCACAATTTGATTTTAATAAAAAAATCATTGATGAGACTTATGATCTTGTTAGTGTCTATAAACCCAACTCTGCATTTTATGAAGCACGCGGCGCACAGGGAATAACTGAACTCAAAATGACTTGTGAGTATATTTCTCAGCAATATCCTGAAATTCCTGTACTTCTTGATTTCAAGAGAGCTGACATAGGAAACACAAACAATGGCTATGTATCATTTGCTTATGATTACTTGAAAGTTGATGCGGTGACACTTCATCCCTATTTGGGCTACGAAGCTTTAAAACCATTTTTAGACAAAACCGACAAGGGAAATTTTATACTTTGCAAAACATCAAATGCAGGGTCTGGTGAAATACAGGATTTAGAAATAAATAATAGTGCACTGCATACACATATTGCACAACTTGTAAGCCAAAATTGGAACGGAAATAATAACTGCGGATTAGTTGTAGGCGCAACTCATCCTGAAGAATTAAAAACTATAAGAATTGCTGCCCCTGATTTGACACTTTTAATTCCAGGTATTGGGGCTCAGGGAGGAGACTTAGAAAACACTTTAATAAATGGACTCAAGGCAAACAAAAAAGGACTCATCATATCATCTTCTCGCGGGATTATTTTTGCAGAGTCTCCAAGAGTTGAGGCTGAAAAATTACGAGACGAAATTAACTCCTACCGCTAGTTCTGGTACAATTATTTCATGCGAAAAAGAAAAAAAGTGTTACCCTACTTTCTTATAGCCATTGTGTCTCTTGCAGCCCTTGTCTTTTTTATTCTTTTTGTTGATCCCTTTATGAATACCCAAGTAGGATCCATTGCGCTTTCCCCAGTATTTTTCTTTTTTATGCTTTTATCTATTTTTCTTTTTTCAATCTTAACTTTTATATGTATTAATATACGTCTTGGAACACTTTTGGCACTATTTATACTTTCCGTGCTTTTTCTTCAATTTATAGGATTTTTTAATATTTTATATGTAGCAATCCTAATACTGGTCATAATCCTGATAGAGCTAGGATTTAGGCACAAATAATTTGTAAAGCTACACCTCATACGGTATACTTACCTGATGCACGACAAATTTTCAGAAGCACAGGCGCAGGCAAGCACTGCAAAACAAACGTTTTATATCACGACTGCAATCCC